>NZ_PIRQ01000002.1 GCF_003048535.1 Campylobacter concisus | reverse complement strand
ACTTTATTTTCTTTAGCTTTTTTGATAACTACTCTAAAATTTTTAAATTTTATTAAATAGTATTTTCTTTTAAAATCGTACTTTGTGAGAAAATTAATATTTTTATATAGAAAAATATTTACATTTTTAGCTTAAGTTTTTTGAAATTTTTGTAAATGTAAATCAGTTGTAAATAAGTTTTGCAAGGTTAATATCAATTAAATTTGTTTTAAATCTTTAAAGGAGAAAGAATGAATCGACGAGAATTCATAAAAAGTGCTGCGGCTAGTGCTGCTTGTGCTAGTGCTGGTATAGCCGTACCAAGCTCGCTAAGTGCAGCAAGCGAAGCCGAAAAAGGCTGGCGCTGGGATAAAGCCGCTTGTAGGTTTTGTGGGACAGGCTGTGGTATCATGGTCGCTACAAAAGAAGGCAAGATAGTAGCTGTAAAAGGAGATCCAGAAGCACCAGTAAATCGTGGTCTAAACTGCATTAAAGGCTATTTTAATGCTAAGATCATGTACGGCGAGGATAGGATCACTCATCCGCTTTTGCGTGTAAATGAAAAAGGCGAATTTGATAAAAAAGGTAAATTTAAGCAAGTAAGCTGGAAGCAAGCATTTGATGTTATGGAGGCTCAGTTTAGAAAAGCATATAATGAGCTAGGCCCTCATGGCATCGGAGTTCTAGGCTCTGGTCAATATACAATTCCAGAAGGTTACGCTGCAGTTAAGCTTATAAAAGGTGGCTTTAGAAGCAATAGCATCGATCCAAACGCAAGACACTGCATGGCAAGCGCGGTTGTTGGCTTTATGCAAGTTTTTGGTATAGACGAGCCATCAGGCTGTTTTGATGATATCGAACTAACTGATACTATTGTGGCTTGGGGCGCAAATATGGCTGAGATGCACCCGATCCTTTGGGCACGCGTAAGCGATAGAAAGCTTAGCGATCCTGATAGAGTAAAGGTTGTAAATTTAAGCACATATTCAACTAGAACATCAAATTTGGCTGATATAGAGATCATCTTTGCTCCGTCATCTGACCTTGCTATCTGGAACTACATCGCTCGTGAGATAGTTTATAACCACCCAGAGATGATCGATGAAGAATTTGTTAAAAAACACTGTGTATTTACAACTGGTCCAGCCGATATCGGATATGGTCTTCGTCCAGATATTCATCATAAAAAATATGCTCCAAGCGAGCTAGATACTGCTGCTACTGAGAAGTCAAAGGTGCTAAGTGAAGCTGAGGGTGTTACACTTGCATATCTTGGACTAAAAGCTGGCGATACGCTAGAAAATAAAAATGCTGCAAAATCTGGCGCACATTGGCAAATAACATTTGAAGAGTTTAAAAAAGCTCTTGCGCCTTACACGCTTGACTTTACAGCAAAGGTGGCAAAGGGCGATCCAAACGAAGATATAGAAGAATTTAAGAAAAAATTAAAAGCACTTGCTGATCTTTATATAGAGAAAAACCGCAAAGTCGTAAGTTTCTGGACTATGGGCTTTAACCAACACCAACGTGGTACATGGGTAAATGAGCAAGCTTATATGGTTCATTTCTTGCTTGGTAAACAAGCACTTCCAGGCTCAGGAGCGTTTTCTCTAACTGGCCAACCAAGTGCGTGTGGTACTGCAAGAGAGGTTGGAACATTTGTTCACCGCTTACCAGCTGACATGGTTATTGAGAATCCAAAACATAGAGAGATAACTGAAAAAATTTGGAAACTTCCTGCTGGAACACTAAGTGGTGTGCTCGCTTCTCACTACGTAAAAATGATGCGTGATCTTGAAGATGGTAAGGTTAAATTTATCTGGGTTCAAGTAAACAACCCATGGCAAAATACTGCAAATGCAAACCACTGGATAAAAGCAGCTCGTGAGATGGATAACTTCATCGTTGTAAGCGATCCTTATCCAGGAATTTCTGCAAAAGTAGCTGACCTTATCCTCCCAACTGCGATGATCTATGAAAAATGGGGCGCATACGGTAACGCCGAGAGAAGAACACAACACTGGAGACAGCAAGTACTTCCGGTTGGCGAAGCGATGCCTGATATTTGGCAAATGATGGAGTTTAGTAAACGCTTTAAGCTAAAAGATGTTTGGGGTGAGAAAAAAGTAAATGACAAAGTTACACTTCCAAATGTGCTTGATGCTGCAAAAGCTATGGGGTATAGCGAAGAAGATACGCTATTTGATGTACTTTTTGCTAACGAAGAGGCTAAGAAATTTAGTGCAAACGATCCGATCATAGAAAACTACGACAATACAGAAGTATTTGGCGATAGCAGAAAGGTGATCGGCTCAGATGGCAAAGAATTTAAAGGATATGGATTTTTCGTCCATAAATATCTTTGGGAAGAGTATAGAAAATTTGGTGTTGGACATGGTCACGACCTAGCTGATTTTGACACATACCATAAGGTAAGAGGTCTTAGATGGCCAGTAGTTGATGGCAAAGAGACTCAGTGGAGATTTAATACTAAATTTGACCCATACGCTAAAAAAGCTGCCCCAAATGAGAAATTTGCATTCTACGGCAACAAAAATGCAGCTCTTCCAACAGGCGATCTAAAAGGCGTTACAAATAAAGATAAAACATCTCTTGCAAACAAAGCAAAAATTTTCTTCCGCCCTTACATGGATCCATGCGAGATGCCAAGCAAAGAGTATCCGTTCTGGCTATGTACTGGCCGTGTTCTAGAGCACTGGCACTCAGGCACTATGACCATGCGTGTTCCTGAGCTTTATAGGGCTGTTCCAGAGGCACTTTGCTATATGCATGAAGATGATGCTAAAAATCTTGGCGTAATGCAAAATGAGATCGTTTGGGTCGAATCACGTCGTGGCAAGGTAAAAGCAAGAGTTGATCTAAAAGGTAGAAATAAGCCACCAGTAGGTCTTATTTATGTGCCTTGGTTTGATGAAAACGTATTTATCAATAAAGTCACACTAGACGCTACTTGCCCAATCTCAAAAGAGACTGATTATAAAAAGTGTGCGGTTAAAATTTATAAAGCATAGGTGAGCGATATGGGATTTTCAAGTAGGCGAGAGGCTTTAAAATTTGGAGCAAAAGTAGCACTTTTGGCTCTTGGCGGAGGCTTTGTTTGGTCGCTTAGTGCCAAAGCTTCGCCACTTATGCTTCTTAGGCCTCCTGGTGCAAAAGAAGAGAAGCAATTTTTACAAAGCTGCATTAGGTGTGGGCTTTGCGTAGAAGCTTGTCCATTTGATACGCTAAAGCTCTCATCGCTAGAAGATGGCATAAGCATTGGAACGCCTTATTTTGAGCCTAGAAAAATTCCTTGCTATATGTGTGAAAATATCCCTTGTGTGCCAGCCTGTCCGACTGGAGCTTTGGACGTAAATTTAGTAAGCACAAAAGGCAAGCTTGATATAAATAAGGCCAAAATGGGCGTTGCGGTGGTTGATATGAAAAACTGCGTGGCACACTGGGGTATACAGTGCGATGCTTGTTATAGGGCTTGTCCTCTTTTAGATAAAGCCTTGTATCTTGAATACCGCCGCAACGAAAGGACGCAAAAGCATGCCTTTTTACTTCCAGTGGTCGATAGTGACATTTGCACTGGATGTGGCCTATGTGAGCGAGCCTGTATCACTAAAAAAGCAGCCATTACCGTGCTAAACCGTGACGCGGTGCTTGGCAAAGTAGGCGATAACTACGTCAAAGGCTGGATAAAAGAAGATGAAAGACGCATAGACGATGCAGACAGCAAAATAAAGCTTGACATTAAAAAAGCGACTGATTATCTAAATGGTGGTGAGCTATGAAATTTTTAATCTTAAGACGAATAACTCAAATTTCTATCCTAGCACTATTTGTCCTAGGAAATTTTTATGGAGTTAAGATACTTAGCGGAAATTTAAGCTCATCTTTGCTTTTTGGAAAAATTCCACTAAGTGATCCATTTGCTTTGGTTCAAATTTTACTTGCAAGCTTTAGTGTCGGCATAAATGCAATTATTGGAGCTGGCATTATCTTTGCATTTTACGCGCTAGTTGCTCCAAGAGCGTTTTGTTCGTGGATATGCCCAATAAATTTACTAACCGATATCGCTTTTAAGCTAAGAGAGAAATTTGGCTTTAAGGGCGAAAAAATCTTAAATGTGAGTAAAAATTTACGTTATTACTTGCTGGCTCTTGCTCTTATATTAAGCCTTGCTTTGTCTTATCCGGTATTTGAGAGCGTTAGCTATATTGGCATTATTCAGCGTGGCGTTATTTACGGCTCAGCTAGTGCTTTAGGCATAGCGGTTGCGATCATTGCTTTTGATATGTTTGTGTTAAAGCGTGGCATTTGCTCGCACGTTTGTCCACTTGGTGCCTTTTATGCCATCATCTCAAAATTTGCCCTAATTAGAGTAAAACATGATGCCCAGGCTTGTACAAAATGTATGAAATGTAAGCTTATTTGTCCAGAGATGCAAGTGCTTGATATGATCGGTAAAGAGAGCCGCTCGGTAAGCTCAAGCGAGTGCATAAGCTGTGGTAGGTGCATTGATGTTTGTGGAGACGGGGCTTTGAAATTTAGTATTAGAAATTTAAGGAGAGAAAAATGAAAATAAAAATAATGATGCTTGGAGGATTGTGTGCTGCGTTTTTTGCGGCATGTGCTTTTAATAATCCAAGCATTAGTGATTCGCAAATCGGCTTTAGAAATATCGATTTGCTAGACGATAAAGACGTTGTATTAAAAGATGTGAACTACACAAAAGAGCCAGCTGGTATGTCAAAGAAATTTGATAGGTCTTTTGAAAATGCACCACCATTTATCCCACACGATACTGAGGGTTTAGTGCCTATCACAAAGGATATGAATATGTGCGTAACCTGCCATATGCCTGAGTTTGCAAAAGATAGTGGAGCAACACCGATACCATCATCTCACCTTTATGACATCAGAAATAAAAAAGATCTTGCAGGCAAGCTTGATGATGAAAGATATAACTGCACAACATGCCACGTTGAGCAACAAACTGGCTTAACTCAGCTAGTTGGTAATAAATTTAAGCCTGATTTTAGAGATAAAAACGGCACTCATAAATCAAACTTGCTAGATGTTTTAAACGATGGTGTTAAATAATGCAAAGCAGGCGAGAGCTTTTTAGTAAAATTTTGGGGGCAAAACCTGCTCCCAAATTTATAACTCCGCCATTTTTTAGCGGTGAGTTTGACTGCGATGGATGCGATGCTAGCTGCGTAAATGCTTGTGAAAAAGAGCTTCTTAGCTTTGAAAATGAAAGGGTAGTTTTTAAAGTTAAAAAGCTGGGCTGTGACTTTTGCGAAGAGTGCGCAAATGCTTGCGAGAGTCTTGGTAAGAAGACATTAAGCTTAAACTCACCAAAGAGTATAAATGCAAAAGTTAGCATCGATGTTTCTAGCTGTCTAGCATGGAACAATACAATCTGCTACAACTGCCTTGATGCTTGCAAATTTAAAGCAGTCGAATTTCTTGGTGTTTTTAGACCTATTATTAATCAAAACTGCGTAAGTTGCGGCGAGTGCTTTGATGTTTGCTTTAAAAAATCACTTCAAATGGAGGCCTTATGAGAGCTTTGTTTTTTATTTTTTGTCTATTAAATTTTATCTTTGCAAGCGAGATCACTACGCCATATAAGCAAATAGAGGCTAGTGCAAATGTGCTAAACACAACGCTAATAAATGGCAAACTCTTTATCGCGACTGATGGAGGGACGGTTGAAATTTATGATCCTAAAGAGTCTAAATTTGAAGAGATCATTAAGATGGATGATATAAAAACCTACGTTAGTGATCACGAAAGACCAAAAATTCTAAACGTTGATGAGTTAAATGGCAAGATACTCATCCTAAGTGAGGGTGACTATGCTACAAAGGTGCTTTATATAAGAGAAAATGGGCAGATGAAAAGCATAAAAATACCAAATCAAGCGACAAAAAAGGCATTATTTTTAGATGATGAGCATATTGCACTTGCTTCAATCAGCAATGAAATTTACTTTTTAAACTTAAAAAGTGGTGAAATTTATGACAGCTTTAAAATTTCAATTGCAATGCTCTCAGATATGGAGATAAATGAAGACAGAAGCAGGCTAGCTATCGCTTGCGAGAGTGGGAAGGTCTACTTTTATAATATAAAAGCTAAAAAAATGGATCAAATTTTAGACATTCATACAGACAATATCTACGACATCTCATATAAAAATGGCGTCATGATCAGCGGAGGCACCGACAGGATCGTGGGGATATTTTCAGCTGGAAGCCTAAAAAAGATAAATACCGGCTTTTTGGTCTATGGCGTCGGCCTTAGCGATGATGGTAGAGTAGCGGCCTATATGAGTGATGAGATGAGCGATGTAAATTTAGTTGATAGCAAAAGCTTAGAAAATATCGCAATGCTAAAAACTGGGCAAAGTACGATAAATAGTATAGTTTTTATAAGCGACAATGAAGTCGTAACTTCAGCTTATGAGAATAAAATTTTGTTTTGGAGAATTAAATGAATATTTCAAGTTTAATAGTTTATACGGACAATAGAAATGAAAGTGTAAAAAATGAGATAAAAAAGCTAAAAGAGTGTGAAATAATAACTGACGCAGACGATAGGATCGTGGTGGTCGTTAGCTCAGAGAGCATCGAAGATGAGATCAGAATTTTTAAGATGATAGAGGGCATTAGCGGCGTAGTGAGCGTTGCGATGGTTTATAGCTATCAAGAGGATGCCGAAGAAAATAGGAAAAAGCTAGAAGAAAATGGCAGGATAAGTGAAATTTTAATGAACGATAATGTAAAAGCTGAAGATATTGCATATGGTGGCAGTGTACACTATAAGGTTAAGTAATAAAAAGAGCTAAGGCTCTTTGACTCTTTTTAGAAATTTTTATTTTTAGCTCTATAAAATTTAAATCCTCTTTGTTTGTTTCTTGGCAAGTAGACAAAAATAATTTTAATTTCTACTAATTCAGATAGGCTACTAGAATTTTATAACTTTTAAGGCCTATCTTTAATTAGATTTAAAAGATTCTCTGCAATGTTTTCATTTGTTAGATTTGAAATTTCTTTGTAGAAATTTCCAGCTTTATCAATAAGATATATCGATGAGCTATGTGCTACGGAATATCCCATGGCTGAGTTTTCAAGACAGACTTTTTGAAATTTTACACCATAGGTTTTTGCCACTTCTTTTAAGGCATTTAGTTTTAATCCATCAGCATCTTTGTAGAAATTTTTTGCCATTAGAGTTAAATTTTCAGGAGTATCGCGTTCAGGATCAAGCGTAATAAAAAGTAGCTCAAAGTCATCTCTTTTTAGTTTATTTAGTTCATCGCCAATCAAAGAGAGTGCAGTAGGGCAGACATCGGGGCAAAAAAGATAACCAAAATATATAACTTTGTACTTTCCGTCATAATTTTTAAGACTTACTTCACCATTTTGTGAAAGTGCCTTAAAATCATACTTGTTTGGCTTTATTAGCAAAAGTGCAACACCTATACAAATTAAGATTATTATTAAGCCCCAAAATGCCTTTTTCATCGTTACCCTCTATAATTTTAGATCAAGATCTACAAAAAAACCAGTTTCTTTTTCGTCATCAAGTACTTTAAATCTATATCTCATAAGCTCGACAACGCAAGCACTTAGCACTACTTGAGCAGTTAAGTTATTGCCTCTTGGCTCAAGTCTTGCTTTGATTGATCCCATATTCATATTTATGCCGTCTATTTCAAGACTTGGATTTTTTAGCCCTAAATTTTTACCGTTAATGATTTTAAAGCTAAAAGGCCTCATAGCATAAATAGGTCTTGGTGAGATGTCTATTTTTAGCTTTTGGCCATTAAATTCCATCTCACAAGCTTTATTGTTTAGATCACATTTTAAAGGATCTAGCGATGTATTTACATCGGCAAATTCAGGTGGATCTTCTTTGCTTGTAGTCATAAGCTTATAGCCTATCGAAAAAGCACCTAAAACAATAAAGATAAATGAAAAAATAATTATGATTTTTTTCATTATTTAAAGTTTTTAGTTACTCCGATATTATCAAGCTTTATGCTCTCGCCATTGCTAAATTTTAGCTCTAAATCAACTTTATCACCATCTTTTAATGGTTTATTTAGATCCATAAGCATAATGTGTAAACCGCCAGGAGCTAGTTTTGTTTCACTATTTTTTGGGATCACTGCATCTTCGATTTGAACCATAGCCATCATACCATCATTCATTTTGTGTGTATGAATTTCTGTACTTTTGCAAACGCTTGAGTGAGCGCCAATAAGCTTTACATCAGAATTTGAAGCATTTTTTATATTCATAAAAATTGCACTATTGTTTGTGCCAGGTTTTGTATCTCTAGCTCTAACATTTTCTAGGCTGATATCAGCCGCCATAAGAGCAGAAGCTGCAAGCATCGCACCAAAAACGATTTTTTTCATATTTTTCCTTTGTGATAAAATTAATAATGGTTTTCACATTATACATTTAGAACTACTTAATTTACCTTTAAAATCTAAAAATATAAATTTTTTAGGATATAATTACGGACTAAATTTTACTTTTTGGGATATTTCACTTGAAAAAAATTATATTTTTCTTCATCGCGTTATCGCCTTGTCTTTTTGCCCAAAATTACGAAGAAATTTACTTAAAAAATGGCTCTGCTGCTGTTATCGATGCCATCGAAAAAAATATTTTAAGTAAGGATTACTGGCTAAAAAAGCTTGAGGGCAAGGATGTCAGATATGGATATTATGACAATGAGATACTTCTGAGTGTAGTTGATAAAACTAAAAAGAAGCTTGAAGTGATCTCTTATAATGGCGGCATTACAAAAAAGCTTTTTAGCTCAAGCGTTATAGTTGGCAAAAATGGTGATAAGCTTCTTGAAGGCGATCTAAAAACACCGGTTGGAGTGTATCAGCTTACACGTAGATTTACCCCAAATGATAGATATCTTGGCCCACTTGCATTTTCGCTTTCATATCCAAATTTGCTTGACAAACTTGCAAAGCGAAATGGTGGTGGTATTTGGATACATGGCTATCCGCTCGATGGTCAAAGGACAGATGAGCTAAAAACAAAAGGCTGCGTGGCTATGCAAAATGATACTTTGATGAAATTTGATGATGTTGTGGATCACAAAAAAACACTTGCATTTATTTATGAAGATAAGCGCCCAGAAGCTAGCGCAAA
This sequence comes from Campylobacter concisus, assembly GCF_003048535.1. Classification (NCBI taxonomy): domain Bacteria; kingdom Pseudomonadati; phylum Campylobacterota; class Epsilonproteobacteria; order Campylobacterales; family Campylobacteraceae; genus Campylobacter; species Campylobacter concisus. The sequence continues at coordinate 298,770 of NZ_PIRQ01000002.1, read as the reverse complement.
AGATATTGCAGTGATCATTTCTGGACTTTTGGGCTGGAAAAAGACATGGAGCGAGAGCGACATTGAAAACTATCTTAAATTTTACGATAAAAACTTTGAGCGATACGATGGTATGAGCTTGGAAAAATTTAAAAGTATGAAGCGGGCTATTTTTTCTAAAAAAGAGAAAAAACGCATTAGTTTTTCAAATTTTCTCATCACGCCTTATCCAAATCTTAAAAACGATAGGCTTTTTCGTGTGAGTTTTTATGAGGATTATGTTTCAGATACACATAAATTTGCTGGTCAAAAGACGCTTTATGTGAAGCTTTATAACGATGATATGAAAATTTTTATAGAGGAGTAAAAGTGGAAAAATCTCAAGAAGTAAAAGAAAAAATCGAAAAAATTTTAGAGGCAAGAGCTGCTTTTTTTGCTGAGCTTGACCGCCAAGTTCCAAAGAAAAATGGTACTGATGTTTTTGATTTTAGCAAAGTAAAAGAGGCTGATCTGAAAGAAATTTACGCTAAATTTTATGCATTTGATTACAACGTAAGAAAACTTTTACCGGATGTTTATACTGCTTTTAATGTGAATTTTAATGTCTGAAATACGCCTGAATAAAGCTTCATATATTCATAACCTCACTCAAATTTGTGCTAAAGCTGGTGGCAAAGAGAAAGTAATAGTTGTATTAAAAGACAATGCTTATGGTCATGGTGCAAGGCTTATTGCTAGTGAAGCTAAAAAATTTGGCATAGAAATTTGTGCTGTAAAAAGTGAGTTTGAAGCAGATGAAATTTCTGACATATTTGAAAATATTCTCATTCTCTCACATATCCCAACCGGAAATGAAAGCAGCAAATTTATCTATGCGATAAATGATATAGAGGCACTTTTAAAGATAAAAGATGGCTCAAAAATCAACCTTGCAATCGATACTGGCATGCATAGAAATGGGCTTGATATAAGCGAGCTTGATTACGCCTTTGAAATTTTAACAAGAAGGAATTTAGAGCTTCTTGGAGCTTATACTCATTTTCGCGCAAGTGATGAGCTAAATGCTGATTATTTTGTGCAAAGGGAAAATTTTAGGGCTGCAAAAGAGAAAATTTTAGCTCTTTGCGATGAGTTTGGTATAAAAAAACCGATCTTTCACTCTCACAACTCAGCTGCTCTTGAGAGAGCAGGCGAGCTTGAAGATGATATGGTGCGTGTTGGTATCGCTCAGTATGGATACTCTCAGTTCAATGATAGTTTGGGGTTAAAGCCGGTACTTTCACTATGGGCAAAAAGAGTTAGCAAGCGTATTTTAAAAAGTGGTCAAGGTGTTGGATATGGTGCTAAATTTAGCGCAAAAGAAGATATAAATGTAGCCACTTATGATCTTGGATATGGCGATGGATTGCTAAGATACAATGGATGTGGCGAGCTAAGACTTGCCAATAACGAGCCAATACTAGGCAAAATTTCTATGGATAGCTTTAGCTGTAAAGATAGCGGCGAATGGGTCTGTGTGCTTGAGAATGCAAATATTTGGGCGAAATTTTTTGATACGATAAGTTATGATATTTTAGTAAAACTCTCGCCAAATATAACTAGAAAATTTATATAAAGGTAATGTGTGAAAAAGATCGTTTTATTAGCTCTTGCTAGCCTTGCTTTTGGTGTGCAAGAGAGTGAGTTTAAAATTTATGAGCAGATACTAAATCAGCTTGACACTAAGCAGATCCCAACCTTTGTCGTCCAAACTGCAAAGCCAAATTTACCAAGCAGGGTCGATGAGATGATCACGCTAAAAGATGTAAGTAGCAGTGGGCTAAACATACATGGTGAGTTTGTTTTAAACGAGACCAAGACAAAGAGGATAAAAGGCTACAATAAAGCTCAAATTTTAGCTTTAAAAGATGAGTTTTATAAAAATGGAAAAGATGCGCTTTGCAATTCAGGTATGGCTAGAGCTGTGCTAAATCGTGGCATCACGCTAAGTGGTAGTTACGGCTTTGAAGGCAGGCATTTTTTTGATATAAATTTGGATAAAAGTAGTTGCGAGTAGTCATTTTTTTACTGTTTTTTTACTCGCTTGCCCTGGCTCTTACGCCAGATATGGCAGCGAAAAATCACGCAACTTACTACAAAAAAAAGCTTCCATTTATCTGCACACCAACACTTATACTAAACGATATTCTAAATGTAGGTGATACGCTCATTTATAGATATGCTGTCAAACACGCAAGAAAGCAAGAGATCAAAAGGCTTGAAGAGAAAGAGCTTTTGGAATTTATCGAAGCTATCAAAAAAGAGAATCTGCGAACTGCTTGCAAAGATAAAGAAATCTTAAATATGCTGAGTATTGGTGTTGCCTTGGACGAGCTTTTCTATTCAGAAAATGGTGAGCTTATTTTTGAGTACACTATAGAAGATCGTGACTGCAAGAAATTGCAGTGAAATTTGGGGCTAAATTTTGGTTTTTTGGTTGTAAACTTGATATTTTTGTAAATTTTAAAATTTTATTTACTTGCAAGAATCGACTACTAAAATTTGATTTTGCCCACCGCTTGGCTCAAATTTTAGATCCGAAACTACTCGCTCATAAAATTTAAAATTTCTTGTAAATGCCTAAATTTAAAGCCAAAAAAGATGACAGAAAAAAGAAATTTAGCCCAAATTTTACTAAGGACTAAATTTTTACATGCCTCTTTTTATCTCTTGTTCAAGCCTTTGAAGCTCAGCGATCCTATCGCTAGTGCTTGGATGCGTTCTAAAAAGTACGCCAAGCTTGTTAGTTAGCGAGCCAAATGGATTTACGATAAACATATGAGCACTTTGTTCGCTTGCATTTTGCATAATGTAAGAATTTGAGTAACTCTCAAGCTTTCTTAGAGCGCTTGCAAGCCACTCTGGGTGTCCTGTTATATAGGCTGCGCCCTTGTCCGCCTTATACTCGCGCTCCCTTGAGATCGCCATTTGGATAATTGTGGCAGCTATTGGCATGAGTATAGCAAGTGCTAGCATAACGATGGCATTACCGCCGCCTCTTCTTGAACCGCCACTCTGCCCAGCAATACTGCCAATCTTAGCAAAATTTGCAAGCATTGCGATAGCACCAGCTAGTATGGCAGCGATTGAGCCAGTTAGGATGTCGTAATGCCTTACGTGGCTTAGCTCATGAGCTAGCACGCCCTCGATCTCGTTTTCATTTAAAATTTTTAAAAGCCCCTCAGTTACCGCGACAGCTGCGTGGCTTGGGTTTCTGCCTGTGGCAAAGGCGTTTGGCACCTCTTCTGGGATAATGTAAATTTTTGGCATAGGCAAATTTGCCTTTTGTGTGAGGCGAGATACGATCTCATAAAGCCCGTGAGCGTTGCTCTCATCGACTGGGATAGCGTTGTATCTTTTAAGCACCAGAGTATCACTAAAAAAATATGAAAAGATATTTGTACCAGCCGCTATCAAAAAGGCGATCATCATGCCATGCTCACCGCCAATATATCCGCCAACAGCGATAAAAATCAGCATTAAAGTAACCATTAAAAAAGCAGTTTTAAAAATTTCCATTTTTGTCCTTATTCTTTTATAGCATTTGGCAAGATCACTGCGTCTATGTTAAATTTTGCAAGCTGTGCTAGCTCGCTTTCATCTTTTATCAAAACAGCTATAAGTGCGTCAAATAGATAACTCTCAGCTATCTTTGCTAGATCTTTTGCAATGTCAATATCTGCGATAATAAATTTTGCTCCAGCGGCGTTTGCGATGATAGCTTCGTTTATGTCATTTGCGATGATGCTAAAGTTTGCTTCAGCTTCTAGCGCTCTTTTTATCAAATTTCTATCAAATTTAAAGAGATTTTGCCTACCGTTTGAAATTTCATCTTCGCTTTTGCAAAGAAATAGTGGCTCAAATTTGATCAGCTCATCACCCAAAATTTTCATCTCTCACCCTTTATACACTCTTTGCAGATATATTTTCCGTCTCTTAATACCATTTGGTCGATGTCGCTAAAGACACCGCATTTGCTGCACTCTTCGAAGTTACTGGCGCTTATCTTGTCGCTATTTTTTCTATTTTTAAAAAATATGATGTAAATCGCAACCAAAATCGCTACAAAAAGCAAGTATTTCAACGTATCTCCCCTTGATTTTTGAGATTAAAATATATGTAGTTTCTGTTTTTTTCATTATAAATTTGCGCGTCGATGCCTGAAATTTCATCCATGACACTTGAGCCCTTGTAGATGAGAAATTTAGTATTTTCATCGTAAAATCCCTCGCAAATTTTTATAAGCTCTTTTGTCTTGCTAAGCGCCCTTGAGGTGATGAGATCAGCCGTAAATTTATCTGTAAGCTCGATCTTTTGGCTATGAACTTCTAAATTTTGCAAGCCAAGCTCGATCTTAGCGTAGCTTAGAAATGATGACTTTTTGGCTATCGGCTCAAAAAGGTGCCACTTAGTGCGCGGCATCGCAAGGGCTAAAAATATCGCTGGAAAGCCAGCTCCGCTACCTACATCGATCGCTGTTTTGGCATTTAGGTCAAAAATTTCAAGCGGTCTAATACTATCAAGCACCTGCTCGCTTATGTCTTTATAATTGCTTAAGCTATGAACTTTGTTAAATTTAGCAAAAGTTTGAGCGTAAGCCTTTACTTTTTCGTCAAATTCAGCTGGCAAATAAAGCTCATTTTTCATCACAGGATGTGTCCCATTTGCTCTTTTTTTACTTTCAAGTAGCCTTCGTTAAATTTATTTGGCTTGATGACGATAGGCACGCGTTTTACAATCTTTACTGAGCTTAGTCCGTGAAGTTTTAAAGGGTTGTTTGTGAGCAAATTTACCTCTTTTATGCCGTAGTGATTTAGGATAAAATCAACCACTTCATAAGTCCTCTCATCGGCTTTAAAACCTAGCTGGTGATTGGCTTCTATCGTGTCAAAGCCCTTATCTTGGAGGCTATAAGCGTTTATCTTATTTAAAAGCCCGATATTTCTGCCCTCTTGACGCAGGTAGATGACCATGCCACCATTTTCTTCGATATATTTTAGGCTCGCTTCGAGCTGGTCGCGGCAGTCGCACTTTAGGCTTCCGATCGCATCGCCAGTTAGGCATTCGGAGTGAATTCTAAGATTTACCACTTCGCTCAAAGGCTCTTTGTAGATCACGAGGTGCTCTTTTACCCCTTCTTTGAAGGCTTGAACCTTATAAGTGCCAAATCTTGAAGGTAGATTTGCAGCGTTTGAAATTTCTATTTTCATTTTAAATTTACTCCAACTGTGCTAAACTAGCTAAAAATCACGCATTTTAACAAAGAAAAGGCAAAAATATGTTTAAACGTTTTAGAAGATTAAGAATAAATCCAGCTTTAAGAGACATGGTAAGAGAGACTAGCCTTAGCGTAAATGACTTTATCTATCCACTCTTTGTAGTCGAGGGCAAAGGCGTTAAAAACGAGATCGCTTCGATGCCGGGCGTTTATCAAATGAGTATCGATGAAATTTTAAAAGAGTGCAAAGAGATAGTAAATTTAGGCATAAAATCGATCATTTTATTTGGCATACCAAGCCTAAAAGATAGCGTTGGCAGTGACGCACTAAGTAATGACGGCATTATCGCAACTGCGCTTAGAGCCATAAAAGATAAATTTCCAAATTTGGTAGTCGTCACTGATCTTTGCTTTTGCGAGTACACAGACCACGGCCACTGCGGCATAATCGATCACGTACATAACACCATCGACAACGATGCCACACTTGAAATTTCAGCCAAACAAGCCTTGATACACGCTCAAAATGGGGCCGATATGATCGCACCAAGCGGTATGATGGATGGCATCATTGCAACGCTAAGAGAGGCACTTGATAGCAACGGCTTTGAGAATTTACCAGTGATGGCATACTCGACTAAATTTGCCTCAGCCTACTACGGACCATTTCGCGATGTGGCGCAAAGCGCTCCAAGCTTTGGCGATAGAAAGAGCTACCAAATGGACAGCGCAAACCGCCTAGAGGCTATCAATGAGAGCTTGCAGGACGAGGCACAAGGCGCTGATATCTTGATGGTAAAGCCAGCGCTTGCCTATCTTGACGTAGTTAGAGAGCTTAGAAATTTAACACTTCTACCACTTTGTGTCTATAACGTAAGCGGTGAGTACGCGCTGCTAAAAGCTGGCGCAAAAGCTGGCATCATAGACTATGATCGCGTTATGATGGAGACTTTGATTGGCTTTAAAAGAGCAGGGGCAAATTTGATCATTTCATATCACGCAAAAGAAGCAGCCAAAATTTTAAGGGGCTAAGATGAGGCACTTTTTGACGCTAAACGACTTTAGTAAAGATGAGATCGAACAGATGATAAATTTAGCCCGTAAGATCAAAAAAGAGGCGAAGGCTAGAGAATTTAAGCCATATCTTAAAGATCAAAAGCTTGCGATGATATTTGAAAAAAGCTCAACTAGAACTAGGGTAAGCTTTGATGTAGGCATGCATGAGCTTGGCGGATATGCGCTATTTTTAAGTAAAAATGATATACAAATAGGCCGTGGCGAGCCAATCCGTGACACTGCCAGAGTGATAAGCAGGATGTGTGACATGGCTATGCTAAGGGTCGATAAACACGAGACGCTAGAAGAATTTGCTAAATTTTCAAGCGTGCCAGTGATAAACGGCTTAAGCGATAAATTTCACCCAGTGCAGCTAATGGCGGATTATCTTACGATGCTTGAATTTAGCGCAGGTGAAAAGGTCGCATACGTAGGAGATGGCAACAACATGACTCACTCGTGGCTCATGCTAGCAAGTAAGCTAGGACTTGAGCTAAGAGTAGCCACGCCAAAAGGCTACGAAGTGGATGCAGAAATTTTAAAGATGGCTAATGAAAACGCAAAAATTTCAGGTGCAAAAATTTTTATCACAAATGATATAAAAGAAGCGGTAAATGGTGCCGATGTAGTGACTACAGATACTTGGGTATCGATGGGGCAAGAGGCTGAGAAAGAAAAGAGGCTAAAAGACTTTGCTGGATACTGCGTGGATGAAAATTTGATGAGCTTAGCTAAAAAAGATGCGATATTTTTGCACTGCTTGCCAGCTTATAGAGGCTACGAGGTGAGCGAGGCAGTTTTTGAGAAGCACGCGGATGAAATTTTTAGCGAGGCTGAAAACAGACTCCATGCCCAAAAAGGCGTGATGGTCTGGCTGGATGAGAGAAGAAGATGAGCAAAGAGAAAAATATATATGATGAGATAGATGAGATCGGTAATAACCTTGGGCTGAGTAGCCCTGAAAAAACGATCTTTGAGATAGTTTCAACCAAAAATCCAAATGAGCATATTTTAAATTTAAAAAGTGGCTCTTGGGACTCGAAAGAACCATGGTTTGGCATTGATGAAAATCAAAATTTACACACAGTAATCTCTGTAAAATCGCTTTCGGCTTTGATCGAGGCCTTAAAAGAGTCGCAAAAAGAAAATTTTGATCTAAGGCTCGAAAAGACGATCTGGCAAAACATTCCAGTTGATTTTAGCGATGTTTGGGTGGTTGCTATGGATGAGATAAAAAAGATCGCAAGCGATAAAAAAAGTAGACAATTTAATATTGATCTTGACAAGCTGGTAAAAAATATCAAAAAAGAGCACCCAAATTTATTTGTAGACATAAAAGAGGTGATTCAAATGGCAAGGAGTAGGGCAGATGATTGATTTTAGTGCTTATGTGAAGTATTCAAGGCCAGGGCCAAGATATACTAGCTATCCGACAGCACCAGAGTTTAGTGATAAATTTAGCTATGAAGCTTATATAAAAGAGCTTGAAAATCGTGATCTCAATCGACCGCTTTCGCTTTATTTACACTTGCCATTTTGCAGGAGTGCTTGTTATTTTTGCGGCTGTAACGTCATTTACACTAGCAAAGAGGACCGCAAAGAGAGATATATAAGATATATAGAAAAAGAGCTTGAAATTTTAGCTCGCCACCTGGACACTAGCGCCGAGGTTTTACAGATGCACTTTGGTGGCGGTACACCAACATTTTATAATGCTACTCAGCTTGATGAGATCATCAAATTTATCAAAGCTAAATTTAAAAATTTCTCAAAAGAGGCTGAGATAAGTTGTGAGATAGATCCGAGATTTTTGACAAATGAGCAGCTTGATGTGCTCATATCTCATGGTTTTAACCGCATAAGCTACGGCGTGCAAGATTTTGATGAAAAGGTGCAAAAAGAAATTCATAGAATTCAGCCTTATGAGATCACCCAAAATGCTGTAAAAATGGCTAGGCAAAAGGGCATAAAATCAATCAATATGGACCTGATCTACGGTCTACCGTATCAAAGCCTAGAGAGCTTTAAAAAGACGCTTGAGCTAGCCCTCACACTTGATCCTGATAGGCTTGCAGTCTTTAACTACGCTCATGTTCCATGGATAAAAAAGTCAATGCGTAAATTTGATGAAACCACATTGCCAAATCCAGAAGTGAAGCTTGAAATTTTAAAATTTACAGCTGAGTTTTTAACTAAAAATGGCTATAAAATGATCGGAATGGATCATTTTGCAAAGCCAAACGATGAGCTTTTTGGTGCTTTGGCAAATGGTACTTTGCATAGAAATTTTCAGGGCTACACGACAAAAGGTGGCGCTGACTTGATTGGTATTGGAGTGACTAGCATAGGTGAATGCAAAAGACACTACGCACAAAATCATAAAGATATGGATGAGTACGAAAAAGCAATTGATAGCGGAAAGCTGCCATACGCAAAGGGAATTTATCTAAGCGATGAAGATCTGCTTAGAAAGAGTGTTATTATGAACTTAATGAGTAATTTTGGGCTTGATATCAAAGCCATCGAGAATGAATTCCATATAAATTTCTTTGAACACTTTAAGGAAGAGCTTGAGGAGCTTAAAAATTTAAGCGAATTTGTCAATGTTACAGTAGATAAAATCAGCGTAAATGAAACTGGAACACTGATAATACGAAATATTGCAATGTGTTTTGATGAATATCTAAAGAAAATTCCCGAGAATTTAAGGCGTTTTTCTAAAACTATATAAAAATTATTTTTTTGTCATAAGATATTTAAAATACGTTTAATATTTCTTGGTGTATAATTCGTGTCAAAATTTAAGTATAGACTTAATGATAAAAAAAGGTAAAAGGATCTTAGTTATGAAAAAGATGTTAGCAATTAGTGCTTTGGCAGCAACTGTACTGTCAGCTCAAGATGTTCCTTATAGGATTTTTCTAGCTTCATTTGCACAAGATGATAATCAGGCTAGAATCGACAGTGCTATTAATAAAGTTAATAGTAAAATTTCTGATAGTAGGCTGACCACAGGTATCTATGAGGTTGGTGGACGAAAATTTTTATATGTTGACACAGTTCCAGTTTCTGAAAATGAAGCTAATGAATTATTGACTAAAGTTCAAAATGAGTCAGGATATAAAGATGCTTTAATGAGAGCAAAAGTACCTGTAGCTGATACTCAAATAACAAAAAAATCTAATATAGAACAAGCTATATCAACTGAAGTAAAACCAGTAGCACAAGTTGATGATGGAGTTTTGACTTTAGATCAAGTTATAAAGACTATTTTAAATGAAAATCCAAGCTTAAAAGCTACAGAATTTAACTATCTACAAGTTGGCAAAGATCTAAAAATAGCAAAAAATGCCTATTATCCAACACTTGACGCTGCTGCTAGAGTGGGATATGAGAAAAAACGCCTTGATGATGGAGTTTCTACAAGAAGAGGAGATGGAAGAATTTCTGGCACATCTCTAACCTTGGTTGAAAATTTATACAATGGTGGTGCTGATAAAAATAGAATAAATTCTCAAAGTGCAAGGCTTGATTCAGCTGCTTATTCAGTAGCACAAGCTGCAGATAGACTTACATTAAATGCTACAAATGCTTACTTGCAAGTTCTTCAAACTAAAAGAATTTTAGACATTGAAGAAGAAAACGTAAAGAGTCATGAGGAGATTTATAGCCAAATTAAAGATAGAGCAAGATCAGGTTATGGTGTAGCTTCTGAAGAGAGACAAGCTGGATCACGCTATACTCTAGCTCAATCAAACTATACAGCCGCTAAAAATAACTATGAAGATGCACTTTCTACATTTGAGAAATTGTATGGGAAAAAAGTTGCAGCTAAAAATTTAGTAATGCCTGAGTTTGGCCTTCCTTTGCCTAGCACAAAAGAAGCTGTTTATAATAAAGCAATTCTTTGCAACCCATCACTTTTAGTTCAAAAATCAAATATTGCTATGGCAGAGTCAGTTGTGAAAGAGAAAAATGCGCTATTCTTGCCAAAGCTAGATCTTGTCGTATCTGGTACATATGATCATTCAAATGTTTTATATGATAATTATGAAGAACAAACATTTGACGCACTTTTGAGACTAAACTATAACCTTTACAATAAAGGCAATGATAAACTAGATAAAGAAAAAAGCCAACTTGCTGTTCAACAAGAGCAACAAACTTTGGATAATCTTGTAAGAGAGCTTAAAGAATCTTTGGAATTTTCATGGCAAAATTATGTTCTTAACCAAGAGAAAATGGGATACTTAAATCAACACGTTGAATATGCTAAAGCTACACTTGACGCTTATCAGGATGAGTTTAGAATCGGTCGTCGTGATCTTATAAACTTGCTTGATGCTGAAAATGAATATAACTCTGCATTAAAAGAGATCGCTACAACTGAGACAGCACTATCTTATGCAAAATACAGACTATTAGATAATATGGGAATGATCTCAGATAGCTTTGAACCAGGTTTTGCAAAGAGATACATTCAAGGTGCTTGCAGCATTCAAAACGATTTAAGATAAAAATGTAAAAAGTAATGACCATGAGGGTCAAGACAAATTTTTGGACGCTTATTGTAAGCGTCCTTTTTTTATTATTAGCAAGTGCTATTGGAGATTTTATAAAATCAACAACTATAGCAAAGGTAGCTAAAATTTATGGAGAAGATGCAAGAAGAAGGGCTTCTGCTCTAAATTCTTTAATGACTTCATTGCAAGATGCAACGGAACAAGAGAAGTTAATAAAAGTAAATGACTTTTTTAACTCTTTTAGATGGGTTGATGATATGCAGCTTTGGCACAAAAAGGATTATTGGGCTACTAGAATGGAATTTATAGGAAAAGGTGCTGGTGACTGCGAAGACTACGTTATCGCAAAATATTTTACACTAAAGCAGCTAGGAATTCCAACTCAAAAATTATACTTCACATATGTTAAAGCCTTAAGATACAATCAAGCTCATATGGTTTTAGCATATTACGATACACCAAAATCTATTCCATTAATTTTAGATAACATAAATGGTAAAATAAAAATCGCAACTCAAAGAACAGACCTTGTTCCGGTTTATAGTTTTAATGGTGATTCGCTATACTTGGCAAAACAAGAAGGTCTTGGTCAAGCAATACCAGGTGGAAATAAAAAACAAAATCCTAAGTGGATGGAACTAATAGATAGGATAGGAAAAGAGGATTTATGACGCTATTTAAACAAATTATGATCGCCGTGATAACTTTTGGTATCATGATTTTTATGGCTGTTGGCTACTTAAATTTTAAGAGCCTAAATGGATATATTAATGACCAGCTTGGTGAAAACGCAAGACATACAGCAAATTCGCTTGGACTTGCTTTAAAGCCTATTATCGATCCAGATGACATGTCCTTGGCTCAAACAATGATAAATTCTATGTTTGACAGCGGTAGATACAAGCTTATCAAGCTTGAAGATGTTGATGGCAAGGTTCTTATTGAAAATTCTCAACAAACTGTTGTTAAAGATATTCCTGAATGGTTTTACAAAATAGCCAAGTTTGAAGCGCCAATAGCAGATAGCGAGATTATGACTGGTTGGGCAAAATTTGGCACGCTTTATGTTCAAGGCAGCACTGCACTTGCCTACAATGAGCTTTATACTAACTCAAAAAATATTTTTAATTTTCTTCTTCTAATGATAATTGTCACTCTTGTGGTGGCATATTTCGCTCTAAAAGCTATTTTTAGGCCGCTTATGAAGGTTCAAGATCAGGCTGAGGCCATACTTGATAATAAATTTATTATTCAGAAAAGAATTCCATTTACAGCCGATCTTAAAAAAATGGTTCTAGCTATGAACTCTATGGTTAGCAAGGTAAAAGACATTTTTGAGAGAGAAGCAGCCACGCTTAGTAAATATCAAGAGCTTTTATATAAAGATACAATGAGTGGTGCTAATAACAGAAGATTTTTTCAAACTAAATTTAGTGAGTATCTAGCTAGTGAAGAATATTCAAGTGGCGTTGCTTTACTTGCTAGTTTTAAAGATCTAATAAATTTAAAAAGTACGCTTGGCTTTGAAAAATGGCAAAGTGTTGTAATGAAAATAGCTCAAATTTTACAAGAAAAATCAATCCATAATGATAAAAATGCGATTGTTGCAAGACTTAACGATAATGATTTTATTGTGCTTTCGTATGGTAGAAATTCGTCAAATTTCTTGGCTCTATGTGATGAAATTATGAATGAGTTTAAAAAGCTTTATGTAAATTTTGCGCTAAATGATAGCGAGTATCCAGTAAATGCTGCGATAGTTGAGTATTCACCAAATACTGATATCAAGACACTTCTTACTTCAGCTGACGTTACATTGGCTAGCTCAAGACTTGCTGGAAGCTTTACATATAAGGTATTTAATGAAAATCAAAATACTTTAGTGATTGGTAAAGAGAAGTATAAAGAGCTTATTTTTGACTCAATAAAAGAAGATGAATTTAAATTTGCAGCTCAAAAAGTGATTGATCTTAATTCAAATTTTGAGCAGTATGAGCTTTATTTGAGACTTGTTGATAAAGATGGCGTATGGCGTATGGCCTCATATTTCATGCCGATGGTTAATGAGCTAAATTTAGGTGCAATGCTTGATCTTTATATCTTAAATAGGGTAGCCAGAATTTTACCGGAGAATATCTTACCAAGCGGTAATTTAGCCATAAATTTGGGAAAAGAGATATTAAATTCAGATGAAAATTTTTCAAAACTCGAAGCTACACTTAAAAAGATAAGTCAAATTTCAAAATATAAAAACTATATAGAAATTCCAAATAAAGACGATATTAGCATAGAAAGTATAGTTAAGCTTACTAAAAAATTAAAAGAACTTGGCTTTGGATTTGGTTTTGACCACTTCGAGCTTAACGCAAAAGGTATCGAGAAACTAAAAGAATTTAACCCTGATTATGTAAAAATTCAGTCAAATGTCTTGATTGACTTCTTAAGTGATAAGTCAGGTGTAAACACAAAACAATCACTTGATGTTGTTTTAAGTTCAAAAGACATTATTTTGATCGCAACCGGTGTTGAAAGCGAAGAGCAGAAGAAAAAGTTAATCGATCTTGGCATTAAAAATATGCAAGGAATTTATATAGATGAAATTAAGAACATTGGATGATAGATGCATAGTGATAAGATAAAAGATGAGCTGCTTCAATGTTTGGTTATTTTTACCAAGCTTCATAATAATCCATACAGCGCTGATGCTTTAACTATTGGCTTGCCAGTAAAAGATGGCGATGAAATTGAGCTTTTTTCACTTAAAAGCTCAAGGTCTTTATTTTCTCGTGCTGCTTCTCGTGCTGGTTTTGCTTCTACCCTTGTAAGAAAAGATCTTGAACAAATCTCTCCTTTAGTTTTACCTTGCATTTTAATGCTTAGAGGTAAAAAAGCTTGCATCTTGCAATCTTTTAGTAAAGATAAAAAGACAGCAAATATCATAACTCCAGAACTTTCAACTGGTACTAGCACGATAGAAATAAGTAAATTAAAAGAAGAATATTTAGGCTATGCATACTATTTAAAGCGCGAGTTTGTTCCAGAGGATACTAGCTCAACAAAGCTAATTGATGCGGGCAATGACCACTGGTTTTGGGGAACTCTAAAACGTTCAAAAAAGATTTATTTTGATGTTGTTCTTGCAAGTTTTATTATAAATTTATTTGTTCTTGCTAGTCCGCTTTTTACGATGAATGTATATGACCGTGTCGTGCCAAATAATGCGGTTGAAACACTTTGGGTCTTAGCACTTGGTGTAAGTGTAGTTTATGGTATAGATCTTTTTTTAAAATTTGTAAGATCATATTTCCTTGAGATTGCTGGCAAAAAGAGTGACATCATAATGAGCTCTATTTTATTTGAGCGAGTTATGGATATGAAATTTAGCAATAAACCAAAATCTGTTGGCTCATTTGCTAGTAATCTAAAAGAGTTTGATACGGTTAGAAATTTCTTCTCATCAGCTTCATTGGCAGCCATTGTCGATCTTCCATTTGCGATCATTTTCTTGATAGTTACTTATTTTATAGGAAGTTATATCGTACTTGTGCCAATTGTTATTATGATAGCTATTTTATGTTATACATTTTTTATAAAAGATCCACTTCAAAATGCTATTAAAAGTACATTTGAGGCTTCGGCTATAAAAAATGGAATTTTAATAGAGAGCCTTAGTAGTCTTGAGACTATCAAAACTCTTGGTGCTAGTGGCCATATACAATGGAACTGGGAAGAGGCAACTGGTGAGATAGCAAATAGAAGCATTAAATCAAAAATTATCACAACTTCGATAACGACTGTTACATCTTTTTTAGTGCAATTAAATACTATTGCCATCATCGTTCTTGGCGTCTATATGATACAAGATACGCATCTTACAATGGGTGGTCTTATCGCTGCGGTTATGCTTAGCTCTCGTGCTATCGCTCCTATGGGACAGGTGGCTTCACTAGCTGCAAATTTTGAGCAGACAAAAACAGCCTATCAAAGTCTTAGTAAGATTATGCAAATGCCTGTTGAAAGGCCAGAAGGTAAAAAATTTGTTAGAAGAAATTCTTTTGATGGAAAGATCGAATTTAAAAATGTAAGCTTTACATATCCAGATACCACAAAAGGTTCGCTTGATAGGATAAATTTTGTTATTCAGCCAGGTGAAAAAGTTGGCATTATAGGCAAAAATGGCTCTGGAAAAACTACTTTACAAAAGCTTATTTTGGGACTTTACTCACCAACTGAAGGCTCAGTGCTAATCGATGGTATTGATATTAATCAAATCGATCCAGCCGATCTTAGGCGAAATATCGGCTATGTTCCGCAAGATGTTGTGCTCTTTAAAGGAACGGTTAGAGAAAATATTGTTCAAAAAGCACCATATGTTGATGATATTCAGATTATAAAAGCAGCTAAAGTAAGCGGAGTTGATGAATATGTAAATGCTCATCCGCTTGGATTTGATATGCCAGTTTTTGAAAGAGGCGATGGCATAAGTGGTGGACAGCGTCAAAGCATAGCTGTGGCTAGGGCATTTTTATTGGATAGTCCTATTATTTTGCTTGATGAGCCAACGAATTCTCTTGATAATACAGTTGAAAATAAATTAAAAATAAATTTAAAGACAAATACAGCAAATAAAACGATGCTGCTTGTTACGCATAGGACGTCGATGCTAGATCTTGTTGATAGACTTATAGTTATGGACAATGGCAAAATTTTATTGGACGGACCAAGAGATGAAGTTTTAGCAAGACTTAGTGGGAAGTGATCATGCAAGAAGATATCAAGAATAAACAAAATGAAAATCCAAAAACTGAAAAAAGATTAATTTCTGAAAATAGCATAAAAGAACAAGAGGAAGCTAGTAATAAAATTTTAAATAGCGTAGATGATATAAAGTCTAATCTTCAAACAAAAAATTATGATGCTTATGATTTGAAATTTATGTCAAGTCTTTCTGAGGCTGTTTTGGCTAAAGCTCCATCAACATCTAAAAAGATACTCTATACAGTTGCTATAACTATGTTTTGGCTTCTTGTTTGGGCCTCTTGGGCACAAATAGATGAGATCACAAGAGGTAGTGGTAAGATCATCCCGTCTGGAAAAAACCAAGCGATACAAAATCTTGAAGGCGGTATAGTCGATCAAATTTTTGTAAAAGAGGGTGATGAAGTCAAGAAAGATCAAATTTTAATAAGGCTAGATAATAAAAATTTTACGAGTAGTTATGGTGAGTCAAAACTAAGACTTGATGAACTTCAAGCAAAATTTATGAGACTTGATGCTGAGGCGAATGATAAGGAATTTGACTATGACGAAGCTAGAGATGCGAATAATAGTAAAGCCATAAGATATGAGCTAAGTTTGCATAATTCAAATATCGATCACTTAAATGAGCAAATAGGAATTCTAACAGAGCAGATCCATCAACGCCAAAGTGAGCTAAATGAGCTTAGAAATAAAATTTCTCAAACTCAAAATAGCTACAACCTTGTTTTAAAAGAAAAAGCTATCATGGAGCCTATCTTTAAAAAAGGTCTTGTTAGCGAGGTCGAGTATATCCAGCTTCAAAGACGCGTAAATGACCTAAAAGGCGAGCTTGACGCATCTGTGCTTGCCGTGCCAAGGGTCGAATCGACCATAAAAGAGGCAAAAAATAAGATCGAAGAAGCAAAACTTGCATTTAAAAATAATGCAAAAAAAGAGCTAAATGAAGTTTCAGCAGAGATCGCAAGGATAAATGAATCACAAATCAGTCTAAGCGATAGAGTAGAAAGAACATATGTAAGATCTCCAGTAAATGGTATTGTCAGCAAAATGATGGTTCATACCGTATCAGGAGTTATCAAGCCTGGTGAAAATATTGCCGAGATCGTTCCTCTTGAGGATAAATTGGTTGCTGAAGTAAAAGTAAAGCCAGCTGATGTTGCATTTTTGAGGCCTGGGCTTGATACGATGGTTAAATTTACGGCCTATGATTTTAGTATTTACGGTGGTTTAAAAGGCAAAGTAACGCAGATTAGTGCCGATACAGAGACTAATGAAAAAACTGGCGAGAGCTATTATTTGGTCAGGATAGAAACTGAGAAAAATTATCTTGGTAGCGAAGAAAAGCCACTTAGGATAAAAGTTGGTATGATAGTCTCAGCTGATATCATTACCGGCAAAAAGACAATACTTGATTATTTATTAAAGCCTATTTTAAAGGCAAAACAAAATGCCTTAACGGAGAGGTAATGGGCAAGATCGCTTTTTATGATAAGAAATTTGGTGAATACGATATTGAAAAATTTCAAAATTTACAAAATTTCTATCTCATAAAAGATGATCATTGCTGCGATATAGTTAATGATGAAATTGAACGATTTAAATTTAGTGATTGTGAAATAGATTTTTTACAATTAGTAGATGTTGCTAGTAGACATAAAAAACTATTTGAAAGTATAAAAATTCAAGATGATATAGTAAGAAGCATTAAAATTTTAATAAAAGGCTTTGACCAGAGTTTGGATAAATTTGACTTTGATCCTGGAATTTTAAATTTAAATACTCCTTATAAATATGCTATATCACAAGATTTTTTTGAAATGACTATTTTTTTAGAAGAAAAATCCTCAGTGGTTACTAAATTTTTCTCATCAATAGATTACAAGATATACAAAAATGGCGAAAGTCGTCATATAGAATTCTTTATAAATAGTAAAAAAATTTATGAAAGAATCATATAAATAATCCAAGGAAAGGTAATGCAAGTTATTTTATTTACACAAAATAGTGCATTAAACAATATTTGGAGAAGCTATTTTACTGGCAATAGCGATGTGAAATTTATACATAATAGAAAAGAGTTTTTTTCTCATATAAATGATGATATTGATATTATAGGCATTGATATTGATGTTTTTAAAGATAATATTGATGATGTTATAAAAAATATAATTGGAAATTCCCCAAATATAAAAATACTCATACTCTCAAATAGGCCAACGATAAACGAAGGCAAGCATCTGCTTACGCTTGGAATCAAGGGCTATGCAAATTCTCACATGCGAAAGACACACTTTGAAGATGCTTTTGAAGCTATTTTTAATGGAAATATATGGCTTTACCAAGAATTTGTTCAGGCAATGATTAGTGAGCTAACCGGCTCATATATTAATAGCGAAAGTGAAAAGGTAGACAAAAAGGCTGATCTCTCTGAGCTTAGTTCAAGGGAAAGAGAAATTGCAGATTTAATCTATCAGGGTCTAACAAATAATGAAATTTCAGAAAAAACAGGTATTACACTAAGAACAGTCAAAGCACATACAAGCTCGATTTATAGTAAGCTAAATGTAAAGGATAGAATAGGGCTTGTGCTTTTAATGAAGCAACTTGATTCATAAAATCTTGATTTATTTTTTTAAAAATTAAGATTATTCTTCAAAAACTATAAATTTTTTCTATATACGCCCACAAGAAATACATACACAACTTTTACTGGCTAAAGAATACAATAAATATAAAATTTTCAAATAAAAAATGATTTGCTAAAATCTTAAATAAAAAATTCTAGCAAATTTATTAATAGCCGAGATAAGAAACCAGAAACTTTAGTCTTCCAAATCAATATCTACTTTTTCAACATTTGTTATGATGTCTTTTGTATTTTTTTCGATATCGTGTTTATTTTTTTCAATAAGTGATCTATTTTGTCCAATCAAATCCCTATTTTCTTTAATACCATCACTATTTTGTTCAATTAATTTGCTAAGGGTTGATATTCTTTTCTCGTAACGTATCATTAGAAAATAAATTACATAAATTAGTAATAAAATTATCGCCCAAGGTAAAAATTGCATATTAAGTCCTTATATATTTTTTTGTAATTATAGAAATTTTAGCTTTTAAAAAAAATAAAACCATAAAAATTATACATATTTCATAAAAGCTTAATGATGTATTATGGATTTAAATCTAATAAAAATTTGTATTCTTAAATGGCTGTATTTTATGATTTTAATTTTTATGAAAATTTTTTAATTTTCCCTTGACTTTTACATTGTTTTGATATATAATTGCCACTTCACAAAACAGGTGCTGGTGTAGCTCAGTTGGTAGAGCTACTGCCTTGTAAGCAGTGGGTCGGCGGTTCAAGTCCGTTCACCAGCTCCATTTTTGTAACAGTGTTTGACCAGAAAATACCAAAATAGTTTATTAATGTTTAAGGTGAGATACTCAAGCGGCCAACGAGGGCAGACTGTAAATCTGCTGACTATGTCTTCCGTGGTTCGAATCCACGTCTCACCACCATTGTTATGCGGGAGTAGCTCAGTTGGCTAGAGCATCAGCCTTCCAAGCTG
The DNA here is from genome assembly GCF_003048535.1 of Campylobacter concisus. Classification (NCBI taxonomy): domain Bacteria; kingdom Pseudomonadati; phylum Campylobacterota; class Epsilonproteobacteria; order Campylobacterales; family Campylobacteraceae; genus Campylobacter; species Campylobacter concisus. The sequence continues at coordinate 279,622 of NZ_PIRQ01000002.1, read as the reverse complement.
AGGGTCGCGGGTTCGAGCCCCGTTTCCCGCTCCAAAATTTGGGAAAATAAACTGGGAGCTGTATCTAGATTTTGCTAAACACAGTTATTCCTTACTTTATTTTCAAAATTTTTAGTTGTTTGTATTATTTAATTGGAATCATCTCTGCCAAGCGTTTTTCGCTCATATGGCTCAGAGGTAGAGCACTTCCTTGGTAAGGAAGAGGTCGCGGGTTCAAGTCCCGCTATGAGCTCCACTGGTTAATATGATTTTATTATGATTATACAAATTTGGTAAGAAAAAAAGACATATATCACATACGGAGGAAAAGATGGCTAAAGAAAAATTTTCACGTAACAAGCCGCACGTAAACATAGGTACTATTGGTCACGTAGATCATGGTAAAACTACATTAACAGCTGCAATATCTGCTGTTCTTTCACGCAAAGGACTTGCTGAGCTAAAAGATTATGATAATATTGATAATGCTCCAGAAGAAAAAGAGCGTGGTATTACAATTGCTACTTCACATATTGAGTACGAGACAGAGAAACGCCACTATGCCCACGTTGACTGCCCTGGTCACGCCGACTATGTAAAAAATATGATTACAGGTGCTGCACAAATGGATGGAGCTATTCTGGTTGTTTCTGCAGCTGATGGTCCAATGCCACAAACTAGAGAGCATATTTTATTATCACGCCAAGTTGGTGTTCCATACATTGTTGTTTTCATGAACAAAGCTGATATGGTTGATGATGCAGAGCTACTTGAATTGGTTGAAATGGAAATCCGTGAATTACTTAATGAGTATAATTTCCCAGGTGATGATACACCTATTGTTTCTGGTTCAGCACTTAAAGCTCTTGAAGAGGCAAAAGCTGGTCAAGATGGCGAATGGTCAGCAAAAATTATGGAATTAATGGATGCAGTTGATAGCTATATTCCAACTCCAGTTCGTGCAACAGATAAAGACCTTCTTATGCCAATCGAAGATGTTTTTTCGATTTCAGGTCGTGGTACAGTTGTAACTGGTAGAATCGAAAAAGGTGTTATAAAAGTTGGTGATACAATTGAGATTGTTGGTATTAAGCCAACTCAAACAACAACAGTTACTGGTGTTGAAATGTTTAGAAAAGAGATGGATCAAGGCGAAGCCGGTGATAATGTCGGCGTTCTTCTCCGTGGTACCAAAAAAGAGGACGTTGAGCGTGGTATGGTTCTTTGCAAGCCTAAATCAATTACCCCTCATACAAAATTTGAAGGCGAAGTCTATATCTTGACAAAAGAAGAAGGTGGTCGCCATACTCCTTTCTTTAATAACTATAGACCACAATTCTACGTAAGAACAACTGATGTTACTGGTTCAATTACGCTCCCAGAAGGAACAGAGATGGTTATGCCAGGTGATAATGTAAGAATTTCTGTTGAATTGATTGCTCCAGTAGCACTTGAGGAAGGTACTCGTTTTGCTATCCGTGAAGGTGGTAGGACTGTTGGTTCAGGTGTTGTTTCAAAAATACTTGGTTAATTTATAAAAATTTGTCAAAGGGAGGATATCCCTTTGATATCTTAATAAGGACTTATATGAGAATTAAAATTGGTTTAAAATGCTCTGAAAGTGGTGATATAAATTATACAACAACTAAAAATAGTAAAACTACTACGGATAAAGTTGAACTTAAAAAGTATTGCCCAAGATTAAAAAAACATACTATTCATAAAGAAGTTAAATTAAAAAGTTAATTAAGAAGCTATTAGGGCAATAGCTCCAACGGTAGAGCGCTGGATTCCAAATCCAATGGTTGGGGGTTCGAATCCCTCTTGCCCTGCCACGACTAAGGTTAAGATTATGGAAAAAATTATAAATTATATTAGGCTTTCTAAATTGGAAATAATGAAGGTTATTTATCCCACAAAAGAACAAATTAGAAATGCTTTTTTTGCAGTTTTTATCGTAGTTGCTGTTGTATCACTTTTTTTAGCTCTTGTTGATGTTATTATGTCCTTTGTTTTATCTAAAGTTATATGATATAAGGAAAGAAGTAATGTCACATAAATGGTATGCTATACAGACTTACGCTGGAAGCGAAATGGCAGTAAAAAGAGGAATTGAAAACTTAGTAAAAGATCATGGAATAGAAGATCAACTAAAAGAAATTATAGTTCCTACAGAAGACGTAATAGAAATAAAAAATGGTAAGCAAAAAATCAACGAAAGAACTCTTTACCCAGGTTATGCTTTTGCGTGCTTAGATCTTGATACGGCTCTTTGGCACAGGATTCAATCTTTGCCAAAAGTTGGACGTTTTATTGGTGAGGCTAAAAAACCTACGCCATTATCTGAAAAAGATATAAATACTATTTTGGAAAAAGTTCAAAAAAGGGCTGCACCAAAACCTAAGATATTCTTTGAGGATGGTGAGAGTGTTCGTATAACAGAAGGTCCTTTTGCTAACTTTACAGGTATTGTTGAAGAATATGACATGATACATGGCAAACTTAGACTTAATGTTTCTATTTTTGGTAGAAGTACCCCTGTTGATATTTTGTATTCACAAGTTGAGAAGATAATTTAAGGAGCAAGAAATGGCTAAAAAAGTTATAGGTGAAATAAAATTACAAATTGCTGCAACAAAAGCAAATCCTAGTCCACCAGTTGGTCCAGCTCTTGGACAAAAAGGTGTTAATATTATGGAATTTTGTAAAGCCTTTAATGAAAGAACAAAAGATATGGTTGGGTTTAATATTCCAGTTGTTATAACTGTTTATGCTGATAAAAGTTTTACATTTATCACAAAACAGCCTCCTGCTACAGATCTTATTAAAAAGGCTGCAGGTATAACAAAAGGAACTGATAATCCTTTAAAAAATAAAGTAGGCAAATTAACAAAAGCTCAAGTTCTAGAAATAGTTGAGAAAAAACTTGTTGATTTGAATACAAATGATAAAGAGCAAGCAGCCAAGATTATTGCTGGCTCAGCTCGCTCAATGGGTGTCGAAGTAGTAGACTAAAGCCTTTACCGTCAGGTTGATTAGCAAAAGACGGAAGCAATATATATGCGGAGAAATTTATGGGAAAAACTAGCAAGAGATTTCAAGAATTGCTCAAAAAAGTAGAGCAAGATAAAATTTATAACCTTAGCGAGGCTATTGATACAGTTAAAACTCTGGCTTCTGCTAAATTTAATGAAACGGTTGAGATTGCATTAAAATTAAATGTTGATCCAAGACATGCTGATCAAATGGTTCGTGGCTCAGTCGTTTTGCCGGCCGGTACAGGTAAAACTGTAAGAGTTGCTGTTATTGCTAAAGATGCTAAAGCTGATGAGGCAAAAGCAGCTGGTGCTGATATTGTTGGCGCAGATGATTTGGTCGAAGATATTCAAAAAGGTATAATAAATTTTGATGTTCTTATAGCTACTCCAAATTTAATGGGTCTTGTAGGTAAGGTCGGTAGAATTTTAGGACCAAAAGGATTAATGCCAAACCCAAAAACTGGCACAGTTACAATGGATGTTGCACAAGCTGTTAATAATGCAAAAAGCGGTCAAGTAAATTTTCGTGTTGATAAGCAAGGAAATATACATGCAGGTCTTGGTAAAGTTAATTTTACTAAAGAACAATTAAATGAAAATATTTCAACATTTATTAAAGCGATCAATAAACATAAGCCTGCAACCGCAAAGGGTAGATATGTTAAAAATGCTTCGTTGTCTTTGACAATGAGTCCATCTATAGCTCTTGATACTCAAGAAGTTATGGACTTAAAATAAAACTAAAAATTAAAATTTATATCTTAGATTGGAGATAGCCGAGGCCATTGGGCTTAATTGATTCGACCCGCTCTGCTTGAAATTACCGGTCGGAAAGGAGAAAAAGTGACACGTAACGAAAAAACTGAAGTTGTTGCAAAATTAGAGAGTGAATTTAAAACTGCTGAAGCTATTGTAGTTTGTGACTATCGTGGCCTTTCAGTAAAGAAACTTGAAGTTTTAAGAAATTCTGCTAAAGAACAAAATGTAAAAGTTCAAGTTATTAAAAATACTCTTGCAAATATTGCTCTTAAAAATTCTGATAAAGTCGGAATGGAACTCAAAGATACAAATATATATCTTTGGAGTGAAGATCAATTAGCAGTAACTAAAGTAGCCGCAAAATTTGAAGAGTCTAATGCTGATCTTTTCAAAATAAAAACAGCTTATATTGATGGCGAAGTTGCTAGCGTTGATAAAGTTAAAGCTCTATCTAAAATGCCTAGCCGTGATGAGCTTATTGCGATGCTTTTACAAGTTTGGAATGCGCCAATTCAAAATTTCACAATTGGTTTGAATGCGCTTAAAGAGAAAAAAGAACAATCAGCTTAATTAAAATTAAAAAATAATAAGGATTAAAAATGGCAATTACTAAAGAAGATGTATTAGAGTTTATATCTAATCTTTCTGTACTTGAGCTTAGTGAACTTGTAAAAGAGTTCGAAGAGAAATTTGGTGTTAGCGCTGCTCCTGTAATGGTAGCAGGTGGTGCTGTTGCAGCAGGTGGTGCAGCAGCTGCAGCAGAGGAAAAAACAGAATTTAACATTGTTTTGGTTGATTCTGGTGATAAGAAAATCAACGTTATTAAAGTTGTTAGAGCGCTTACTGGTCTTGGTCTTAAAGAAGCTAAAGACGCAGTTGAGGGAACACCATCTGTTCTTAAAGAAGGTGTTAGCAAAGATGAGGCTGAGGCAGCTAAAAAAGAGCTTGAAGAAGCTGGTGCTAAGGTTGAACTTAAATAATTTTTTATTATTTGAGCTTAATATTTCAAGAGAGGGCACAGGCTCTCTCTTTTTTAAATTTTAGATGCCTTGTTAAAAGGCTATACTTTTCTTTCAAAATTACCACGAGGTAGATGCAATGTTAAATAGCTTATACTCAGGAAATCGTCTTAGGGTTGACTTCTCTAATGTCGTTAAGGAGATAGACGTTCCGAACCTACTACAACTACAAAAAAAGAGCTTTGATAATTTTTTAAATCTAAATAACAATCAAACAGAAAGCGGTATAGAAAAAGTTTTTAAATCAATCTTTCCAATACATGATCCGCAAAATCGTTTGACTTTAGAATATGTTGGCTCAGAAATTGGAAAACCAAAATATACAATTAGAGAGTGTATAGAAAGAGGTCTTACATACTCTGTAAATTTAAAGATGAAAATACGTCTTATCGTTCATGAGAAAGATGATAAGACAGGTGATAAAGTTGGTGTTAAAGATATAAAAGAACAAGAAATTTTTATACGTGAAATTCCACTAATGACTGATAGAATTTCATTTATTATAAATGGTGTTGAGCGCGTTGTTGTAAATCAACTCCACAGAAGTCCAGGTGTTATTTTTAAACAAGAAGAGAGCGCGACTGTTGCAAATAAATTAATTTATACAGCCCAAATAATACCAGACCGTGGCTCTTGGCTACATTTTGAATATGACACAAAAGATATTTTATATGTTAGGATAAATAAACGCAGAAAAGTACCAGTAACTATATTATTTAGAGCACTTGGATATAAAAAACAAGACATCATTAAGTTGTTTTATCCGATACAAAATTTAATTATTAAAAATAACAAATTCTTAACTCTTTTTAATCCTGAAGATTATTTGGGAAGAGTTGAATATGATATAAAAAACGAAGATGGAGAAATTCTTCATCAAGCAGGCAAACGTCTAACTAAGAAAAAAGCTGATAAGTTGATTGAAGATGGCGTAAAATTTGTTGAATACCCAGTTGAAGCACTTATTGGTAGATATTTGGCAAATCCTGTAATAAATACAGAGAGTGGAGAAATTTTATATGATACACTATCTGCTCTTGACGAGAATAAACTTGCGAAAATTTTAGCTGAGCATGAAAGTATTGAGATTATAAATAACTCTGCTGCTGGTGTTGATGATGCAATAATAAATTCTTTCATAGCTGACAACGATATGCTTAAGGTTTTAAAACAAACTGAGGGCGTGGATGACGAAAACGATCTTGCGGCTATTAGAATTTATAAGGTTATGAGACCAGGAGAGCCAGTTGTAAAAGAGGCCGCAAAGAGTTTTGTAAATGATATGCTATTTAACCCTGAGAGATATGATTTAACAAAAGTTGGTCGTATGAAAATGAATCATAAGCTCTCTCTTGATGTGCCAGAATACGTTACTTTACTAACAAGTGAAGATATTATAAAAACTGCAAAATATCTTATAAAAGTTAAAAATGGACAAGGTCACATTGATGACCGCGACCATCTTGGTAACCGCCGTATAAGGTCAATCGGTGAGCTACTTGCTAGCGAACTTCACCTCGGTTTTGTAAAGATGCAAAAGGCTATCCGCGATAAATTTACAAGCTTAAGCAATAATACTGAAGAGATTATGCCATACGACCTCATTAATCCAAAAATGATTACTGCTACGATTATGGAATTTTTTACAGGCGGTCAGCTAAGCCAGTTTATGGATCAGACAAACCCACTTAGTGAAGTTACTCACAAGCGCCGTCTATCCGCACTTGGTGAAGGCGGTTTAGTAAAAGAACGTGCTGGCTTTGAGGTGCGTGACGTTCACCCAACCCACTATGGTAGAATTTGTCCGGTTGAGACTCCAGAAGGCCAAAATATTGGTCTTATAAATACGCTTTCAACCTATGCAAAAGTGAATGATCTTGGCTTTGTTGAAGCACCTTACAAAAAAGTTATAGATGGTAAAGTGACTGATGAGATAGTTTATTTAACTGCAACTCAAGAAGAGGGCAATGTTATAGCTCCAGCATCAACTAAGCTTGATGAAAATGGACACATCGTTGAGGACTTGATTGAGGTTAGAAAAGATGGCGAGATGATGCTTGCCCGTAGAGAAGATGTTACTTTGATCGACCTTTGTTCTGGTATGATAGCTGGTGTTGCGGCTTCACTTATTCCATTCCTAGAGCATGATGATGCTAACCGTGCTCTCATGGGTTCAAATATGCAACGTCAGGCAGTGCCACTACTTCGCTCAACTGCTCCTATTGTTGGAACAGGTATGGAGAGCGTTATCGCAAGAGATGCATGGGAAAGTGTAAAAGCAAAACGTAGTGGTGTGGTTGAAAAGGTTGATAATAAAAATATATTCATTTTAGGCGAAGACGAAGCTGGTCCATATATCGATCATTACTCTTTGGAGAAAAATTTAAGAACAAACCAAAATACGACTTTTTCTCAACATCCGATAGTTAAAAAAGGCGATGAGATCGTTGCCGGTCAAATAATTGCTGACGGCCCAAGTATGGAAAAAGGCGAGCTAGCTATCGGTAAAAATGCACTAATTGCATTTATGCCTTGGAATGGCTACAACTACGAGGACGCGATCGTCATTAGCGAAAAAATGATACGTGAAGATGCCTTTACGAGCGTTCATATTTATGAAAAAGAGATCGAAGCTCGTGAGCTAAAAGATGGCGTTGAAGAGATAACAAAAGATATACCAAATGTCAAAGAAGAGGAGCTTATGCACCTTGATGAGAGTGGTATTGTCAAAATTGGTACAGAGATTAAGCCTGGTATGATCCTTGTTGGCAAAGTATCTCCAAAAGGCGAAGTTAAACCAACTCCAGAAGAGAGACTATTACGTGCGATCTTTGGTGAAAAGGCTGGCCACGTGGTAAATAAATCGCTCTACGCTTCAGCTTCGATGGAAGGCGTGGTTGTTGATGTTAAAATTTTCACCAAAAAAGGTTATGAAAAAGATAGCAGAACAAATAAAGCTTACGAAGAAGAGAAGACTCTTTTAGAAAAAGAACATCACGATAGACTACTTATGCTAGACCGCGAAGAGATGCTAAAAGTTACAGCACTTCTTTCTAAAAATCCACTAGCAAGTGATCAAGAGGTAAATAAAAAAGAGTATAAAAAGGGCTCAAAGATCAATAAGGCCGATCTTGAAAATATAAATAGGTTTACTCTAAATGCTATCGTTAAAAGCTTTTCAAAAGATATTCAAAAGAAATATGACGAGCTAAAAAATTACTTCCAAAATGAGAAGAAAAAGCTCAAAGAAGAGCATGATGCTAAGATAGAAATTTTAGAAAAAGATGACATTTTACCAAGTGGCGTTGTAAAACTTGTAAAGGTTTATATAGCTACAAAACGCAAACTAAAAGTCGGCGATAAGATGGCTGGACGTCACGGTAACAAAGGTATCGTTTCAAATATAGTTAGAGAAGTAGATATGCCTTATCTTCCAAGTGGTCAGATCGTAGACATCGTGCTAAACCCACTTGGTGTTCCAAGCCGTATGAACATCGGTCAAATTTTAGAGAGCCATCTTGGTCTTGTTGGTTACCGCTTAGGTGAGCAGATCAATGAAATTTTTGAAACCAAAAAAGGCGAGTGGATAAAAGAGCTAAGAGCCAAGATGATAGAGATAGCAGGTGTTGCTAAGCTAATGGACGCTAAAAAAGCTCTTGGTAAGATGAGCGATGAGAAGCTTCTTGAATATGCAAAAGATTGGAGTAATGGCGTAAGATTTGCAACCCCGATTTTTGAAGGCGTTAAGGCTGACGAATTTGCAAAACTATTTGAGATGGCAAAGATAGATAGCGATGGTAAAACTGAGCTATACGATGGACGCACAGGCTCAAAGATAAGAGAACGTGTTAATGTTGGTTGTATGTATATGCTAAAACTTCATCACTTGGTTGATGAGAAAGTCCACGCAAGAAGCACTGGACCATATAGCCTTGTTACACAGCAACCTGTCGGCGGTAAGGCGCTATTTGGCGGTCAAAGGTTTGGTGAGATGGAGGTTTGGGCACTTGAGGCTTACGGTGCCGCCCATACACTAAGAGAGATGCTAACTGTAAAATCAGACGATGTTGAGGGAAGACTATCTGCTTATAAAGCTTTAACAAGAGGTGAAAACGTTCCTGAGACTGGTATCCCTGAGACGTTCTTTGTTCTAACAAACGAGCTAAAATCACTAGCTCTTGATGTAGAAGTATATGATGAGGATGAGACAAATGAAACTAACTAATTTAAAACCAGTTGAGATAAAAGAAGAGCATAGACCTCGTGATTTTGAAGCTTTTCAACTTCGTTTAGCAAGTCCTGAGAAGATAAAATCTTGGAGTTATGGCGAAGTTAAAAAACCAGAAACTATCAACTACCGCACACTAAAACCTGAGCGTGACGGCTTGTTTTGTGCGAAAATTTTTGGACCGATCCGTGATTACGAGTGCCTTTGTGGCAAATATAAAAAGATGCGTTATAAAGGCATCAAGTGCGAAAAGTGCGGTGTTGAAGTAACAACATCTAAAGTTCGCCGCTCTCGCATGGGTCATATCGAGCTTGTAACTCCAGTGGCTCACATCTGGTATGTAAATTTCTTACCAAGCCGTATTGGTGCACTTCTTGGTATTAAGATGAAAGACCTTGAGCGTGTACTTTACTATGAGGCATACATTGTTGATAATGCTGGCGAAGCTTATTACGACAATGAAAATTCTAAAAAAGTTGAGAAATACGACGTTTTAAATGAAGAGCAATATCAAAGCCTAGCTTCAAGATACGAAGAGACTGGTTTTACAGCTAGAATGGGTGGCGAGGTCATCTATGACATGCTAGCTGAGCTTGATTTGATGGAAATTTTAAATCAGCTAAAAGAAGAGATGGAGTCTACAAATTCTGAGGCCAAGAAAAAGACTATCGTAAAACGCCTAAAAGTTATCGAGAGTTTTTTAAATTCAGGTAACCGCCCAGAGTGGATGATGATAACAAATTTACCAGTTCTTCCACCTGATCTTAGACCGCTAGTCAGCCTTGATGGTGGTAAATTTGCTGTTTCAGACGTAAATGACCTATATCGCCGTGTAATAAACAGAAATAGCCGTCTAAAACGTCTGCTTGAGCTTGATGCACCTGAGATCATTATTAGAAATGAAAAGAGAATGCTTCAAGAAGCTGTTGATGCGCTATTTGATAATGGCCGCAGAGCAAATGCAGTAAAAGGTGCAAACAAGCGCCCGCTAAAATCACTAAGCGAGATCATCAAAGGTAAGCAAGGCCGTTTCCGCCAGAATTTGCTAGGTAAGCGTGTTGACTTCTCTGGACGTTCTGTTATTGTTGTTGGTCCAAAGCTAAAGATGGATCAGTGTGGTCTTCCAAAGAAAATGGCTTTAGAGCTATTTAAGCCACATTTGCTTGCTCGCCTTGAAGAAAAGGGCTATGCAACAACTGTTAAGCAAGCGAAAAAGATGATAGAAGATAAGACAAATGAGGTTTGGGAGTGCCTAGAAGAGGTCGTTAAAGACTATCCAGTTATGCTAAACCGTGCTCCAACACTTCACAAGCTTTCTATCCAGGCTTTTCACCCAGTGCTTGTTGAGGGCAAGGCGATTCAGCTTCATCCACTAGTTTGTGCGGCGTTTAACGCGGACTTTGACGGCGACCAAATGGCTGTTCACGTGCCATTATCACAAGAGGCTATCGCTGAGTGCAAAATTTTGATGCTTAGCTCAATGAACATCTTGCTTCCTGCAAGTGGTAAGGCTATCACAGTTCCTTCACAAGATATGGTTTTAGGAATTTATTATTTAAGCCTAGAAAGAAATGATGAAAAAGGCGCAAATAAAATTTTCTCAAGCGTTGATGAAGTAATGATTGCTGAAGAGGCTAACACTCTTGGTCTTCACGCTAAAATTAAGACAATGGTTGATAATAAGATCATCTTCACAACAGCTGGTCGTTTGATACTAAGAGCAATACTACCTGATTTTGTCCCTGAAAATATGTGGAATAAGATCATGAAGAAAAAAGATATTGCAAATTTGGTTGATTATGTTTATAGAAATGGCGGCCTTGAAGTAACGGCTGACTTCCTTGATAAGCTTAAAAATTTAGGCTTTAGATATGCTACAAAAGCTGGAATTTCTATCTCTATCGCAGACATCATCGTGCCAGATAGCAAGCAAAAGTATATCGACGAAGCTAAGAAAAAAGTTCGTGAAATTCAAAAGCAATATGGTGCTGGTCTTTTAACAGACAGTGAGAGATACAACAAGATCATCGATATCTGGACAGATACAAATAACAGCGTTGCAAGCGAGATGATGAAGCTTATCCAAAGTGATAAGGGCGGATTTAACTCAATTTATATGATGGCAGACTCTGGTGCGAGAGGTAGTGCAGCGCAAATTCGTCAGTTAGCTGGTATGCGTGGTCTTATGGCAAAACCAGACGGCTCGATCATCGAAACACCGATCATTTCAAACTTCCGTGAAGGTCTAAACATAATGGAGTACTTCAACTCAACTCACGGAGCTAGAAAGGGTCTTGCAGATACTGCGCTAAAAACTGCCAACGCTGGTTACTTAACAAGAAAGCTAATCGACGTTGCTCAAAACGTTAAAGTCACAATGCACGACTGCGGTACGCACGAGGGCGTCGAGATCACAGATATCACAGAGAGCGGTGAGCTAATAGAGAGCCTTGAAGAGAGAGTATTAGGCCGTGTTTTAGCAGATGATGTGATCGATCCTATAACAAATGAAATTTTATTTAGCGAAGGCACATTGCTTGATGAAGAGAAAGCTAAGGCAATAACAGAAGCTGGCATAAAATCAGTAAGCATTAGAACACCTATCACGTGCAAGGCGCCAAAAGGCGTTTGCGCAAAATGCTACGGCTTAAATTTGGGTGAGGGCAAACTTGTAAAACCAGGCGAGGCTGTCGGCATCATCTCAGCTCAATCAATCGGTGAGCCGGGTACTCAGCTAACGCTAAGAACGTTCCACATCGGTGGTACGGCTTCTACTGAGCAGCAAGACCGCCAAGTCATCGCTCAAAAAGAGGGCTTTATTAGGTATTACAACCTTAGTACATACGAGAACAACGGCAAAAAGATCGTTGCAAATAGAAGAAGTGCAGCTGTACTACTTGTTGAGCCAAAGATAAAATCAACAATCGATGGTAAAATCGAGATCGAATATGCTCACGAAGACGTAAATATCGTGATTAAAGGCAAAAAAGAAGAGGTTAAATATACAATCAGAAGAAACGACCTTGCTAAACCAAACGAACTAGCTGGCGTTAGCGGTAAGATCGAAGGCAAGATGTATATCCCTTATGCAAATGGCGACAAAGTAAAAGAAAACGAGAGTATCGTCGAGATCATCAAAGAGGGTTGGAACATTCCAAATCGTATCCCTTATGCTAGTGAGCTTAAAATTTCAGACGGCGATCCAGTAACTAGAAAGATCACAGCAGATGCAAATGGTGTGGTTAAATTTTTCATACTAAAAGGTGACTTCCTTGATAGGCTAAAAGATATCAAAAAAGGTCACAAAGTAACTGAAAAAGGCTTCTTTGTTGTCGTTTCTGATAAAGATGGACGTGAGGCAGTTCGCCACTACATCCCAAGAAATTCTATCATTCAAGTATCAGATAATGATGCGGTAGAAAGAGCGACAGTGGTCTCACTACCTGAAAAAGATGACAAGCTAATAATCGCTGAGTGGGATCCATACTCAACTCCAACTATCGCAGAAGAGGCTGGTGTGGTTAGCTTTGAAGATGTCGAGCCAGGATATAGCGCGACTGAGCAAGCTGACGAGGCAACTGGTCAAAGACGTCTTGTTATCAACGAGTATTTGCCAAGTGGCGTAAAACCAGCGATCATTATCACTACAAAGAGCGGACATTTGATCAAGTATCCGCTTGATCCAAAAACTGCGATCTTTGTTTCAAGTGGCGACGAAGTAGCTCAAGCTGACATTTTGGCTAAGACTCCAAAAGCTGTTGCTAAGTCAAAAGACATTACCGGTGGTCTTCCAAGAGTTAGTGAGCTATTTGAAGCAAGACGTCCTAAAAATACAGCTATCGTTGCAGAGATCGACGGCGTTGTTAGATTTGACAAGCCACTTCGCTCAAAAGAGCGCATCATTATCCAAGCAGAAGATGGCACGACAGCTGAGTATTTGATCGAAAAGAGCCGCCAGATCCAAGTAAGAGACGGCGAATTTGTCCATGCTGGTGAGAAACTGACAGACGGACTTATATCGAGCCACGATATCTTAAGAATTCTTGGTGAGAAGGCACTTCACTACTATTTGATCAGTGAAATCCAGCAAGTTTATCGCCGCCAAGGTGTTGCGATCGCTGATAAGCATATCGAGATCATCGTCTCGCAAATGCTACGCCAGGTCAAAATCGTCGATAGCGGACATACAAATTTCATCGTTGGCGACATGGTTTCAAGAAATAAATTTAAAGAAGAGAATGAGCGCATTATGAAAATGGGTGGCGAGCCAGCTATCGCTGAGCCGATCCTTCTTGGTGTTACAAGGGCGGCTATCGGAAGTGATAGTGTGATCTCTGCTGCGTCATTCCAAGAGACAACTAAGGTCTTAACAGAAGCGTCAATCGCTGCTAAATTTGACTATCTTGAAGATCTAAAAGAGAACGTCATCCTTGGACGTATGATCCCAGTTGGAACTGGTTTTTATAAGGATAAAAAAGTAAAAATCAAAGAAAACTAGTCCTTTAAGCCCCTATTTTTGGGGCTTAACCTCTTTATAAAATTAAATCAATTAAAAATTTACAAGCTATTAACTATCACCTAATAAAATCCTTATCTTTAAATCACATCATGGAGAATTTATGAAAAACATTGATCTTGGACTTTTGCTTATACGTTTAGGACTTGGTATCTGCCTTTTTATGCATGGTTTTGGTAAAATTTTACATGGACTTAGTGGGGTAAAAGGTATATTAGTAAATGCTGGTTTGCCTGGATTTTTGGCATATTTTTCTTACCTTGGAGAGGTCTTAGCGCCCATTATGTTAATTATTGGTTTTTATTCAAGAGTAGGTGCTATCCTAGTTTTAGGTACTAGTATTACTATTTTATACTCGTACTATGGATTTACAAATTTATTTGTATTAAATGAAGTTAATGGTTTTAAATCAGAACTTATTTACCTTTATATTGCTATTTCACTTTGTATTCTTTTGATAGGTAGTGGCAAATATGCTGTCAAGCAAGACTAATACAAAATAAAGACAGCAGAGTTTTTATAAAATCAAGAATTAGATGAGTAAGTCTAACTTATTAACCGTTATTTAAGTTTATTTTAAATAAAATTAGGTCTTTTTAATAAATTTAGTTGAAAGGAATTATTGTGCCAACCATAAATCAATTGGTCAGAAAAGAACGCAAGAAAGTGACTGTTAAGTCAAAATCTCCAGCGTTAAAAGAGTGCCCTCAAAGAAGAGGAGTTTGCACTAGGGTTTATACTACAACTCCTAAAAAACCAAACTCAGCCTTGAGGAAAGTTGCCAAAGTCAGGCTAACAAGCGGTTTTGAAGTCATCAGCTATATCGGTGGTGAAGGTCACAACCTACAAGAACACAGTATCGTTTTAGTTCGCGGCGGTAGGGTTAAAGACTTACCAGGTGTTAAATATCACATCGTTCGTGGTGCACTTGATACTGCTGGTGTTGCAAAAAGAACAGTTTCTCGTTCTAAATATGGTGCGAAACGCCCTAAAGCTGGTGCTGCAGCTGCAACAAAAAAGTAAAAATTTAGGTTCGCAGACGTTGCTAAAATTTGCAAACGTTTGAGTAAAATTTCATAAAAATTTGAAGGAAAGATCAAAATGAGAAGAAGAAAAGCCCCTGTAAGGGAAATCTTACCTGATCCGATTTACGGAAATAAAATAATCACTAAATTTATTAATTCTCTTATGTATGATGGCAAAAAAAGCGTCGCTACTGAGATAATGTATGGTGCTATTAAAGCCATAGAAAAGAAAAATGCTGAGGTTAAAGGCATCGACGTTTTTAACGATGCTATTGAAAATGTAAAACCTATTTTAGAAGTTAAATCACGCCGTGTTGGTGGTGCTACCTATCAAGTACCAGTTGAGGTTCGCCCAGCTCGCCAACAAGCTCTTGCTATCCGCTGGCTTATAACTTACGCTAGAAAAAGAAGCGAAAGAACTATGATAGATAAACTAGCGAATGAGCTCTTAGATGCGGCAAACTCAAAAGGTGCATCTTTCAAGAAGAAGGAAGATACTTACAAGATGGCAGAGGCTAATAAAGCATTTGCTCACTACCGCTGGTAAGAAAGAATTAATATGGCAGAGAGAAAAACGCCTTTACATAAGGTAAGAAATATCGGTATTGCGGCTCACATTGATGCTGGAAAGACAACTACTAGCGAGAGAATTTTATTCTTTACTGGTATGAGCCATAAAATAGGTGAAGTTCATGATGGTGCTGCTACCATGGACTGGATGGAACAAGAAAAAGAGCGTGGTATTACTATTACTTCAGCTGCAACTACGGCATTTTGGAAGGGTTATCAAATAAACCTAATCGACACTCCGGGACACGTTGACTTTACTATCGAAGTTGAGCGTTCTATGCGTGTTCTTGACGGTGCTGTTTCAGTATTTTGTTCTGTTGGCGGTGTTCAACCACAATCAGAAACTGTTTGGAGACAAGCAAATAAATATCACGTACCAAGAATCGTTTTTGTTAATAAAATGGATAGAATCGGTGCAAATTTCTTTAGAGTTGAAGAGCAGATCAGGGAAAGACTAAAAGCAAACCCAATTCCTATTCAAATTCCTATAGGCGCCGAGGATAACTTTAGGGGCGTAGTTGACCTTGTAAGAATGAAAGCTTATGTTTGGAATGATGAGAAAAAGCCAACTGACTATGTTGAAGAAGAAATTCCAGCTGAAGTTAAAGATAAAGCAGAGGAATACCGTGCAAAACTAATCGAAGCAGTTTCAGAGACGGATGATAGCTTGATGGAGAAATTTTTTGCTGGTGAAGAGCTAAGTGAAGAAGAGATTAAAAAAGGTATAAAAGCAGGCTGCTTGAGAATGACTATCACACCTATGCTTTGTGGAACTGCGTTTAAAAACAAAGGAATTCAGCCTCTACTTGATGCTGTCGTTGATTATTTGCCGGCTCCAGATGAAATTGAAGCTATTAAGGGCGTATATGAAGATGGCACTGAAGTAACTGTTGAAAGCACTGATAATGGTGAATTTGCAGCTCTTGCATTTAAGATTATGACTGACCCATTTGTTGGACAGCTAACATTTATTCGTGTTTATAGAGGAAGCTTAGAAAGTGGTAGCTATGCTTATAATACCGTTCAAGATAGTAAAGAGAGAATCGGTCGCTTACTAAAAATGCACTCAAATAAACGTGAAGAGATTACTGAGCTTTTTGCTGGTGAGATCGGCGCTGTTGTTGGTCTAAAAAATACTCTAACAGGCGATACTCTAGCTAGCGAAAAAGATAAAGTTATCCTTGAGAGAATGGACTTCCCTGAGCCAGTTATTAGTGTTGCGGTTGAGCCAAAAACAAAGGCAGACCAGGAAAAAATGGCAATAGCACTTCAAAAACTAGCTCAAGAAGATCCAAGTTTTAGAGTTAGTACAGACGAAGAGAGCGGTCAAACTATTATTAGCGGTATGGGTGAGCTTCACTTGGAGATCATAGTTGATCGTATGCTTCGCGAATTTAAGGTAGATGCTGAAGTTGGACAACCACAAGTTGCTTATCGTGAAACTATTCGTAAGACAGTTGAACAAGAGTATAAGTATGCTAAACAATCAGGCGGTCGTGGTCAATATGGTCACGTATTTTTACGTATTGAGCCGCTTCCAGCTGCTAGTGGATTTGAATTTGTTAATGATATCAAAGGTGGTGTTGTTCCAAAAGAATATATTCCAGCTGTTGAAAAAGGTTGCAAAGAGGCACTTCAAAGCGGTGTTCTTGCTGGTTACCCAGTTGAAGACGTTAAAGTTACCCTTTTTGATGGTAGCTACCATGAAGTTGACTCATCTGAAATGGCATTTAAACTTGCTGCTTCAATGGGATTCAAGGAAGGTGCTAGAAAAGCCGGTGCTGTTATTCTTGAGCCTATGATGAAGGTTGAAGTTGAAACTCCAGAAGAGTATATGGGTGATGTTATAGGCGACCTTAACAAACGCCGTGGCCAAGTAAATTCAATGGATGATAGAAATGGTGTGAAGATCATTGCCGCTTATTGTCCACTGGCTCAAATGTTTGGCTATTCAACTGATCTTCGCTCGATGACTCAAGGCCGTGCAACTTACTCAATGGAATTCGATCACTACGAAGAAGTTCCTAAAAACGTAAGTGATGAGATCATTAAAAAGAGAAATGGCTAATTAGCTAAAGAAGGGCAGAGTAATCTGTCCTTTAAAAATTAATTATTCTGATAAAATCTATCTACAAAATATGTGAATTGTCCTCATAGCTCAGCTGGATAGAGCGTAGAATTCCTAATTCTAAGGCCACAGGTTCGAACCCTGTTGGGGACACCATCATATAATTATCTTTATAAAATACAAAATACTCAAATAGGTATATACTAAAACATATAATTAAGATATAGCAATTTATAAAAAATATTCTTATGAAGATCGGCATAACACAGGTTAAGGGAAAAATAAAAAGAATAAACTTTTAAAAATAAGATCATAAGTGATATACAAATAAGATAACTAAAATCAAAGAAAAATTTTTATAAAAAATGTGTAATGGTAAGCAGATAGATTTTTTATCAATCTAGTCGGTTTATCTATAGATGTATTTGTAGTAGATTTAGTTTTTATTAACACGTTATATTATTAATTTTTATCTAAACTAATAAATTTTATCAACAAAAATTTTTATATATTTAATAATTCGTGCTAACATTTCAAAAATTTATTTAAGGAGAGTAGATGAAAAAAATTTTACTTTTAGGAGCTGTTTGTTGTATGTTGTCAGCTGATGTTAAAACCGTTAATATAAGCCCAGATGAGATCAAAAAATATGATCAGATTATCGATATAAGAACTCCATCTGAGTGGCAAGAGACTGGTGTTATCGCAGGTGCAAAGACTATAACTTTTAATCCAAACGATAAGAGTGCATTTTTGGAGGAGCTTTCAAAGGCAGTTGATATTAAAAAACCTATTGCTCTTGTTTGCAGAAGCGGCAGAAGAAGTACGGCAGCAGCCGCAGCGATAGATAGCTCAGATCTTAAGATAATAAATTTGGATGGAGGTATGAGCAGTTTGATCGAGCAAGGCTATAAAACTACACCTTATAAAAAATAGACAAATCTCTAAATTCTACATTTGACTACAAGATAAATTTATTTTGTAGTCAAAATTTATACTAAATAATAAAATTTATTGTTTGATTAACCAGTGATTAACTCTAACTACATATAATTTCATCACATTTAAACAATAAAAAGGAGACAAAAATGTCAAAAGTTATTTTACAGTTAAACACAATTCAGGCTGATGCGAATGCACTTTACATTAAATTTCACGATCTTCACTGGAATGTAAAAGGTATTCAATTTTTTAGCGTCCATGAATATACAGAAAAAGCTTATGAAGATATGAGTGATATATTTGATGCAGTTGCAGAAAGAGCTCTTATGCTTGGCGGCAGACCTATCGCAAAGGCTGAGGAGTTAGCAAAAGTCGCTCACATAAAACACGAGCCAAAAGAAAGCTACACTCCGACTGAAGTTTTGGATATTGTTTTGGCTGATTACAAGCACCTTTTGGGCGAGTTTAAAAAGCTTGACGAGCTTGCAGAAGGCGATACAACAACTCAAATGTATGCACAAGATCAAATTGCAAAATTTGAAAAAGCCATCTGGATGCTAAACGCAACACTTAGCAAATAACTACTAGCGGGAGTTTTCCCGCTCTATCTAAATAAATTCTACTTTTTGGCGATATTGATTTTATAAATTCTAAGGAGCCAAAATGAAAATTTCTCAAATCGCAAACTCATATAATAATTCAAGCCTAAAAGGAAATGTAAAATCAGAAATTTCACTTCATAAAGATGAAAAGGATATTTCTAAAAAAGAGTCTGAAATTACAAATTTAACAGCCAAAGACATTTCAAATGGCTACTTTTTGCAGTATCAAAAAGAGATCGTTAAAAGTAGTAGTTCAAATTTATTAGCTCAAGGTGGCTTAAGCTTTAATGCGCCTAAAAATTTATCAGAAATTTTATCAGGCCTTGATCTTACAAGTATCGGCTATAACGGTAAATCTTTAAACGAGCTAAGTAGTGACGAGGCAAATGATCTTATTAGCGAGAATGGATTTTTTGGTATCGCAAATACGGCTGATAGGATAGCTAGCTTTGTGCTAAATGGTGCAGGCGATGACGTGGAAAAACTAAAAGCTGGTAGAGAGGGCGCGGCAAAGGGTTTTGAGGATGCGAAGAAAATTTGGGGAGGTGAGCTTCCTGAAATTTCACAAAAGACTATCGAAAAGACTCTTGAGACACTTGATAAAAAGATCGCCGAGCTTGGCGGTAACGTTTTAAATGTTTCAGCTTAACTATCTTAGGCAGGCTCGCCTAAGATAAATTTATATGATCGTGTATATAAATTTAGATACGAGCCTTTAATTTCCCGCAAAATTTATTTAATCTTAAAAGTTATACTTCGCCGTTTTACACTAAGGATAAGAGATGAAAGCTAAAATTTTACTTCCACTGACAACTACTATCATGTTTTTGGGTTGCTCATTTTTTGAGGATAACCCACCAGTACGAAAACAGCCAAGACAGGTCATGCAAAATACACCAGTAAAAAGCTCGATTAAAGGTTTTATAAAAGAGGTTACTTATAAAGATTCAAAATACTGCTATGAAATAGTGGCGAGCGATATAAAAAATCACAAACTCAATAAAGCAAATTTTTGTGCAAATAGATACTATTATGATAAAGGTGACTTGGTCTATGCGACCTTTTATGCAGATAAACTTATAGATATGTTGCTTATAAAAGAGGGTGGCTCTAGTGGCTTATATAATGGTATAAAAAAGCCGCAAAATGAAGTGGTTATTAAAAGAAAAAGTGTAAAAACAAATATCGAAGTACCAAAAGAGGAAAAAATTTCTTTTTAATTACCGTTGATTTACTGCTTGCTTATATAATTTCAACAGCAATCAAAACTAGAACTCCTTTTAAGGGGCAAAGCAATAGCCCCTTTTTCTTTTTACTTATTTTAATTTTTATCCTTAGTTTGTTTAAAATTATCAATTTTTACCTATTTTTGATTAATTACGGTAAACGATCGGTAACTGAAATTAAAAATTTTAAGCTTCATGTTAAATTTTATTGATTATAATCGTCAGCACAAAACTTTAAAAGGAGAAAAAATGAAACTAACAAAAATTAGTTTAGCCGCTTTGGTTGCTTTAGGTGCATTTTCAAGTGTAGCAAGTGCTACTCCACTTGAAGAAGCTATAAAAAATGTAGATCTTTCAGGATTTGCAAGATATAGATATACAAATGATAAAAAACACGGTGAGTTTTCTAATACAAAATCAGAGTCTGGCTCATTAGCTGGTCATCAATTTAAAGCAGTAGCAAATTTTAAAGCCGCAATTGATGATAACTTCTTTGGCGTTATTGGTTTAAGATATAACGCTACTGATAATTCTGGTGATAATACTCAAGGAAATCAAGGCTCTAGAGGTACTGGTACAGATAAAACTAATACAACTGATCCATTTAAAGTTCATCAGTTCTATCTTGGCTATAAAGCTGGAAACACTACTATAACAGCTGGTAAACAAGAGATTGGCTCGTTCTTTACAGATGATGCTATCGCTACTGGTGTAAGAGTAGTAAATGAAGATATTGAAGGACTAACACTTACTGCTTTAGCTTTTGATGCAATTGAGGGTGATAGTGTTGAGAGTGATGGAGATCTATATGTAAATACTGGTTACTTAAATATTTATGATGTTGGTAATCTATATGCAGCTGGTATCGCTGGTTCATATGATCCTATTAATTTCCAACTATGGTATGCAAGCTTAACAAACCTAGCTGACCTACTTGCAGCTGATGTTTCAGCAAATTTCGCTATTAATGATGATGTTAGCTTAGGCGGTAGAGTTAACTATATAAATACTACTGTAGATAAAAGCGCAAAAGCACATCTTTCTAAAGATATAGATGAATCTAATGGCGTTGCAAACTATAATGATGGTAATTTCTATGCTGGCGAACTTACAGCTTCATTATTTGGCTTTGATTTAAGAGCTGGTTATATGGGTTGGAAAGTTGATAATAAAGGCGTAACATCATTTGCTCTTGAAGATAAAGGTAGTCTAATAGATGTTGGTGAGCTTACACTTGATCCAACTTGGGCTGATGGAAAAGCAAACCTAGTATATGGAACAGCTGGATATACATTTGATAAATTTACAGTTGGTGTTGATTACATAAAAGGTCACATTAAACACGCTGCAGCTGCTGGCGAAAATGGCAAAGAAAAAGTTGAAGAGGTTACCCCAAGATTTGCATATGAGTATAGCAAAAAGCTAACATTTAGCTCATACTATGCATTCAAAACTTCAAAATTTGCTGATGAGGCTAAAAACAAAGAAGATCAATTCAGATTTGAAGCTAGATACTCATTCTAATCGTAGCTCATTAATCAACTTATGATATAATCCCGGGTCGGAGCAATCTGATCCGGGATTTTTAAATTTAGAGCAAAATTTCAAGGAAAATTATGAAAAGTATTAAAATTTCTTTTTTGGCGTGTTTTTTGGTGGCAAATGCCTTTGCAGCTTCACAAGTCTACTATATAGAAGCTCGTGGTGAGTTTGGTAAAGAACTTGCTGAAATGGCGAAAAAGCAGGCTAATGATAGAAATGAAAAAGTAAATGTTTATGTTGATGAAGATCCAAGACGCTATAAAGATAATAGAATTTTAAAATTAGGCGTTGATAGAAAGGGTAGATATAGTGTTTCTTTAGGTAAGGAGCTTTATGAAAAGCAATGTGCTAGCTGTCATGGTGAAAATGCTGATAAAAGGCCATTTGGTTCAACGCCTCTAAAAAATATGGATGCTAAGGATATTGAAGATAGCATCATCTCTTATAGAAGTGACTCAAGTTTTGGTGGAAGCGGTAAAAATGTAATGCAAAACCAAGCTAAAATTCTTTCAAATAATGATCTTGGCGCGATTCTTGCCTATCTAAAGGGCAAAGATGCATTTGCTGAACAAGACGCAAATGAAAACAAACCAGTCTCTACTCAAACAAAGCAAGGCAGTTATTTAAGATAAGTTTTACTTTGATAGCTTTGTCATAATATAAATAAAAGGAAGCAGATGTTAAATCCAAGATCATTATTTTTAAGTATGGGCTCAGCTATCATTTTGATGATAATCTTTGCCATAGCTAGCGGAGCCGCTACGATAATAGAAAGTAAAACTAGCACAGAAGCTGCATGGTACTATGTTTATGGTGCCAGCTGGTTTGCTCTCATTCAACTACTTCTTGGCATAAATTTGGCCTATAATATCTTTAGATATAACTTAATAGATCCTAAAAAACTCCCTTCGCTTATCTTTCACCTTGGTTTTATCGTTATCTTAATCGGTGCTGGCATAACAAGATACCTTGGCTTTGAGGCTGATATGCATATAAGAGAAAAAACTCAGTCAAATATCGTTACGACAAAAATATCCTATTTAAATTTAACTGCATTAAACGATAATGGAGAAGAGATAAACGCTGCTTTGCCACTAGGAATTTCTGATGCAAAAAAAGGTTTTGATCTAAAGCTAAAAATAGCAGATAATGAAGCTAATTTAAAATTTAAAGAATTTGTGCCAAATGCAAGTTATAAGTTTGTGGATGATAAAAATGGGCAACCAGTAGTGGAATTTGTGGTTTCAAACGAGAGTGAAAGTGAAGAAATCTTCTTGTTAGAAGAAGAGGAAGCAAGAGTTGCAGATATTAGTTTTATCTTTAATGCTAAGCCAGATGAGAGTAAAAAATATGTACTTTTTAAATTAGTGGACGGAAATTTCACAGTTACTTCAAATACTGATCTTTCAAAATTTACAATGAGTGATAGCTCAAAAACTGAGTTAAAAGCTGGTAGTGTAAATGATTTTGGCATGGGCAGTCTTTATACTATTTCAAATATAAATTTTGCTCCAAGATTAGTTTCGACTCATGCTTTAAGAAAGCTAGTTAGCACAAAAGATAGCGAATTTAACGCCTTGATAGCTGAATTAAATTATAAAGGCGAGAGTAAAGAGATGCATATTTTTTATAACCTAATAGAGCCTTCACGCTTGGCTGTGGCTGGACAAAAATTTAATGCTTCATGGGGCGCACAGCAAGTTAAACTTCCGTTTAGCTTATACTTAAAAGACTTTGAGCTTAAAAGATATCCTGGCTCAAATTCGCCTATGAGCTATTCAAGTGAAGTTATTGTAAAAGATGATACAAACATGTCGGGCCTTGACTATAAAATTTATATGAATCACGTGCTTGACTATGATGGGTATAGATTCTTCCAAAGCTCATACGATACAGATGAAAAAGGAACCATTCTCTCTGTAAATAAAGATCCAGGCAAGATACCAACTTACATTGGCTACTTTTTACTTGGACTTGGCTTTGTGTTAAATGTTGTAAATCCTGGTAGCCGCTTTAGAAAGCTAGCTAAGTTAATAGACAATGAATCAACAAAAGGTGGTAAAAAGGTTGTTGCTATCATTGCCATTATGCTTTTAAGTTTAAATTTTAGCTCAGTAAAGGCTGAAGACTTTTTGCCTAATATCAGCAAAGAGCACACACAAAAGCTTTCTAGGCTTATTGTGCAAAGCTCAGATGGTAGAATGAAGCCATTTGATACTCTTAGCAAAGAAATTTTAAATAAAATACATAGAAGCGAGAACATAAATAGCCTAAATTCGAATCAAGCGATGCTTTCAATAATGGTAACGCCTGATTTTTGGCGAAGTGAAAAAATTATCTCACTTGGACAAAGCAAGGAGCTAAAAAAAGAGCTTGGCATAGATGAAAATGCAAAATATGCAAGTTTTAATGATTTTTTTAGAGCCACAAAAGATGGCGGAAGTGAATATAAACTCACAAAATTTGCCGAAATTGCTAATCGCAAGCACCCTGGATCGCGCAATACGTTTGATAAAGACGTAATCAAGATCGATGAGAGATTGAATGTTTTTTATATGATATTTATTGGTGAAATTTTTAAAATTTTTCCAAAACAAGATGATCCATCAAACTCTTGGTATTCGCCTGCTAGTGCAATGATGTACTTTCCGCCTAAAGAGGCCGATCTAGTCATTAATATGATGAGAGAGTATTTTGCAGCAGTTGATGCGGCAACAAAAGATAATGATTGGAGCAAGGCTGATGCTGCACTTGATAAAATTTCAGTCTATCAGCAAAAGTATGGTTCTGCTGTAATGCCAAGTGAAGAAAAGATAAATATAGAAATTTTGTTTAATAAAATTCAAATTTTTGAGCGATTGACGCCGATTTATCTTTTGGCTGGCCTAGCGCTTTTATTTTTTGTTTTTGTTAAAATGCTAGCTCCAAAAGTTCAGATAAATGGTATTGTAAGAGTTGTATATATTGTAAATTTACTAGCTTTTCTTGCTCACACTGTTGGACTTGGACTTCGTTGGTACATTGCTGAACATGCGCCTTGGAGTAACGCTTATGAATCGATGGTCTATATCGCTTGGGCTCTAGGATTTTCTGGTATCGTCTTTGCAAAACGTAGCCCTATCGCTCTTGCTCTTACGTCTATATTGGCTGGTGTTACATTATTTGTTGCACACCTTAGCTGGATGGATCCGCAGATCACTACACTTGTGCCAGTGCTTCAAAGCTACTGGCTAACAATACATGTTTCTGTCATTACTGCAAGTTATGGATTTTTAGGGCTTTGCGCGTTACTTGGTGGCTTTACTCTATTACTTATCATTTTGCAAAATAAGAAAAAGCCAAATCCAGAAATTTCTCGCAATATCCTCGAAGCCACCCGCATAAATGAGATGGCTATGATACTAGGACTTAGTTTACTTACTCTTGGAAATTTCCTAGGCGGTGTTTGGGCGAACGAGAGTTGGGGTAGATATTGGGGCTGGGATAGCAAGGAGACTTGGGCATTAGTTTCGATACTTGTTTATGCCGCAGTTCTTCATATAAGATTTATTCCAAAGCTAAATAACCAGTATGCATTTGCAGTGGCTTCATTCTTTGCTTATTGGTCGATTATTATGACTTATTTTGGCGTAAATTTTTATTTAGCTGGTATGCACTCGTATGCAGCTGGCGATCCATTGCCAGTGCCTGATTTTGTCTGGATTAGTATCGTGATAATGGTGCTTATGAGTATTTTGGCATTTACAAAGCGATCACTTTGCTCAAGGCTTTAGATGCTAATAAAAGGTCTAATAGTTTTCTTTATTGTATTGCTATTAATTGCAATTTGTGTGTTAATCTATATACTTTTAAGAAATAGGGATTATAGCACCGAAACAAAGGAGCTTGTATTAGAAAAAGAAGAGATAACGATCGAAAAGCTTGAAAAGCTTGCGGGTGATAATAGTTTAAGCAAAAACGAGCTTTTCGAACTTATTCAAATCTTTGTAGGAAATTTTAGTATACCAGCTAAAAATAACCAAGTCATGCCAAAAGAGGCAAACAACTATATAAATTTCATAATTTTGATCTGCTCTCATAAAAATTCTGATGCAAAGCTCATCAGTTTTTTAGATAAAGAGGCTAAAAAGAAAAATCCAAGCTATATTGTCGAGATAGAAGAGAGTGAGAAAATCGGCATAGAAAATCGCAAAAATCGTAGATAAATTTATTTAAAAAAGTGTAGTTAAAATATCTTAAAATTAAGCTTGGGATAAAAATGAGTTCCTATGATTTTGATTCTATGTACGTGATATTTCTTATTTTATTTTCAATCGTATTGCCTATATTTTTGATAATTCCTACAGGTAGATATAACATAAAGGTTTATGCGAGTAAATTTGATCTAATTGGACTTCATATAATTTTTCCAATCATTATATTGCCTACTTTGGTAAGTGCTTTTATTTTTGTTTGCAGCTTTTTAAATATTTCAGATTATGCTGGTTTAAGCTTTATATTCTATGCTTTTTTGATTCTAATGATAGCTTATATAATTTATGGTTTTTATGTTTGTATCAGATATAACTACGGCTTTTTTCATTGTATCGTAGCGCTTTTCTTAAGATTTAATTATGTTACCCCGCTTATTTATCTGCTCTTTTTAGGCGGAAAAAACTACAAAGATGACAAAGAGATAACTTCTAAAAATATTAAAGACTTAAATCTTTTCGATCAGTTTAGATTTTCCATTTATAATTTAATTGCTATTAGAAACTAAAAGTATTTTAAGAGCATTAAAGACTTTGTAATTAGAGAAATTTATTAAAAGCAATAAAAGCAAAAGAAATTTTTATATCTTTCTTGTTTTAAAATTTTAGTCCAAAGCAGGCTTTTGTTTTGTCTTATCGTTTTTAAGCTTATCTTTTTTGGCTTCAAACTCAGCTATTACATTTGCATCAGGAAATAAATATCCATCCTCTACCATCAAATCAACTGCCTTTTTAAACATAGGCAAGGCACTTTGAGCGCCGAAGTAGTAGTAAGGTCTTTTAGGATCCCTTGCTAAAACGCCTATTGTGTAGCTATTGCCTCTTGTGTCATTTACAAAGCCAAAAAATGAGCCATTGTAGGTATTGCTGTATCCACCACTACCTGAGGCAATGTGTGCAGTTCCAGTCTTGCCACCTATCTCAAGCCCTGGCGTAAAGGCTTTTAGTCCAGTACCTTTCTCAACCGTTTTTATTAAAATTCTCTTCATTATCTTTGCAGTTTCTTGTGATATAACTTGAGCTGGCTCGGACTTTGGCAAATCGTATCTTTTTCCATTTCTCTCTAAGTGGGCAACCATGTGAGGAGTAACTTCAATGCCTTTATTATTAAATGTATTATAGGCTTTTAAAAGCTGCATAAATGTAGCTTGCAAGCCGTATCCGTAGCTCACAGTCGCCTTATATGTCGATGAGTTTAGCTTTGTAACTGTTGGCATCATACCTACTTGCTCGTAAGGTAGATCTATGCCAGTCTTTCTTGAAAAGCCAAAATTTAAAAGTCCTTGATAAATTTGTGGCCCATTTAAACGCTCAACAAGCTGAATCATGCCGATGTTTGAACTGTGCACGATTATATCTTCAGCGCTCATAAAAGGCTCTGGATGGGTATCTTTGATTATCCTTTTGCCAAGTTGGTATCGGCCATTATAGGTATTTACAAGCTCGAATGGATTTACTTTCTTCTCTTGAAGCAAGATGGAAAATATAAATGGCTTAAAAACTGAGCCAACTTCATAAGCATATTCACTAACGGTCGAATTTAGAGCGCTATAATCTTGCTTTCTTATGTTTGAAGGATCATATCTTGAGCTAGAAGCTAGGGCTAAAATTTCTCCATTTTTGCTATTCATTATGCATATAACTAACTCTTTTGCATCTAGAAATTCACGCTTTTCATCTAAAATTTGCTCTAGTTTAGTTTGAAATTTTAACGGTATAGAGAGCACCGCATTGTAGCCATCTACTCTTGTTGCTAAATTTGAGTCACTTGTTAAAATAATATTATTTCCAATATCGCGAGGCCCTAAAATTTTTGCATTTTGTATAGGAGCTAAATAATCTTCATAATATCTCTCAAGACCTTTTACGCCTTTACTTTTTGTAAGTGCGTCACTTTCAGTTTTGCTCACGTAGCCAATAGCTGGTGTGAGAGCATCTTTTGACATAAATTTACGATTTTGGCCGCTCTCCATTACTCTCATGCCCTGAAATGAAGCAAGGCCTGTTTTTGGGTCAAGATATGAAACCAAAATGCTCTTACGATTTAGCTTTCTTGAGAGCTCTTGAAGGTAGGTAGCGCCCTTTGCATCAATGCTATATGAGAGCGTAACAATACCTTTTGTGCCATTTATGATCTTTCTTACTTTGTTTGGATCGTCGCCGCTGTAAAGCGAATATAGTTTGATAAACATCTCTTTTTTATTAGGATCAATATTTCTAGTATCAAGCATCACTTTGTAGAGTTTTTGGCTTGAAGAGATGCTAAAGCCATCTTTTGTGATTATATTGCCACGAATCGCCGTATTTATATCGCTTGTTTGAAGCCTAGGAAGCTTTCGCTCGATACTTGCTCTATAAAATATGACAAGCACAAATATTGAAATTCCAAAAGTAATTAATAAAAAAAGTATGGTTATTTTTGATTTTCTGGAATTCATTAATGACTTAAATTTGTGTTCTAGAAATTTCTTTATAAGCACTTAGTGCTTTGTTGCGAATTTCTAGCATAAGCTTCATGCTAGTCTCTGCTTTGCCTATCGCAATAGCAGCTTGGTGAAGATCTTTTACCTCGCCAGTTGCAAGGTCAGCTATGGCTTTATCTGCATTGATTTGGACTTTATTTAGCTCTTTTAAAGAGTCGTTTAGAGCATTTTCAAAGCCGCCTTCTTCGCCTGCTTTTGCTATTTTATTTGAATTTTCATTTTTATTTATTTTGTCTAAATTTATACTATTTATCATTATGCTTGTCCTGAAATAAGTGATATCGCACTTTGTGCTATTGTTTTTGCATTTTGAAAGGCTGCCACGTTTGCTTGATATGCCCTTGTTGCTTCAAGTAGGTCAGACATCTCAATAACCGGATTTATATTTGGAAATGCAACGTAGCCATTTGCATTTGCGTCTGGATGGCTTGGGTCGTATTTTAGCTGAAAGTCCTTGTCGTCACGCACCACTTTATCCACGATCACGCTAGTTAGGGCAGGGTGAGCGTTCTTAGGTGAGCTTGGGTCGTCGAGTGGATTTTCATAATCAAGCAAACTTTGTGAGTTTTTAAGCTGATCGTTTAAAATTTTATCAAAGTTCATCTCTTTAAAGATGACCTCTTGCCTTCTGTAAGGGCCACCCTCAGCCGTTCTTGTGGTTTGAGCGTTTGCTATGTTTGAGCTGATGACGTTCATCCTGAAGCGTTGCGCGCTTAGTCCGTATCCGCTAATATCAAAATCATTTAAGTATGACATCATCTCTCCTAGTTTTTAGCACTTGCGTCTATTACGCTTTTAAAGATATTGCTTTGAGCCTTGTAGGCGTTATCAAGAGCGTTTATCATAACTGTATTTTTGCCCATTTCTGTTGTTTCTATGTCAAGGTCGACTGTATTTGCGTCGTTTCTAGCCATGTGACCGTCACGCAAGAAAATTTGAGCTGTGTCGCTTTTTGGAAAATCAACTGCAGCCATATGTGCTTCGTTTGTCTTAGCAAGTTGTAGCTTTTTTTGGCTTGAAGTGTTATAAATTTCATTTGCTTTTTCTTTTAAAACATCTTCAAATCTTATATCTCTAGCCTTGTAAAATGGTGTATCAACGTTTGCAAGATTGCCAGAGATTAGTTTTTGGCGTAGTTCTCTGCCCGCAAGAGCTGATTCAACAAGTGGGCTAGATTTTGATTTATCTAAAACAAACATTTAAAATCCTTATGAAATTTCACATTTTTATAAGCAAACGATGTTCCAAATATAGGGCAAATTTATTTTGTCTCATAAATTTTTGCCAGATCTTCTTTCATTTTTGTGACTTTTATACCACCAAGATAGTATTTTACCCCGTATTGTCCGCTATCTACGTCTGTTAAAATTTGATATTCGCCATTTTTTATCACTACTTTAAAAGGTAGTGCGATCTCGTGTTTGTATTCGATGTCTCTTACGATCTGTTCGGCAAGTCTGTCATTTATCTTTTGATCGTTTGTTATGAAATAATAGGCGTTAAATTTTTGCATAAATTCGTGCAAAACATACTCATTTGTGACATTTTCAAAGTGAGTTAGTCCGATTAGTGTAAATTTATCTTTGTTTTCAAGCTGATATTTTGTAAGCTCGGCTGCCTCTTTTTGGCAAGGTGGGCAAAATGTGCCAAAAATGTCGATCATCAAAACCTTATTTTCATCATTTTTGATGGCAAAGCCGTGATCTTTTCTAATTAAAGTAAGCTCCTTGCCGCTTACATCTACAAGCTTAACCTCTTCGTTTGGACTAAATTCTTCAAAATTTGCACTGCTGCTCTCATCTTCGCCACAACCAAAAAAAGCAAATAAAGCGATTATTAAAACTAGTAAATTCTTCATCTTATCCCTTAAACATATCTTTTTATGGCAGCTCTTGCCTCTTTGTCTGCCTCGCGTCTTTTTAAAGTCTCGCGCTTGTCGTGTAAATTTTTACCTTTTGCAAGGGCAAGTCTTGCTTTTACGATGTTTTTATCGCTTAGATAAAGTGCCAAAACGACCAAAGTAAGTCCATCTTGTGAGACCTGACCGAAAATTTTATCGATCTGCTTTCTATGCATCAAAAGTTTTCTGGCTGCTCGCTCATTTGGACGAAATGCGCTATGTGTGGTCTCAAGATAGCTGATATGGGCGTTTAGTAAGAAAAGTTCGCCTTTTATGACACGTACAAAGCTATCTTTTAGATTTGCTCTACCAGCCCTTAGAGCTTTGACTTCGCTACCTTTTAAAACGATGCCAGCCTCGAAGGTTTCAAGTATGCTAAAGTCATGCAAAGCTTTTTTGTTTTTTGCTAGATCTTTTATCAAAATTTTACCTTTTATTTTACGCTAAATACGCTACTGCCGCTGCCACTTAGAAATTTATCTCTAAACTCGTTCATCTGTGGATAGAGTTTGAAGCATGGGGCAAAGAGATCGTTTAGCTCCCCGTTTTTATAAATTTCAACTAACTCTTTGCTCTTTAAATTTTGCATCTTTTTTGCAGCATTAACGTCTATGTATTGTAAGAAATTGCTTCTAAATTCTTGATAAACCGCCGGTGTAGAGCAAAAAACATTTGGCGTGAAGATATTTAAATTTGGCACTTCGTCATCAAATTCTTCTATGATCTCGCCTATGCCGCTTACATTTGCTGCCTTGTAGCCACTTACAAAAAAGGCCACGTCTGCGCCGATTTTAGACGCTATTTGCATCAAATTTTCGCGTTTTATATTTAAATTTAGCTCATCATTTACCATTAGTAAAAAGGTGGCAGCGTTTGAACTGCCTCCTCCTAGACCCGCACCAATTGGGATATTTTTGTTGATGATGATTTTATGGGAGCTAAAAAACTCGTCAAGCTCGTTTGAAAAGCCGGCTCTTTTTAGCTCATCTATCGCTTTTTGAATGATGTTATCTTTTATATCGCTGTTGTTACATTCTATAGCAAACGAATCTGATTTCTTAAAATAAATTTCATCAAAAAGCTGCTCACAGAGGATAAAGCGCGATAAAATTTCGTGGTAGCTGCCTCTAGTGCCAACTATCTTTAAAAATATATTTATCTTTGCAAAGCTTTTCATTTCTCGATTTTTTTAGCTAGCTCGTGGATATCGGCTTCACTTGCAGTTTTTGTGGCATGGATATTTTCGTTTTTAATATCATTTGCTAGTTCACTTCTTAGTATCATTGTATTTCGTGGCGCTTCGATGCCGAGTTTAACAGTATTTTTTGAAATATTTACTATGACAACTTTTATGTCATTTCCTATTAAAATTTCTTCATTTTCTTTTCTTGCTAGGATTAACATTTTTCAACCTTATTTAGAGTGTAATTTATAGTATCATCCGTGATTTGGATTACGCTCATAAATTTATCATAATTTAGCAAATAAATTCCTTGCTTTTGTGTTTCAAAATCGTTAATTTTTAATTTCTTACCATCAAGAATATCATTTATATCCCCAAAGTATGTATTTTTCTGAATATTTAAAAAATCACAAATATTCAAAAATTTTTCATTTTCGTAGCAAAATTTGCCTTCACTTATCCTTTTTAATGAGCTTAAAGTTACATTATAACCAAGCTTTTTTCCAAAAATTTCTGCATACGAACGGATATAACTTCCTTCGCTTACACTTAAACGAATGGTTAAAAATGGGTGCGAGTAGTTTAAAATTTGGCTATCAAAAATTTCCATCGTTTCTGTCTTTAGCTCAAATTCTTTGCCATTTCTAGCTAGCTTATAGGCTCTTGTGCCATTTATATGCTTGGCGCTAAATTTTGGTGGGATGTAGCTTATCTTACCAGTTAGCTCACCTCTTATGACTTCAAGTTTTTCTAAATTTAGCTCTTTTACATTTGAAATTTCAGTGATATTTTCATTATCCATGCTTGGACTGCTAGCCCCAAGCCAGATCGTAGCTTCATAGACTTTTGGACTTTTGTCTAAAAATCTAAAAAATTTCGTATATGAACCAAAGGCAACGATGAGACAGCCGCTAGCAAATGGATCAAGTGTGCCTGAAAATCCAGCCTTTTTAACGCCGTATTTTCTCTTTAGTCGCCCTAAAAAGTGGTTTGAGCTCATGCCAGCTGGCTTGTTTGCTACGAAGATGGCGTTCATACGGCCTTTTCCACGAAGCTTGACATTATCTCTCTTACATTGCCACCAAAATTTATAGTTAGTTTAAATTCTTTTTTGATCTTGCTAACCGCGCTCACCCTGCCGATACCAAAAATTTTATGTTTAACAAGGTCGCCTTTTTTAAATTCATTGCTCTGTTCGATAACTAGCGAGCCATGCGTTATGCCGCTCTCGCTTAAAAATCTACTCTTATTTAACCTTGTACGCTGACCTTTGTAAAAGCGCGAATTTGCAAAGCTTAGGCTAAGTGTCCTTTTGGCTCTTGTTATCGCCACGTAAGCGAGCCTGCGCTCCTCTTCGATGTCGCTACCATCGCCAATAAGCGGGAAAAATCCCTCTTCAAGACCGATAACAAAAAGGTGCTCAAACTCAAGCCCCTTGCTCGCATGCACGCTCATAATACTTATAGCCTCATCACTGATGCCGTCTTGCTCACTTGTTAGCGTGATCTCGTTTAGAAATTCCTCCAGATCAAAGCTTGGATTTTGCTTGATCTGATCTTTTAAAACAGCGTAAAACTCATCGATATTTGCCGCTCTTTCAGCGCCATCTGGCAGGCTCTCGTAGTATTTTTTCACGCCAAATTTTGCTTCAAATTTATCTATTAGGTCAAAAACCGAGCTGCTTTCTTGAAGCTCTTTTAGGTTGTTTGCAAACTCAAGAAGGGCTGATTTTACCTTTTTGCTAAAGGCTTCGTCGTTATCAGAGATGTTTGAGATCGCCTCGTAAATGGAAATTTTGCCTTCAAATGCCATTTTTTCAAGCTTATCAAGACTTACTTTGCCTAGTCCTCGTTTTGGGCGGTTTATGATGCGCCTTATTGAAAAATCATCGTTTGGATTGTTTATCAGCCTTAGGTAGCTTATGATATCTTTGATCTCGGCTCGTTCGTAAAATTTAACGCCGCCGACCATTTTATAAGCGATTTGCTCTTTGTTTAGCCCATCTTCAAGCGAGCGAGAGAGTGCATTTATGCGGTATAAGATAGCGATATCTTTTGCCTGCACGCCTTTACTTAAAAGCTCTTTTATGCATTTTGCGATCTTGCCAGCCTCGACGCTCTCATCAAAGCTCTCTATCAAATTTACGGCCTCGCCTTCGCCTTTTGTGCCTACAAGCTTCTTACCAAGGCGGTTGCGGTTATGATCTATCAGCTCGTTTGCGGCTTTTAGTATCGCCTCGCTCGAGCGGTAGTTTTTCTCAAGTCTAATGATCTTTACATCTTTAAACTGATCTTTAAAATTTAAGATATTATCTATTTTCGCGCCGCGCCAGCCGTAGATACTTTGATCGTCATCACCCACGACGCAGATGTTTTCGTGGCATAGACAGAGCTTTTTTAGCAGTTTATACTGAAGGTCGTTTGTGTCTTGATACTCATCGACCATTATGTATTTGTATCGGTTTGAAATTTCTCTAGCAAGCTCTTCGTTTTCGTCTAAAATTTTATATGTAAGCCCGAGCAGATCGTCAAAATCAACAAGATTATTTGTCTTTAAATATTCTTCATATTTTTCATAAATTTGAGCAGCTTGCTTGTAAAAGTTATCCTTGCTTTTATCAAATGAAGAGAAATTTGCGTTTTTATAGACCTCTTCGACGCTTAAAAGTGAGTTTTTATAATTTGAAATTTCGCTTGACAAAATCGCCGTGGCAACTGGACTTTCAAAGCTTTTGATGATACGTTTTTTATCATCAGTATCGATTATGACGAAGTTGTTTTTTCTACCAAGTTTTTCTATGTAAAGCTTTAAAAACAAAAGTCCAAATTTATGAAATGTGCAAAGTAGTGGCGAATAGTTTTTGCCGCTTTGGCTTAGCATCGCCATGGCTCTACTACGCATCTCGTTGGCGGCTTTGTTTGTAAAAGTAAGAGTTAGCGTATTTGCTGCGTCTATACCGACCTCGCCGATAAGGTAGGCAAGCCTAGTTGTGATCGTCTTTGTCTTGCCGCTGCCAGCTCCTGCAAGTATGAGCATCGGGCCATCTATATGAGTAGCTGCTTCGCGCTGAGATTCGTTTAAATTTGATAGTAATTTTTCCATTTTTTGCTTTTTAAATTTTCTTTTGATTTTAGCCAAAAATGCTTAAAATTACTATTTTTTCTTAAATATATCTTTATTTTTAGGATTTTGCAAAAATACTGAAACTGATTTTTTTGTGTGGTCTGCTTGCTTCTCTTTTGGCTTATGAATAGAAAAATTTACAAGGATCGGGCTATTTTCAACCAAAATTTGAACCACTGCACCGAGCGGAAAGGAGATCACAGAGGCAAAATTTTCACTACCAAAGCCGGCCTCAAAGCTAAGCTCATCTTGCGTTAGTTTCGCACTCTCAAGCGTATAACCACCAAGTGAAAACATAATGACAGGCATGCTAAAGCTTCTACTTATCTCATCTGGCAAGCTTGGCTCAAAGCTAACTAGCGGTAAATTTGCCATAACTGAGAAATTTACCCCTTTTTCAAGCAAAAAATCAATACACTCATAGACGTGCATCTTCATCAAAAGCGAAAATTTCTCATCATCTAAAATTTCGTCTAACATCTTAATCCTTTGAAATTTCTAAAAACTCATCTACTAGCTTTTTAACCTCGTTTATGCCGATCTGCCAGAAATTTTTATCATCGATATCAAAGCCAAATTTAGCCACAAGCTCCTTTGGACTAAGGCTGCCGCCAAGGCTCAAAAACTCGGTGTAAATTTCAACAAAATTTTTGCATTTGCCGCTTTTATAAAGCCCAAAAAGTGCAAGCACAAGAAGCTGCGCGTAAGAGTAGGCGTAGCAGTAAAATGGAGTGTGGATGAAGTGCGGGATGTAGCTCCACCAAATTTTGTAGTAGTCATTTAGCGTGACGCTTTTGCCAAACATCTTTTTGCTCTCTCTTAGCCAAATTTTATTTAGCTCATCTAGGCTGATCTCGCCCTCGTGTGCGTGCACAGCCCTTTCAAAGGTGGTGAAATTTATCTGGCGGTAAAGCGTGGCAAATATATCCTCGATCTTGCCAGCAAGCAGTGAAATTTTCTCTTTTTTGCTAAGGTTTTCTTTTACGTGGTCAAAAACTAACATCTCGCAAAAGACTGAGGCCGTCTCAGCCGTGGTTAGCGGAGTATCTGAGTTTAGGTAGCTTACATTATAAGAGAGCTTTTGATGCACAGCGTGACCAAGCTCGTGAGCTAGCGTAAAAAGGTCTCTTCGCTGGTTTGTGTGATTTAGCAAAACATAAGGGTGAGTGTCGCTTGATCCTGAGTGAGAAAATGCGCCACCTCGCTTGTTCGGAGCTGGATAAACGTCGATCCAGCCGCCACTAAAGGCGCTTTTAGCTATATCGCCAAATTTAGGTGAAAATGTCCCAAACGCCTTTAAAACTATCTTTTTACACTCATCAAATTTATACTCTCCTTCGCTGCTAAGAGGTGCGTATCTATCGTAGTCATAAAGCTTTTTAAGGCCTAAAATTTCTCTTTTTCGCTCGTAAAATTTAGCAACTAGGTCAAAATTTTTCTCAGTTACGGCAATGAGCGAATCAACGCTTTTTTTACTGATTTGATTTTCAAGGTGTCTTGGCTCTTCAGGAAGCTTGAAATTTCTAAGCTCGCAGCTTGTTTTTAGATCAGTTTTTATCATATTGTATATGTAGCCAAGAAGGTGCTGATGCTTGCTAAGCTCGTTTGAGAGGCTTTTGGCGGCTAGTTTTCGCACGCTTTGATTGTTGTCATGAAGCTTTGCTAAAATTTCCTCTTCGTTTAAAAGTTCGCCTTTAAATTTAAACCTCATCTTGCTCATGCTCTCATCAAAAAGCCTTGAAAAGCCCTCAGCCCCAGTACTTGCTGTACGAAGTAATACTCTTTCTTCGGCAACGCTTAGTTGGTGCGGTTTTGCTTTAGCGAGATTGCTTAGATAGTAGCCATATTTTTTAGAGCTTTTTATGATCTCTTCTTGTTTTTTAGGGCTAAACTCATTAAATTTGATCTCAAAAAATATCAAATTTTCATTTGCTTTTGTCGCTATCTCATCGATCTTTGCGTAAAACGCACCCTTGCTTGTATCTTTGGCAAAATTTAAAAAAGCATAAGTCATTACTTTTGAAATTTTAGCGATCAAGTTTTCATATTCGCCAAATGCCTTTAAAAACTCGTCTGTTTTTAAATTTTCATAATTTTCAAGGTATTTATCTTTAAATTTCTCGCACTCTTTTTGTAAATTTAGTGCGTTTTGCTCGCACTCTTTTTCGTTTGCAAAAAGTGCTTTTAGATCCCAAATTTGCATATTTATCCTTTAAATTTTTGGGACATTTTACAAAAAAATGGATAAAAGTAAAATTTCAGCCAAAATTTAGCTGAAATTTTATGAAGGTTAGTTTGAAGTCTCTGAAGCTACTGCTGTAAAAAGAACGTCTGATGAGCTATTTAACGCAGTTTCGACTGAATCTTGGATGACGCCAATAGTAAAACCAACTGTTACAAACTGCATTGCTATGTCATTGCTGATACCAAAAAGACCGCACGCTAATGGCACTAAAAGAAGTGAGCCTCCAGCCACGCCAGATGCACCACAAGCGCCAAGAGCTGAGATGAAGCAAAGAAGCAGTGCGTCACCAAATGTGACTGTTATAGACGGGATAGAATTTACCGCTGTGAGCGCTAGAATACTGATCGTAACTGCTGCACCACCCATGTTTATAGTAGCTCCTAGTGGGATAGAGATAGAGTAGAGTTCCTCTTTTAACCCAAGCTTTTTGCAAAGCGCCATGTTTACAGGGATATTTGCAGCTGAGCTTCTTGTAAAAAATGCCGAAATAGCACTCTCTTTTAGGCAGATCATGACAAGTGGATAAGGATTTTTTCTGGTTAATACAAAAACCATGGCTGGATAGATGATAAATGCGACAACAAGCATTGCCCCAACAAGAACTAAAATTAGTTTTAGATATCCTGCAAGTACTTCAAATCCAGTTTCATGAATGCTGATAGTAACCATACCAAAGATGCCAAATGGAGCTAGTCTAATGATAAATTTAACGATATGAGTCACACCATCGCTTATGTCTTTAAATACTTTTTTGGTCTCAGCTGTGGAATTTCTAAGCGCTATACCACTACCAACTGCCCAGGTGATGATGCCTATATAATTGCCATTTGCTAAAGCATTTATCGGATTTTCGACCATTTTATAAATGAGATCTTTTAAGACATTGGTAATTCCTTGAGGTGCTGACATATCAGCACTTGCAAGACCTTTTAAAGAAAGCTCCACTGGGAATAAGAAACTAGCAACAACTGCAACAACAGCTGCTAAAAATGTACCAATTAGATAGAGTGTAATGATCTTTTGCATGCCTTTTGTATGACCAAAATCTCTTAAAATGATGGATGTTGCTACTAAAACAAAGACAAGAATTGGTGCTATAGCTTTTAAAGCACCTTTAAATAAATCTCCTAAAACTGAAGCTGAAGTTGCGATAGAATCGGCTGAGCTAGCTTTTTCTTTGGCTTCATTTAGCTGCTTGGCTTCATCTTGACTAAGGCGAGTTTTTATAACTTCATCTACGCTCAAACCACTTTCGTTTTGAATAGTTTGAATTTTAGCCGAGATCTTGTTATAAGGAGCTGCTTCGTAGTGTGTGTAAAAGCCAACTAGGGCACCTAGGATGATACCAACTAAAATTTGAATTATCAAATTTCCATCGGCGTATCTTCTTGCTATATTTTTAAGCATATTCATTTGACACCTTAATAAATTAGTTTTTTGTTGATTTTAGCTAAACAATTTTTAAATATAAAGAATTTGATAAAGATTAATAAGCTTTTTAAATAGATTTGTTACAATTGCACAAAATTTAGTCAAGAAAAAAGGATGAAAATGTATCTATTTACCTCTGAAGTTGTAAGTCCAGGTCATCCAGATAAATGTGCTGATATCATCGCTGATAGCATAGTGGATACTATTTTAACGCAAGATCCAAATGGACGCGTCGCAAGCGAAGTTTTTGTGGCTGGGAAAAATATAGTAATAGGTGGAGAGATAAACTCAAAGGTAAAACTCTCTTATAAAGACTACGAAAAGATTGTAAAAGACGCTCTTGCGCATATTGGATATGATGGAAAGAGCAATTTCACAAAAGAGCAGTGCTTGCATCCAGATGATATCGAGGTTAAAGTTTGCATAAATCAACAAAGTCCAGATATAAATCAAGGCGTTGATCAAAGTAGTGGTGAGATCGGAGCAGGCGATCAAGGTATTATGTTTGGTTTTGCAAGCTGCGAAGCAAAAGAATTTATGCCAGCAGCTATAACTTACGCAAGAATGCTTTGCGAAAAAGTCTATAAATTTGCCAAGGCAAATCCTGATAAGCTTGGTGTTGATATAAAAACACAAGTTACTATTGATTACGGTAGCAAAGACAACTTTGAAAACTGCAAACCTCAAAGCATCCACACTATCGTCGTCTCTGCACCTTGCGTGGAGAGTATGAAGATAGAAGAGCTTCGCACACTAATTCAAAATTTAATAGACGAAACTGGCCTTCCAAAAGAGCTATATAATAAAGAAAAAACGATCATCTATATAAACCCAACAGGCAGATATGTAAATCACAGCTCACTTCACGATAGCGGTCTAACAGGCAGAAAACTAATCGTTGATAGCTTTGGCGGATATAGCCCAATAGGCGGTGGCGCTCAGTCAAGTAAGGACTACACAAAGGTTGATCGCAGCGGACTTTATGCAGCGCGCTGGATAGCTAAAAATATAGTCGCAGCTGGCCTTGCTAAAAAATGTATCGTTCAGATAAGCTACGCTATCGGCGTTGCAAAGCCAACTTCAGTTAGCGTTGATACTATGGGAACTCATGCAAACAGCGTAAATGACGATATGCTTTCAAATTTTGTAAGCGAGCATTTTTCTCTGACACCTCGCTGGATAACAAATAAATTTGGTCTTGACAAGCCAAGCAAAGAGACATTTTTATACGCAAAAGTAGCTGCAAAAGGCCAAGTGGGAAATGCAAAATACCCTTGGGAGAAGCTTGATGCGGTCGATACCTTTAAGGCTTTATTAAAAAAATAATCAAAAAAGTGGCTTTATCTAAAAAGCCACTTTAAATTTCTTTCATAACTCATCCCAAAATGCTTTTTTAGGCTTTATGATCTCGCTTTTTGAGCCATTTACGCTGTGATAGACCGCTTTATTATATTTTGTGGCAAGGTGTTTTATTAATAGTCTTTGAAGCACAGGTTCGCTACTTGGCACAAACCAGCCGTTATTTGTAATAGCCACAACAACGTCAAATTCGCCCCTATAAAGCTCCTCCCTTGTTGCCTCGTAGCAGATGGCGTTTCTGATTTTAACTCCGTCTATCTCATAGTCGCTAAAATTTTCAGCCTTTTTAAAGTCACTAGCTCCGCCAAAAAATAGCTTATTTACCGTATCTTGCATGAAATTTGGTAGAGGAATTTCTTCTCCAAATGGCACTAAAAATTTCTTATCCATTCGCCTAAGAGTGCCGTCTTGAAACAAAAAGGCAGAGTTATAAATTTGCTTATTTTCATAGGCAAGTGCGCCAGCTACGATGGTTATCTTTTTTGAAAGCTCTTTTAGCTCATCAACAAGCAGTGGCTCATTTGTCATAAATAGTGGAAACGCGCTCTCGGGCAGCACGATGAGGCGTTTTTGCTCGGCGATAGCACTATTGATGAGGTCTAAATTTTCATTTGTAAATTTCATGCGTAAGCTTTTATCCCAGCGCACTCTTTGAGCAACATCGGTATTTACTAGCTCCACGTCAAATGGTAGAGTCTTTGCCTCGCTACTTTTAAACTGCAAGGCGGCGATCAGGCAGATAAAAGCTAGGATAAATTTTAAAATTTTACCTTTTAAACTCAAAGAAATAGCCGCTAAAAATATAAATATAAGCCCTCTAGTATTTGGCTCAAAAGCCCCTAAAACAAGTGTTGCTTCAAGGTTAAACCAGTTAAAGCCAAATGGGTGCACATAGCTTATTAAAAATAGTAAAACGGCTCTTAGTGCCACAAAGCTTGGAAAAGAGGCTATCCAAAACAAAAGCCCATAAACAAGGGCTACAAAGAGGATGACAAATGGGATAAGCCAGACAAGCTCATAGTAGATAAAGCTAAAGCCGATCCAGTAAAACCACAAAATTCCAGTGAAAAAGCCAGCCGCAAAAAAGCCAGCTCTGCTTAAATTTATGATGACATAAATTCCAGCTAGCATAAGAAAAGGTGAGATGAAATTTAAAATTTGATTTTCTGCCATAGCTAAAAAAATGAAATTAGAAAGCAAAAAAGCACCGACAAAGGCTTTTATTATAATTTTAGTGCTAAAATGTCCGTTTAAAAATCTTACAAATAAGGAAATCCATGCAAAACGCAGAATTTTTAACATCACTACTACCCCTTGTTGTGCTTTTCGCCATATTTTACTTTTTGGTTATCAGACCTCAACAAAAACAACAAAAAGCCCACGCAGCAATGCTTGCAGCTCTTGACAAAGGCGATAAGATAGTAACTAATGGTGGACTTATATGCGAAGTGATTAAAGCCGAAAATGATTTTATCAAAGTTAAACTTAACGATGATGTAATCGTTCGTATAGCACGCGAGTTTGTAGCTAAAAAGATCGAAGATAAATAATGCGTAACGCAAGAGTTACATATAGGCTGATTATCTTAATATTAGCCTTGGTTTTTGGTTTTGGCTTTTCGGTGCCATCTTTTTTTCAGACTCAAAGTGGAGCTAAAATTTCATTAGGACTTGACCTTCAAGGTGGTCTTCATATGCTTCTTGGTGTTGAAACTAACGAAGCCATCCACTCTAAGATCAAATCAATCGCTGGAAGCATAAATTATTATGCTAAAAAAGAAGATGTGCTTATTGATAAATTTAAGATAAAAGAAGATAGTGTTGATTTTGCGCTGCTTGATAGTGACGAGGCTCCAAAAGTTGATAAGGCACTTGCTGAGATAAAAGGGCTTGATATCAAAAAAGATGGTCTAAACTACCACATCACTCTAACAGAGCAAGAGAGGCTTGATACGATCGAGTATGCGATCTCTCAAGCTGTTGAGACTATTAGAAACAGACTTGATCAGTTTGGTTTAGCTGAGCCAACAGTTGCTAGACAAGGTAAAGACAATATCCTAGTCGAACTTCCTGGCATAAAGACTGAAGAAGATGAGCAAAGAGCGAGAGATCTTATTGCAAAGGCTGCTCACTTGCAGCTTATGGCAGTTGATGACAAAAGACAAGATCAGGCAAATACGATGAGCGAGGCTGAGGCCGAAAGCTATGGTGATGTGATCTTTAAAGATGCTAAAAATGACCGCGTAAAATACGTCGTTAAAAATATCCCAGTGCTTGATGGCTCGATGCTAACTGATGCAAAGGTCGCATTCTCTCAGCAAAACAACCTACCGATCATAAATTTTACACTAAATTCAGAAGGTGCTAGAATTTTTGGCGATTTTACTGGTGCAAATGTCGGCAAAAGGCTTGCTATCGTGCTTGATGGTAAGGTTTATTCAGCTCCTGTTATAAATGAAAGAATAGGGGGTGGTAGTGGCCAGATAAGTGGTGGCTTTACCCTTGATGAGGCTCACGACGTAGCGATCGCTCTTAGAAGTGGTGCACTTTTAGCCCCTGTTAAGATGCTAGAGAAAAGAAGCGTTGGCCCATCTTTGGGACAAGAGAGTATCAACCAAAGTATGGTAGCACTTGCTGCTGGATCTATCTTAGTCGTGTTATTTATGCTAGTTTATTATGGAATTTCTGGAATTTTTGCAAATATCGCACTAGTTGCAGACGTCGTTATATTAGTAGCTGTCATGGCGCTTTTTGGAGCGACGCTTACACTTCCTGGTATGGCTGGTATCGTGCTAACGATCGGTATGGCAGTTGATGCTAACGTCATCATAAATGAGCGTATACGTGAGCTTTTGCGTGAAGGTGTAGCGATAAGGACAGCTGTTCAAAAAGGCTATGAGCACGCCATGAGTGCGATTATTGACTCAAACTTAACTACTATCATCACAGTTGCGGTACTTTACGCTTATGGTACTGGTCCAGTTAAAGGCTTTGCAGTAACAATGGCAATAGGTATCATGGCTTCTATGCTAACAGCTATACTTGGTACTCATGGCATGTTTGACGCTGCTATGGACAAGATAGAAAAAAGTGGAAATACCAGACTTTGGTTTGGTTATAAAAGGAGCTAATGATGCAAATTTTTACTAAGGCAAAAGTTTATGATTTTATGCGTTTTAGATTTGCTTCACTAGCATTTTCTATATTTTTATTTGTTGGCTCTATTGTTTTACTTGCGACAAAAGGCCTAAACTACGGCATTGATTTCTCTGGTGGTACGCTTATCCAGCTAAAGTACGACACCAAAGCGCCACTTGATAAAATTCGTGATGCTTTTGGCACAAATGAAGTGTTAAAAAATGCTTCAGTTACTGAGTTTGGGAGTGACGATGAGGTGGTTATTAGATTTTCAGGTTCAAGCTCAAATTTAACTGGCGACATCGGCACTGAGATAAAGCAAATTTTAAAAGATACTGGAAATTTTGAAGTAAGACGTGTTGATATCGTTGGTCCAAAGGTTGGTGATGAGCTTAGAGAAAAAGGTTTGATGGCTCTTGGAATTTCACTAATTGGCATATTAATCTACATCACATTTAGATTTGAGTGGAGATTTGCACTTGCTGCGATCGCAACTGAAATTCACGATATAGTTATAACTGTTGGTGCTATTTCGCTATTTGATATCGATGTAAATTTGGACACACTAGCGGCTGTATTAACAGTACTTGGCTACTCTCTAAATGATACGATTATTATCTTTGATAGGATCAGAGAAGGTATAAAAGAGAGCAAGCGAACTGATATCGAGGGTGTTATCAATGAGTCAGTTTCAGCCACACTTTCAAGAACTATCTTAACTTCAGCAACTACGATGATGACGGTTCTTGTGTTATTTTTATTTGGTGGAGATATGATACATGGATTTTCATTTATTCTTATCGTTGGTATTGTCATAGGAACGATCAGCTCGATCTACATCTCTTCGCCGTTTCTTATCTGGTTTAAATTTAGCATCGAGCATTTTAGAAGCAGAGAGACTGAAAAACAAAAGATAAAAAAAGAGCGCGAAAAAGAGCGTGCTATGTTTGAGAAAGGCGTTGTGTAAGGAGGGATAATGAACTGGGGAAAAGTTATCTACATATTTTTTGCATTGATGAGTCTTACGACTACGGCAGAATTTTTATATGATAAAAATGAGATTGCGCTTTTTGTGGCGGCTAGTATAAATTTGGTTTCAACGCTACTTAAGATCGGTGTTAAAAATTTACTCTCAGCTGAGCTTTTTGCAAGCTCACTGGTTGCTGATTTGCACCTTATACCAGCTTTTGTTATTTTGCAAGTCTCTGAAAATATAACACTTAGCTATTCGTTGGCTATTGGCGCAGTCATTGCAAATATATTTTCACTAGCCTTGGTTTTAATAGAATCAAGTAAAGCTCAAGAAGAATTTTAGGAGAAAAAATGGCTGAAAAGAGAAAATATGAGCCTTTAAAGATAGAAAAAAAATGGCAAGAAATTTGGGATAAAAATGAAGAATTTGAGCCAAAAGCCGATCTAAGCTTGCCAAAAAAATATATCCTAAGTATGTTTCCGTATCCAAGCGGACGCATACACATGGGGCATGTGAGAAACTACTCTATCGGCGATGCACTTGCTAGATCATATAGAAAAAGCGGCTACAATGTGCTTCATCCTATCGGCTTTGATAGCTTTGGTATGCCAGCTGAAAACGCAGCCATAAAACATAAAATTCACCCTAAAATTTGGACTTACGAAAACATTGACTATATGAAAAAAGAGCTTGCAAGCCTTGGTTTTTCATTTTCTAAAAAGAGAATTTTAGCCACATCTGACCCACTTTACACAAAGTGGGAGCAAAGCTTTTTTATAAAGATGTTTGAAAAAGGGCTTGTTTATAGAAAAAATGCAATTATAAATTGGTGCGAATACGATCAAACTGTGCTTGCAAATGAGCAGGTAGAGGATGGCAAATGTTGGAGATGTGGTAATGATGTTGTACAAAAAGAGCTTCCAGGATATTACTTTAACATCACAAAATACGCTAGCGAGCTACTTGATGATCTAAAACTTCTTGAGGGCAAATGGCCAAATCAAGTCATCACAATGCAAGAAAACTGGATCGGCAGAAGCTACGGCTTGGAGTTTAAATTTTATCTTGATGAGGCTTCAAAAGAGGCTTTAGGTGGTAAATTTGATGGCTTTGAAG
Source organism: Campylobacter concisus (assembly GCF_003048535.1). NCBI lineage: Bacteria > Pseudomonadati > Campylobacterota > Epsilonproteobacteria > Campylobacterales > Campylobacteraceae > Campylobacter > Campylobacter concisus. Next base: position 234,908 of record NZ_PIRQ01000002.1, on the reverse strand, counting down.
TGTTTACTACAAGAGCTGATACGATTTACGGCGTTAGCTACACAGCTCTTGCGCCAGAGCATCCTATCGTAAAAGCACTTCTTGAGAGTGATAAAATTGATGAAAGCAAAAAGACAAAGATAAAAACAATCCTAAATCAAAGCCCAAGAGAGCGTCAAGCGAGCGAGAAAGACGGAGAATTTTTAGGAATTTATGTCGTTCATCCACTTACCAATGAAAAAATCCCAGTTTGGGTTGCAAATTTTATCCTAGCTGACTACGGTAGCGGCGCTATCATGGCTGTCCCCGCACATGATCAAAGAGACTTCGAGTTTGCAAGTAAATTTAATCTTCCTATAAAGCCAGTAGTAAAGTCGCTTGAGGGCGAGAGCGATAGCTCAAAAGCATATTCTGAGTATGGAATTTCTATAAATTCTGAGCTTATAAATGGGCTTGCTTCAGAAGAAGCTAAAAATTTCATAATAGAAAAATTTGAAAAAGATGGTTTAGGCAAAAGGATCACAAACTACAAATTAAGAGACTGGGGAATTTCTCGTCAAAGATACTGGGGTGCGCCAATACCTGTAGTACACTGCAAATGCTGCGGTGTAGTGCCTGAAAAAGAGGAAAATTTACCTATCGCGCTACCTGAAGATGTCGAGATCACAGGCGAGGGCAATCCACTTGATAAACACCCAACTTGGAAATTTACAAAGTGCCCAAAATGCGGCAAAGACGCGATCAGAGAGGCTGATACGATGGATACATTTGTGGAGAGTAGCTGGTATTTTGCTAGATTTGCAAGCGATGAGAAGACGTGGGAGCAAAAAGCGCTTGATGAAAAGAGTGTGAATTATTGGATGAATGTAGATCAGTATATCGGCGGCATCGAGCATGCGATCTTGCACCTTTTATACGCTAGATTTTTCCAAAAGGTCTTAAGAGATCTAGGCTATCTAAGAGATGACGAGCCATTTGAAAATTTGCTAACTCAAGGCATGGTCTTAAAAGATGGCAAAAAGATGAGCAAAAGTAAGGGCAATGTCGTAGATCCTGACGATATTATCAATAAATATGGTGCTGATACGGCAAGGCTATTTATCCTTTTTGCAGCGCCTCCTCAAAAAGAGCTTGAGTGGAACGATAGCGCAGTTGAAGGCGCATTTAGGTTTTTAAATAGGCTTTGGGAGAAGGCACAAACTATCAAAAAGATAGACGAACTGCCTCAGATAGATCATGAAAGCCTAAACAAAGATGAGAAATTTGCAAGACTAAAAATTTATGAAGCGCTTAAAAAATCAACCGAAGTTTTTGGCGACACATTTGCTTTTAATACACTAATCGCTGCTTGTATGGAGGCACTAAATGCCATAAATACTCAGGATAACGAAGATGTAAATGCTGAAGGCTTTTTTATTATCTTAAATTTGCTTGAGCCTATCGTGCCGCACATCGCAAATGAGCTTAGCGAAGAGTTATTTGGCCGTAAGAATTTTACAAAGCTTGAAATGAAAGAAGAGGTTTTTGTAAAAGATAGCATCGCTCTTGCAGTTACAGTTAATGGTAAGAAAAGAGCCGAGTTTGAAGTGGTAGCGAGCGAGAGCGAGAGTGAAATTTTAAAACTAGCTAAGCAAAATGTGGCTAAATGGCTTGAAGGAAAAGAAATTTTAAAAGAGATTTATATAAAAGGCAAATTGGTAAATTTTGTCATTAAAGGATAAATTTTGAGATATTTTTTAGCGTTTTTTATTGCGATATTCATATGTGGATGTGGTTATAAACCAGTTTCAAAGATCACACATGATCTAGTCGGCGATAAAATTTATATTGATGTGATCATCAGTAAAGAAGAACCAAAAAATAGTGTTTGGATAAAGGATGCTGTAAAAGAGGGCATGGTCGCAAGGCTAAATAAAAATTTATCAAGTAAAGAGAGTGCTGATACTTCGATAATTATTTCGGTAAAAGATTTAAATTACGAAGCGATCATTTATGATGAGTTTGGCTACATTACGTCATATAAAGCACATTTAAGCTTAAATTATAAGACTAAATTTAAAGATGGTAGCGTGGTTGATATTCCAGCCACTGGCGAGTATGACTTTAGTGTCGCAAGACGTCAAAAAGATGTAAGATTTGCTGACAGCATTCTTAGTGATACTCAAAAATACGAAGCTATCAAAGAGGCATCAAAAGAGGCCTTTGATGAGTATATCGCAAGTTTAGCGGTAAAAGGATATAGAAATGGCAGCAGTAACCGTTAGTCAAATAGTCAAGGAAGCCTTAAATGAGATCAAAGATCGCCATTTGATGCTAACGCCAGAGAATTACACTGAAGTCTATAATGAAATTTCTAAAAAATATGGCTTTACAACAGAAGAGAGTAAAAAGATAGAAAAATATATCTCAAGGCTTGGTGATGAATATAAAAATCAAGCCCTAAGCCTTCATATAAAGACGGTCGATGAGTTTGTCGCTTTTATGACTGCTAGGCTCTCTAGAGGTGCTCAACAAGGAGCAAGTCTTGCAACTGATGATAAAAAACTACAGTCACTAAATGCATTTGCTAGAAGAATCCTCCAAGCAATCTCAATGCTTCACAATAAAGATGCAAAAAGCTTAGCAGAGCAAAGTATGCAGCTGCTCGCTAGAAGATATGATGAGAAAAATCTTGAAGAGATGTGCCTTAGATGGTTTGACTTTGTTAGCTCTTACGACACTGAATTTTTAGAATTTTTGAAATATTATGGTGTTAGAAATTTTGATGATTTAAAGACAATGAGTTCTGAACTTGAGAAATTTCTTACACAAAAAGATGAAGATGGCGAAGAGGATGTTTTGATTCAGCTTTTAAGCCTTACTCTTGAGCCTTCTATTACAAAGGATCTTGATGAAGAGCTTAGTTCGATAAGAAGTACTTTGAAGCAAAATCCTAAAATCTTAAGTAGCAAAGAATTTCAAGAAAAGGTAAAGGCATTTGTTGATCGCAGAATAGAAGAAGATAGAACGGAAATCATAGAAAAAGTTGGTTCGCTAAATAATGTCTTGCAAAATATAAGCGAGAGAATTTCTGATATCGCGGTTAGTTCACAAAGTAGTTCTGATAAAGTAAAAAGCATTAAAAATGATCTTAAAAATGTAAATTTAAATACAAACAGTATTGATCAAGTAAGAAGCATGCTTATTGAGATCGCTGGTGCTTTGGAGATCGAGAGCAAAGAGCTTGGTATCGAGATGCACAATAGGCAAGCTACTATCTTAGAGCTTCAAAACAGAGTGAATAGCCTTGAAAAAGAGCTTGAGGAAGCCAAGCTGGAGAGCAAAGAGGACTTTTTGACAAAAGTATCTACTAAGCGTGCTTTGATGAACGAGATTCAACGCATTGAAGAAGCGTATAAACGCTATGGGACTGATTACTCTATATGCTTTGTTGATATTGATCATTTCAAAAGCATAAACGATACTTATGGGCATGAGGCTGGAGATGTTATTCTTTCGGCGGTAGCTCAAGTGCTTAAGAAAAATGCTAGAAAGGTTGATTTTGTTGGTAGATATGGCGGTGAAGAATTTGTAATCTTACTTCCAAGCACTGGCTTAAAAGATAGTGTTAAATTTGGAGATAAGCTAAGAAGTATGATAGAAAATTTCAAATTTATCTATAAAAATGAGCGTATTAAGGTTACTATCAGCTCTGGTATAGCGACAAGAAGTGCAAATTTAAGCGAGACGATGACGCTTGAGGCTGCCGACAAGATGCTTTATCTCTCAAAAGAAAATGGTAGAAATCAAGTAATGCCAAAGATAATCGAGGAAAAATGAGCCTAGCTAAATTTCTTGACGGCAAACCACTTTACTACAAAGAGATTGACTATGGCAGGATTATTAGAGCGTATGCGACTATAAAAGAGCATATAAAGCCATTTAAGATTATTCACATAATAGGCACAAATGGCAAAGGCAGTACAGGCCGCTTTTTAGCGCAAATTTTAAGCCAAAATGGTGCAAAAGTAGGGCACTACACAAGCCCTCATATATTTAAATTTAACGAGCGATTTTGGCTAAATGGTGAGGTTGCTAGCGATGAAATTTTAGAAGCAGCTCACGAGCGCTTGCAAGGACTTCTAAGCGATGAATACAAGATAAAAACGAGCTATTTTGAGTATATGACGCTGCTTTCTGCCGTGCTTTTTGAGGGTTGCGACTATTTTGTCTGCGAAGCTGGCATGGGTGGTGTGCTTGATGCGACAAATGTTTTTGAAAAAGAGTTAAGTATTTTTACGCCTATTGGACTCGATCATACGGCAGTTCTTGGAGATAGCTTAGAAGAAATTTCTCGCACGAAATTTGAAGCTATGGGTAAAAGAGCTATTTTAAATGATGAGATGAACGAGATAAGCGTTGCTATCGCAAAAGAGATCGCAAGCGAGAGGGGCGCAATTTTGAGCTTCCCAAGAGAAATTTTAACCAAAGAAAATTTAAACGAGATCGCAAACTATGCAGATAAATTTAATCTGCCAGAGTTTTTACGATCAAATTTAACTCTAGCCTACGCCGCAGCTAAAATTTTAGATAATAGCATAGATATCAAAAAGCTTGGTACTCTTACGCTTCGAGGCAGATGCGAAAAGATCGCTTCAAATTTATATGTGGATGTTGGTCACAACGAGCTTGGCGCAAAGGCTGTGGCTAAGAAATTTAGCTCTAAAGAGTTTAGTGACAAGAAGCTAACTCTAGTTTATAACTCGTTTTTAGATAAAGATTTCAAGGCGGTTTTGGCAGCTTTAAAGCCAGTCGTTGAGGACGTGCTGCTTTATCACTACTACTGCGAGGGCAGGGAGCTTGGCGGAGAGCTCATAAATAAAGCGTTAAACGAGCTTGAAATTTCACATAGAGAGTTTGAGCCAAGCGATATGAACGATATAAAAGAGGCAAAAAACGGCAAAATTTATCTAGCCTTTGGCTCATTTCATCTAGCCGAAGCCTTTTTAAAAGAGTACTATGCAAGCAAAGGTCTATGAGTATCTTTTAACACACGCCCCACAAATTCTCATCTGTGAAGATGACAAAGAGGCGGAACTTTGCGCTGATGCGGCCAGTTTTGCTGGTTTTAGTGCATTTAGGTTACCTGATTTTAGAGCTAAAAAGGGCGATGATCTAAGAAGCTTTAACGAAGAGCTTTTTGAAATTTCATCCGTTCTTAGCAAATACTATAAATTTGATGGCAAAAAGATCATCATAAGCCCATTTAGCACGCTTTTAAACCCACTTCCAACGCAAAAAAACCTAGAAAGCTCAACGATCAAGCTAAAAGATAATCTAAATTTAAGCGAATTTACCGACTTACTCATACGCTTTGGCTATGAGTGTGTAGATATCGTTGAGAGCGTTGGTGAGTTTAGTATCCGCGGTGAAGTGATCGACATTTACGGCGTAAATATGGATGATCCTGTTAGGATTTTACTCTTTGGTGATGAGGTTGAGAGCATAAGAAACTATAACACTGCCACGCAAATTAGCAATAAAGCCGAGCTAAGCGAGGCCGAGATCGTTCCTTTTATCGCAAATTTAAGTAAAGACGAGTTTGAAAAGGTCAGCCAAAAGATCGAAGATATGCAAAGTGACGCCCTGGTGAGCGACCTAAATTCGCTTGGATTTTGGGTGATCGATAGCTTTAGTGACTATTTAAAAGTTTTTGACTCAAAGCTTGTTAAAAAGATCGATTTTGAAATTTATGATGTGCCCAAGGAGAAATTTAAGGGCATTGAAATTTTACCTGAACCAAAGTTTTATAAAGACCTAGAGGTCACTTTAAATTTTGACTTTTTTGAGCTAAATAAAAGCAAAAGCATAACCGTTCTTTCAAGAAATGAGGGACTTTTTAAGGGCTATGAGCTTGATAGCTTTACAAATGTAAAGCTTGAAATTTCGCCTCTTGTGGTAAATATAACTTCAAGCGACAAGATCGTAGTCTCACTAAATAAATTTGAGAAAAAAAGGCGAGTTAAACGCTCAAGTCTTGTGGTAGACGAGTTAAAAGTAAATGACTATGTCGTGCATGAAGACTATGGTATAGGTAAATTTTTAGGGCTTGAAAAGATCAAAGTTTTGGGTGCTACGAAGGAATTTGTGGTCATTGCTTATCAAAATGACGACAAGCTTCTTTTGCCAGTAGAGCATCTAAATCTAATCGATCGCTACATCGCACAAAATGGCTCTATGGCGGTGCTTGATCGCCTCGGCAAGGCAAATTTTGCCAAGATAAAAGAAAAGGTTAGAGAAAAACTCTTTGCGATCGCTTCAAAGATCGTAGCAATGGCGGCAAAAAGAGAGCTCGTGGCTGGTAAAATTTTGCAAAAAGAAGACATCTCTTATCTAAATTTTGTTCAAGACGCTGGCTTTTCATATACGAGTGATCAGCAAAAAGCGGTAAATGATATAAAAGATGAGCTAAAAAGCGGAAAGGTCATGGATAGGCTGCTTAGCGGAGATGTTGGCTTTGGTAAGACTGAAGTTGCGATGAATGCTATATTTACCTGCATAAAATCAGGCTTTAGCGCCTTCTTCTTTGTCCCAACGACGCTGCTTAGCTCGCAGCACTACAAGACGCTAAGCCAGAGATTTAGCAAATTTGGCATAAAGGTCTTTAGGCTAGATCGCTTCTCAAGTGCTAAAGAAAAATCAAGCCTGCAAAAAGCGCTAAAAGAAAATGAGCCTATAGTTTGCGTGGGTACGCATGCACTTCTTGGTGTAAAGGCTGAAAATTTGGGGCTTATAGTGGTTGATGAGGAGCATAAATTTGGCGTTAAGCAAAAAGAGCAGCTAAAAGAAATTTCTCAGCACTCGCACATCTTAAGTATGAGTGCCACGCCGATACCAAGAAGCCTAAATATGGCACTTAGCAAGATAAAAACATATAGCATTTTAGCCACTCCGCCAAGCTCGAGGCTGGATGTGAGGACAAGTGTCAGAGAGTGGGACGAGAAGGTCGTCAAAGAGGCGATCATGCGTGAGCTAAGACGCGGTGGTCAGACCTTTTACATCCACAACCACATCGCAGACATCGAGCAGACGGCAAATGAGCTAAGAAAAATTTTGCCAAAGCTTAGAATTTTGATACTTCACTCAAAGGTAAATGCAAAAGTCGCTGAAGATGAGATGATGAAATTTGAGCGTGGCGAGTATGACTTGCTGCTTTGCACCAGCATCGTTGAAAGCGGCATCCACTTGCCAAATGCAAACACTATAATCGTAGAAAATGCTAATAAATTTGGTATGGCTGACCTGCATCAGCTCCGTGGGCGAGTTGGCAGAAGCGATAAGCAGGCTTACTGCTACTTTTTGGTTGAAGATAAAGATGCCATTAGCAAGGACGCTTTAAAACGACTTGTGGCGCTTGAGGGCAACTCGTTTTTGGGCGCTGGCTCGGTGCTTGCCTATCACGACCTTGAGATAAGAGGTGGTGGCAACATCATCGGAGAGGCACAAAGCGGCCACATCGAGGCTATCGGCTACTCGCTATATCTAAAGATGCTAGAAGATGAGATAAACAAGCTTCTAAATCAAGACTCCGCAAAGCTTGACAAGATCGATCTAAAGCTTAGTGTAAGTGCCTTTTTAAATCAAGAATTTATAAGAGAAGATAGGCTAAGGCTTGAAATTTATAGGCGCCTTAGCAAGTGTAAAGAGGTAGCCGAGGTCTATGAGATACAAAGCGAGCTTGAGGATAGATTTGGCAAGATAGATACATTTACAAAGCAGTTTTTAGACGTTATCATCATCAAAATTTTAGCTCTAAAAGCTGGCATAAAAACGATCTCAAACAGCGAGCAAAACATACTAATAACAAAAAATGATGATGAGAAAATCAGGCTAAAGTCACGTAGCAAGGACGATGATGATGTTTTGGCTGAAATTTTGGTCTATCTAAGAAAGGATAAGAAGTGATAGATTGGGGTGTGAAATACGCAGCGATTTATAAAAGTACAAAAGGCATGCTAAAACCAGTTGATGATATTGATTTTGTAGATATCGACTCACTTTATGGACTAGAAAAACAAAAAGAAATTTTGCTAAAAAATACTCTAAATTTTATAGAAGGCAAGGATGCGAACCACGTGCTTCTTTGGGGCGAGAGAGGATGTGGCAAGTCAAGCCTTGTAAGGGCTATTTTTACTAAATTTTATAAAGCCGGACTTCGCATCATTGAGATCGGCTGCGAGGATCTAAAATACCTTGGCGACATTATCGATGAGATCAGAAAGAGCGAGTTTAAATTTATCATTTTTTGCGACGATCTAAGCTTTGAAAATGGTAGTAATGAGTATAAATTTTTAAAGCCTATTATGGATGGCTCTATCCAAAAGCCGCCTAAAAACGTACTTTTATACGCCACATCAAACCGCAGACATCTAATAAGCGAGTTTAAAAGCGAAAATGAAAACTCAGAGCTAATTGACGGCGAAATCCACTACAGCGATGCAGCTCAGGAGAAAATTTCTCTATCAGATCGCTTTGGTCTTTGGATCAGCTTTTATCAAGGCAACTACGACGAGTACCTAAAAATGGTTGATTTTTACTTTAAAGACTACACTGGCGACAAAGATGAGCTTCACACTCTTGCTAAAAATTTTGCCACGCTAAGAGCCAGCAGAAGCGGCAGGACTGCAAAGCAGTTTTATCTAACTTTTAAAGAAAATTTAAAATGAGATCAACCGATCTGTTTTTAGCTTTGCTAAATCACAAAAAGAGAAATTTAGACGAGCTAAAATGGCCAGGTGAGGGCACTTTTGAGGTTATTTTGGGTGCTATCTTGGTGCAAAATACTAACTGGAAAAACGTAGAAAAAGCGCTAAATAATCTAAAAAATGCCAGTAAAGATAGCCTACAAGGCATTTGCGCGCTTGAAAACAGTGAGCTTGCCATACTCATAAAGCCAAGTGGTTTTTACAACACAAAGGCAAAACGCCTAAAGACACTTTGTCTAGCTATAAAAAATGAATTTGATAATTTTGAAAATTTTAAAGAAAACGTAAGTCGTGAGTGGCTAATAAACGTAAGAGGCGTTGGAGCCGAGACTTGCGATGCGATACTTGCTTATGCTTGTGACAAGCCATATATGGTCGTTGATGCTTACGCGCTTAGGATAATGGCGTATTTTGACTATACTTTTGAGAGCTACGATGAGGCGGCTGAGTGGTTTAGTTCGCTTGATTATGATGAAATTTATAAATTTCTTGATAGCGAGAAATTTGATGAGGTTGAAATTTTAAAACTCTACCACGCTCTTATTTTGGAGTTTTGTAAAGAGAATTTCAAAGGTAAAATTTTAAGCCAAAATGGTCAAAAAATATTAAGCAGCATTAAAAATTAAACTACTAATATGTAACAACTCTTTATAAATTTGCCAAAGATTGGGGCTTTTTATAATCTATTTTAAAATTCTGTGCTAAATTTACACAAAATTTATCTTATTTATTTTAGGAGGAGTGATGATCTACGATAACATCGTAAAAACGATCGGTAATACACCTATCGTAAAGGTTAAAACAGGTGCTGACGAGGCTGAAATTTACGTAAAATTAGAGTTTTTTAATCCAGGTGGCTCTGTAAAAGATAGGATCGCATTTAATATGATAACCAAAATGCTAGCTGACGGTACGCTAAAACATGGCGATACGATCGTTGAGCCAACGAGCGGAAATACTGGTATTGGCGTAGCGATGTGTGGTGCTGCACTTGGTTTTAAAGTGATACTTTGCATGCCAGAGAGCATGAGCATCGAAAGACGTAAAATAGTGGCTGCTTATGGCGCACAACTTGAGCTTACTCCAGCATCTGGTGGTATGAAAGCAGCGATCGCAAGAGCTACAGAGCTAGCAGCTCAGCCAAATCACATAATGCTAAGCCAGTTTGAAAACAAGTATAACCCACAAGCTCACGAACTAACAACAGCAGCTGAGATTGTGGCTGATTTTAGTAAGCTTGATGCATTTGTAGCTGGCGTTGGTACAGGTGGCACGATAAGCGGCGTGGCAAAAGTTCTAAAAGAAAAGGGCTATGATACTGAGATCATCGCAGTTGAGCCTGAAGCATCGCCGGTTTTAAGTGGTGGCAACCCAGGGCCGCATAAAATTCAAGGCATTGGAGCAGGATTTTTACCAAATACTATGAATATGAGCTTAGTTAGCGAAGTAGAAAAAGTAAGCAACGATGACGCACTAAACGCAGCTAGATCAATCGCTAAAAGTGATGGACTCATGATAGGTATAAGTGGTGGTGCTGCTTACGTAGCCGCAAAAAGAGTAGCTAAAAGACTTGGCGCTGGCAAAAAAGTACTTTTCATAGCTCCAGATAATGGCGAAAGATACTTAAGCACAGAGCTTTACGGAGCGTAAAAATATGTGGGAGAGTCTAAATGAGCTAGTTCAAACTGTTCGTGAAAAAGACCCATCGGTACATAAGTGTTGCTTTTTGGCAATACTTATAAACACTCCTGGCATTCATGCGGTTTTGTTTCATAAAATTTCTCATTTTTTATATAAAAAAGGGCATTTTTTTCTAGCTAGACTCATCTCACAAATTGCAAGATTTTTAACAGGCATTGAGATCCACCCAGGCGCAAAGATCGGTAGGAGATTTTTTATAGATCATGGCATGGGTGTGGTTATAGGTGAGACAGCTGAGATAGGTGATGATGTAATGATGTATCATCAAGTAACACTTGGAGGCACTGGAAAAGAGTGTGGCAAAAGGCATCCGACTGTAAAAAATGGTGTGACTATCGCAGCTGGCTCAAAGATACTGGGTGCCATAACGATCGGTGAAAATGCCAAGATCGGCGCAAACTCGGTCGTGCTAAAAAATGTCCCAGCAAACGCGACAGTCGTTGGTATACCAGCAAGAATAGTTCGAGTAAATGGGACAAAATTTGAACCAGAGTTTATTATCTAATCTCAAAGATTAGATAAATTTATTATTACTTTTTATACTTTAAAATTTGAGCATAAATTTCGTCTTTTAGTTTTAACTTCTCTTTTTTTAAATTATCAATTTCAGATGGTTTTGCCAAATTGTCGTCTATTTTTTTATTTAGCTCATCATGTTTTTTGCAAAGAGTAGCAAAACGAGCATCGGTTTTCTTTAGCTCATTTATAAGGTCTGTATATTCATGTAACATATCGGCTCCTATAAATTTTTGAGAAATTTTATCAAGACTTTGTAAATGCTTGGATATAAAATAGACGCCAAGCCATTGTTTAAATTTTTAAAAAGAGTGAGTAGAAAATTTATTTTATACGTATTTAAATTCTTCAGGTTTGTGTTTGCTTTTTACAACACGCTTGGTTAGACGTATTCCATCAACGGTACCGATAACTAAAAGCTTTGATCCTGTCCCCACTAATGTATCGCCATTTGGCATTGGTACAAAATTATTATTTATATCCCTAATGCCCACTATGTCTGCATTTGTTATGTTTCGTAGATGAGTTTCTTTTAATCTTTTAAATCTTATCCAAGAGTAATCAGGAACAAGAATTTCTTCTATATCGATAGGTGAATTTTTTGTATACAAAAACTGCTCTAATAAATTTTCCATGTCCGGCCTTACGCTCATGGCACTTAACCGCTGCGCGACTAAGCGAGATGGACTTACCACATTGTCAGCGCCTAATTTTTTTAATCTTTGCGTATCGTCTTCTGTCTCTGCGTTTGTGATGATATGATAAGGCTTTCTGCGACCTATCTCTTTTTCATAAAGTCTTACAGATGCTATAAGGGCGATGTTATCAGCAATATTTGAGCTAAGAGTTATAAGACCTTTTGCGCTTGATAGATGTGTTTTCAAAAAGGCAATTTGTGTATGTGGCTGAGCTTTTATGAAATATGGATATTTATAAATTTGAGCTAGCTCTGCGATATCTTCTCTGTCATCGACTACAACAAAAGGTATATGATTTTCGCGAAATTGAGCACTAAGTTCGATTGTGTATAGATTGTGATAACAAATAACGAAGTGATTTTTTAGTCTTGCGATCCTATAAAGCATGCGTCGTTCCTTTAAAATGCTAATTAATGTACCTCTTTTTAAAACCTCAACCACAATACCAATCGATAGTGTAAATATAATAAAACCAATAAGTATAAATGTGATAGTAAAAATTCTGCCCTTTGGAGTTATTGGAGCAACTTCGGTAAAACCAACTGTTGTAAAAGTCATACCAGCTTGGTAAAAGGCATCTATTAGCGAAAAATTATCTATTAAGACGTAACCTAATGTTCCAAAAAGTAACAGCAATACGACTGAAATTAGTGGAAATCTAAAAGGTTTTAATTGTTCGTAAAGCTCAGTATCTAGGCTTATTTCTGGTTTTGTAGAGTTTGACCAGTTGAGGAATTTTAAAAGTCTTGAGAGAAAAGACATAAATTCCTCTTCATTTTATATTCTTAGTTTGATTGTTTCTTCATCGTTCTTAGAGTAGAAGCAGCAACTTTTATCTTTCTTGTAGTACCATCTTCTAGTGTAACACGAATCGTTCTAAGATTTGGCAAGAATCTTCTTTTGGTTTTATTGTTAGCGTGGCTCACATTGTTGCCTATCATCGGTCCTTTGCCTGTTATCGCACATCTTTTTGACATTTTTTTTCCTTATAAACAAAAATTTCTGCTGATTTTATCTAAAACAAACAAAAGTAATGCTTAAATAGATTCTTTTTTAAAAGAATTGATTTTTATTAATAATCTAGATAAAATAACGCCTTTGCCTATAATTATAAATAGCAAAAATATTTAGAAATCTTGAGTGATACAAAATGCTTAGTAAAGAGTTGATCGAAAAAAATGTTGATTTTGTTTTACAGATGCCAACTCTTTTTGAAAAGGTCGAGCACTTTTTGTTAGCTGGTAATGTAATTGAGGCGGTTACTACTTTACAAAATATAGCGTCTTTTAAAACTTATTTTAGCTCCATTTTTAAGCGTGCAAAATTTGATATTCCTTATGATGGTAATGATTTGGTAGTAATAGCAAATATGCTTGGCATTGATACTTTTAGAGCGATAGTGCTTTCTTATTTTATATTTTTAAAATCCCCAAAAATTTATAAGGTATTTAATTTTAAAATCGTTGATTTGATCGAGCTTAATGCTAAAATTTTATCAGATTGGCTAAAAGTATTAAATTCTTTTAAAGAAAAACGATACAGCTATTTATCACTTGCTCCGTATTCTATTGCCTGTATTATAGTGTGTGAGAATTTATTTTCGAAATTTCCATCTTGTATGTCAGACGTTATTTCGTATTCTGACGTAAGCTATAATAAAATTTTGCAAAAAAAATATGGCTTTAATATTTTGGATATTTTTTTAAAAGCAATGAATATGAACAAACAATCATTAAGCAAGATTGATAAAGAGATGTTTTGTTTTTTTGAGATTTTGCTCTCTTATGAGTCCAGTAGGCCTGAATTTTATGATTTTGGAGTTGATAAAATTTTAGACATCAATGTTTATCCAGAGATGCAAACCATTATATTTATTAAAAAAGCTCTACAAAAATGAAATTAACTTTTAATGGTTCTATGGCTATTATAAGGCCTTTTGGTTTTTTGGAAGCAGAGAATGTTCCATTAAAATTAAGTGAAAAATATATAAACCAAATTTCATCGCGTGATATCAGCGCTATACTGCTCTCACTAAAAAATGTTACATTTTTTAGTCCTATTTGGCTTGGTAGAGTAATTGAAAATTTAAGCGAAGAAGCGCAAAAGCTTGGCGTAGTATTTGCGATTTGTGATTACAATGAAATTTTTTATGAATTGATGATGAAAACAGTTAAGAATATTTTAAATATTTCAATGTTTGAAAGTGAAAATATCGCAAGCTTATTTTTAAATAAATTTCTAAACAACGCAAATGACAAAGTATTCATTTATAACTCAACTGAGCAGTACAAGCACTATTTAGCTAATTATCTCAAAAATCGCTCATTTAATGTGGTTGAGGCTAGAGATGCGACCGAGTTTAATAAAAAAAAGAATTTATATAGTTATGCAGTGTCGCAGCTAAATCATGTGAGATTAAGACAAAATCAGATAGATACTTTTATAAAAGATGGTGTCGTTGTTTATGCCATAAAAAGTTTTATGGATTCAGATTTTATTGAAGATTTTGATATGTCAGCTCATGACATTATGCTAAAAATCGGATATAAATTTTTTATTTTATGGGTAAATATTTCTGGTGCTTTAAATATAAGAGGCGCAAAATTTCTAATCAAACTTGCTAACATTAGCAAAATATCAGGTGCATTTATTTCGCTTTGTGGCATAAACGAATCAAATTTATCTATTGAATTAGTAACATACCTTAAAGATGCAAATATATTTATCTATAAAAATTTAAATGACTTTTACAAAGATGACACTATTTTTTATCTTAAAAAAAGAGACTTTGATGCAGAGCCAGTAGATATCAACAAGAGTGTGGCTCAAATTTCATCTTATGTGACGCAAATCGCGAGCAAAATTATCTCACAGTTAGCAGAAGAAGAAATTTTGTGTGTTGATACCAAAGTTAGTGCGCTTGACATAGAGGATGAGTGCGATTACTTGCGTATTTGTGTTCAGTATTATGGTGATATTTACGCAAGAGTGCTATTTGGAGTAAAAAAAGATAAGTTAGATAAAATTTGCTCTATTTTTATGCCTGAAGGCAATGATTCAAATGATTGTTTAAGTGGATATTCTCAAATTTTTAGTATCATTACAGATAAATTTTTGACTCATCTTTGGCAAAAAGGCATAAAAGTAAAAGTTAGCTTGCCTAAAATTTTATCCGATGATGTTTTTTTCGATCACAATAGTATAGGTATTATGAATAGGCTAGATGCAAAAGATGACGAAATTGGCTTTATATTTGTAACTAAATAAGGAGAAAAAAATGTACGTTGCACCTAGTATTTTATCGGCTGATTTTGGAAATTTGGCAGCTGAGATAAGAGCCATTTGCGAGGCTGGGTGCGATCTGGTGCATGTTGATGTTATGGATGGGCATTTTGTGCCAAATTTAACTATCGGGCCAGTTGTAGTAAATGCCGTTGCAAAAGCAGCCACAAAGCCACTCGATATTCATTTAATGGTTGAAAATAACTCGTTTTTTGCTGATCTTTTCTTGCCGTTAAAGCCAAAATTTCTAACCTTTCACATTGAAGAAGAGAAGCATCCATTAAGGCTCATCGATCACATTAGAAAAAATGGTGTAAGTCCTGGCGTCGTGCTAAATCCACATACGCCAGTTAGTGCGATCGAGCATATTATTGATGAAGTCGATATGGTGCTTTTGATGAGCGTAAATCCTGGCTTCGGCGGTCAGAAATTTATGCCAGTTGTGCTTGAAAAAACAAGGGCACTACGAGAGCTGATAGAACGAAAAAACGCTAAGTGTTTGATCGAAGTAGACGGTGGTGTAAACGGACTAAATGCGCCTGATCTTGAAGAGGCCGGAGCTGATATCTTGGTAGCTGGTAACTACATCTTCTCATCAAATTCTTACGAACAAGCCATTCGCGCAATAAAGCTTGAGTTTTGAAACCAAAAAAACAGCGTTTAGAAAATAGCATAGAAATTTTAGCCAAGCAAAATTTAGGCTACCATGAGTTTATTTTAAGATTTAGCGATATTGAAGAAATTTCATCACTCATTGACGTGCGCGATCTTGATATGTGGCGAACTCTTGGGCTTGACATCACTAGAAATGAAGAGAATGAGATCGAGCTTGGCACGAGATTTAGAGATATTGGCGAGCAGGAATTTTGCGTGGTTGATATCGAAACGACTGGCGGTACGACGAGCGGACAGATCATTGAAATCGGTGCAATCAAAATGAAAAATGGCGTTGAGATAGGGCGTTTTGAAAGCTTTGTGGCAGCTAATGAGGTGCCTGAAAATATCACCGAGCTAACCGGCATAAAGGCGAGCGATCTAGTTGGTGCTCCAAATTTACTAAATGTGCTTGAGCGGTTCAAAATTTTTCTTGGAACTAGCGTCTTTATCGCGCACAACGTAAATTTTGACTACGGATTTATCTCTCATAGCCTAAATGAGATCGGCCTTGGCGTGTTGCTAAATAGAAAGCTTTGTACCATCGATCTTAGTCGCCGCACTATTGCTTCGCAAAAATACGGACTTGGCTCGCTAAAAGAGCTTCTTGGCATAAACAACACCCACCACAGAGCGTTAAATGACGCAATAGCGGCAGCTGAAATTTTTAAAGTCTGCCTCACACGCCTACCTTTTAGTATTCAAACGACAGAGGATCTCATAAGCTTTAGCAAAACAGCTCCAAGCGTGAAGCTAAAACCCGAACCGGTTTTATGTGCGAATTAGCAATAAAAAATTATCCTTAATCCTAAATTTAATCATTAATTTTTATGTGTTCTTTGTTTTTAAAGGATTATGGGCAGTTTACTAAATTTTACAAAAAAGGAGGCAAATGAGCCAGAAAAATTTAGTTTCAAATTTAATCTCAGCTGACGATGAGGTGCTCGCTTTTTTGTCAAAATTTGGTGAAAATTGGTGCGTGAGTAATGATGGAGTGGAGTTTATAGAACAAAATTTGACCTTTATCGGCTCAAAACCAGTTTTGCAAAATTTAAAAGATTACAAAACGGCTGAATATAAAAAATTTGCCGACATTAAAAAATTTCTCAGCTCAAATCCAAGTATCAAAAGTAAAATTTTAAGTGGTGATATAAGCTACATCGGCGACAACTTAACAAATATAGAGGTTAAATTTGCGCCTAAGTATTTTTACGATTTTTTAAAATTTATAGTTGAAAATATCCCAGAGCATCACTATTTTTGTGGTCCCAAGGAGGGCTGGATATTGTTCATTGCGATGGAGGGATATGTAGAATTTGGTGTTTTGCACTAATAAATTTATTTTTAAGCAGTTGTCTAAAATTGTCAATAAAAACAAAACGTGAAAGAAAAATTATTCGTAAAAATTCTTAGAATTAACAAAAAAACTGAGCTTGCATCCTAACACCGCTTATTGCTAGCAAAATTTAATCAATTTTTTTATATAATCCCTATTTTTCACAAAGGCAAAAAGATGGATAGAAAATCTTGGAGTTCAAGGCTCACATACATTTTAGCTGTTGCAGGAGCTACGGTCGGCTTTGGTGCGACGTGGCGTTTTCCGTATCTAGTCGGGCAAAACGGCGGCGGTGCCTATGTACTCGTGTTTTGCATCGCTATGATCGTGATCGGCATACCGATGATTTTAGCCGAAAACGCGATCGGCAGACGCCTAAAATGCAACGCTGTGGATGCCTTTGGTGGATCGATAAATGGCAAAAAGATCAGCAAAAAGTGGCAGATCGTTGGCTGGATGGGGCTTGTTGGTGCATTTGGCATTATGGCTTACTACATGGTTATTGGTGGCTGGGTGTTAAACTACATTGCCCAAATTTCATTTGGTTTGCTTGATCTCTCGCATGTGGTTAGTTTTGAGGAGACAAGTGCGTTTTATGAGCAAAATATCGTAAGCAATCCACTTGCTATCAGCTTTGCGACTCTTGTTTTTGTGCTGGTTAATTACGCTATTTTGGTGCAGGGTGCGGTCGGTGGTATCGAGCGATCAGCGAAATTTTTAATGCCACTACTTTTTATTTTAATGCTTATTATGATTGCTAAAAATATCACACTTGATGGTGCAATAGAAGGCGTAAAATTTTACTTAACGCCTAATTTTTCAAAGATAAACTTAAAGCTTTTCGTTGATGTTTTGGGGCAAGTCTTTTTTGCGCTTTCACTTGGGTTTGGTGTGATGATCACGCTTTCTAGCTTTGTGAAAAAGGATGAGGGTTTGGTTAAAATTTCTATCATTACAGGCATTTTAAATACGGTAATCGCTGTGCTTGCAGGCTTTATGATATTCCCTTCTCTTTTTAGCTATGGCGTATCGCCAGATAGCGGCCCAAGCCTTGTGTTTAAGAGTTTGCCAATCGTTTTTTCTCACATGCCATTTGGTGGTTTTTTCGCGGTTGCGTTTTTTACACTATTAATGATCGCTGCACTTACGACATCACTACCAATATATGAAGTAATAATCACGACACTTCAAGAAAAATTTAAGATAAAACGCAAAAAGGCAATATTTTTAGTCCTTGGCGGTATATTTATTTTAGGAAATTTACCTTCGCTGATGGCCACAAATATACTAAGTCATGTAAGTATTTTTGGTAAGAATATTTTTGATGCATATGATGCAATAAGCGCAACGATATTTTTTGTATTTACTTCATTTGGTTGTGCAATATTCGTAGGTTGGGTGCTAAAAGACGATGCAAAAAAAGAAATTTTGCAAGGTAGTGAAAAACATGCAAAACTAATAAATGTCTGGTTTTGGTATATTAAATTCGTCGTGCCGTTTATCATTTTGGTGCTTTTTATCAGCTCGTTTTACGATAATTTTTTAAAATAGGGCGTAAAAATATGTTTTATTTTTTACTCGGTATTTACTTTTTTTACGTCGCCGCAAAGGCGATTTTGGCGATTTTGCAGATAAATTTTATACGCGCAGAGGCCAAAAAGCCAGCTGTCGTGCTAGAGCAGGGGGAGTATGAAACCGCCGCTGCCGCAGCAATAACTAATCAAAAATTTGAGATAGCAGGCCTACTTTATCACGCCGCGATATTTATGATGTGGGCGTGCTGGGGGCTTGGCGCGATATCGGGGCATGCCTATAAAACGGGAGATATAGGCGATAACGTCTTTATGGTTATGGTATTTTTGCTCGTTTCGTCGCTGTTAGAACTGCCGCTAAACATCTACGAAACCTTTGTCAAAGATAAAAAGCTCGGCTTTTCAAACGTTACGCCTAAAATTTTCGCGCTTGACCTGCTTAAAACGCTCGCGCTAACGCTAGTGTTTGGCACGCTGTTTGTGTGGCTGGTGCTGCTTTGCATTAGATTTTTGGGCGATTTTTGGTGGTTTTGGGCGTTTTTGCTTAGCTTTGCCGTCGCGCTTGTTATAAATCTCATCTACCCGACGCTCATCGCGCCTATCTTTAACAAAATGCAACCGCTAGAAGAGGGTGAGCTAAAAAGCCGTATAGAAGGGCTTTTAGCGCAGTGCGGGTTTAAAAGTAGCGGCGTTTTCACGATAGACGCCAGCAAGCGCGACAACCGCTTAAACGCCTATTTCGGTGGCCTTGGCGCGACTAAACGCGTGGTGCTTTTCGACACGCTCGTTAAAAAACTAAGTTTAGATGAGATAATCGCCGTTTTGGGGCACGAGCTGGGACACTTTAAGCACAAAGATATCCTAAAAATGATCGCTCTAAGCGCGGTTATGCTTTTTGCGATGTTTTTGATATTCGGCAATATCCCTGACGCGGCGTATCAAGCGCTTGGGCTTCATAGCGGAGGCGGCGGAACGATCGTATTTTTACTGCTTTTCTCGCCGATTTTCGGATTTTTATTTTCGCCGGTGAGCTCGTATTTTAGCCGCGCGAACGAATTTGGCGCCGATAGATTCGCTGGCGAGGTCTCAAACAAAGCCGACATGATAAGCGCGCTAAAAAAGCTAGGCTCCGAAAACAAGGCCTTTCCAAAGGCTCATCCTCTCTATGCGTTCGTTTATCATTCGCACCCAAGCCTTTTTGAGCGTATAAATGAGCTAGAAAATGAAAATTGAAGAGGCTCTTAAAGAGGCTAGTTTAAGGCTAAGCTCACTTTGTCAAAATCCAAGCAGAGTGGCTAAAATTTTGCTTATGAACTATCTTGATGTAAGCATTGAATGGATATTTTTAAATCAAAAAAATGAATTTGATGAGAGCAGCTATTTTGCTCTAGTTAAAAGGTATGAAAACTATGAGCCTCTTGAATATATAACTGGTAAAGCTAGCTTTTATGGGCTTGATTTTTACGTGGAAAGCGGAGTGCTGATCCCAAGACCTGAAACAGAAATTTTAGTGGATAAAGTAATAGAAATTTCACGCGAATATAATGAACCAAAGATCGCAGAAATAGGCATAGGAAGCGGCATTATTAGTATCATGCTGGCTCTAAAAACAAAGGCAAATATTGTAGCGACAGATATCAATGAAAAAGCTTTGATACTTGCAAAAAAAAATGCAGATAAATTTGATGTAGGCGGGAGGATCAAATTTTTAAACTGCTCTTATGTGGATGAAATTTTAGAAGATATTGATATTTTGGTTTCAAATCCGCCATATATTGCAAGAAGCTATAAACTTAGTAAATTTGTACTAAATGAGCCAGAAAGTGCGCTCTTTGGAGGCGAAGTAGGAGATGAAATTTTAAAAGATATTATTCTCATAGCCAAAGATCGTAATATCAAAAACGTTGCTTGTGAGATGGGGTACGATCAAAAAGCAAGTATGCAAAAATTCTTAGAGGCCAATGGTTTTGAGTATAGTTTTTACAAAGATTTGGCTGGCTTTGATAGAGGCTTTAGCGCGAAGTTAAAAATATAAAGGAGAGAATTTGAGAGGAGTTTATTTTTTGCTTTTGGCAGTACTTATAGGAGCTGAGCTAACGCTTGGTATCTTGGTGGCGCCAGTCATATTTTTCCCACAAAGCATCATAGGAGATGGCGTACTTACGCATTTTATGAGCGGTCAAATGATGACAAAGATATTTTTGAAATTTAATTATATTTTGCTTTTTATAAGCATAGTTATAATGATTAGCGAGCTATTTGATCTTAGAAAAAAGCTTATTTTTTCACTAAAATTTAGCATGTTAATGCTTGCTTTTTTAAATTTGGCTTTAGCTTTGAGCTTTGTATTTTTCTTTACGCCTTTTATAGTTTACGCTCAAAATTTGGGTGTTGACGCGACACAGACGGCTGAATTTGCCAAAATGCATAGTGCGAGTGAATATGTGATGAAAATCATGCTTGTTTTGCAAATCATTTTATTTTTTGTGAAATTTAAGATTAGTCAAAATGAACTCAAAGCCTGATATTCAAGTCTTAACAAATTTTCTAGCCGAATACACGAGTGCGATGGTGAGCGCTGGTACCTACACCGCACGCGTAGAAAAGTGCGTAGATCGCATAGCTAAACACTACGGCTACGACGTTAGCGTGACGATTTTTGTGAAGTATTTTACGATTAGCGTCATGGACTCGGCCGACAACTCCCTGCGCCGAACTTACGTAAAAAAGATCCCGTTTGGTCATGTGAGCTTTAATCGCATTTCCGAGCTTTCGTCGCTTAGCTGGCGGATTTTGGATGAAAATTTAAGCTTAGACGAGGCTAAAGAGCAGTTTGAGGGCGTCATGCGCATCGGGGCGAATAAATTTGCAAGCTCGCTTATTTTAATAAGCCTTGCAAATGCGGCGTTTTGCAGGCTTTTTGGCGGAGATGCGGGCTCGGTCGTATGCGTATTTTTCGCGACGCTTGTTGGATATAGCCTTAAATTCGCGCTTGCTAAAATGGGCGTAAATTTAAAAATCCAATACGTTTTGGTCTCGTTCGTCGTCTCTTTTATCGCTTATCTTGGCGTATTTTACGGCTTTACGCACACTAGCGACGTCGCGATCGGCTCGTCGATACTCTTTTTGATGCCGGGCGTTTTTCTCATAAACTCGGTCTTTGATATCCTAAACGACAACACGCTTGTAGGCATCAGCAGAGCCGTGAGTACGGGTATCTTGATACTTTGCATCGCGGTGGGCGTCTATATTACGCTCTCGCTTAGCAACGCGGAGATTTTACATGTTTGAGCTTTTGACCGCGACTCTTATAGACGGCGCTTTTGCCGCGGTGGCGGGGCTTGGCTTTGCCTACGCTAGCTCTCCGCCTAAAAGAACCCTCGCATATTGCGCGCTGCTTGCGGCATTTGCGCACGCTAGCCGCTTTTGGATCATGCAGATGGGATTTTTTAACATCAGCGTCGCCACGCTTATCGTCTCGTTTTTAAGCGGGATTTTAGGTATGCTCTTTGCCAAACGGCTCAAAGTGCCCGCCGAGATCATCGCGTTTCCGGCGCTTTTGCCGATGGTGCCCGGAGTTTACGCGTATAAGGGCATTTTGGCGCTATTTTCGTTTCTAAACGAGCCTAATATCGCTAAGAAAAACGAATATCTAATTATATTTTTCGATAACGCGATCACGACTACTACGGTCTCGCTAGCGCTAGGCGTAGGCGTTTCGGTGGTGCTTATTTTATTTTACGATCAATCCTTGATGATAACTCGCGGCGCCAAGTGTGGTCTGCCGACGAGAAAGACGCGCAAGGGATAAATTCATTTTTTAAAAGACAAATTTGTTCGTTGCGTTTTGGGACTTCCTATTATTTTGACTTAAAATTTATAAATTTTCTAATGTAATAGCTTTTTATAAAAAACTAAATGTGTGCTAATAATTGTATTAATTATGAGAATTTGTTTAAAGTTAAACGATGTATGTTTTTTAAAGAAATCAAATAAATTTGAAGCCATTAACATATAGTATAGAGGTAATAAATAGGTAAATAAATCTTTATTAAAACACAAAAAAATAAATTAAAGAATAAGGTGTTATGATTGTTGCAAAAAAACAGCACAAGAGTTATAGTATGACAAAAGGTCAAATGCGTGGATATCTATATGAAATTTTTATTTCATATTGGTTACAACAAAATGGATTTGTAAAATGTGGAAAAGGTTGCCCTGGTATTTTAAATGGCAACATAGTAACTAAAAATGGAGAGATAAAAGGCAGAGGAACTAATCATCAAATTGATTTTGTGGGAATTTACTCCAGAAATATACCCTTTGTTTTTCCGATAAGGCTACTAGCGGAGTGTAAATTTTGGGATAAAAAAGTAGATAAATCTTTTATTAGAGAATATATAGGAGCATATAAAGATATATCTGAAAACTACATATCCTCTCAAAAAGACAATAAGTATAGATTTTTGGATGTCCCTGTAATATTCTCTGCAAGCGACTTTGACAAAGAGGCTGTTAATTTAGCTTGGGCACAAGGTATAAATATAGTATCTCACTCTAGGCTGCCTATCTTAAATAATATGTTGCAAACAATAAACAATATAGTTGATACTATAGAACAAAACGATTGCGACTTTAATGAAGTAA
Organism: Campylobacter concisus; assembly: GCF_003048535.1. Lineage (NCBI taxonomy): Bacteria > Pseudomonadati > Campylobacterota > Epsilonproteobacteria > Campylobacterales > Campylobacteraceae > Campylobacter > Campylobacter concisus. The sequence goes on along the minus strand of NZ_PIRQ01000002.1, from coordinate 211,819 downwards.
AAGTAGATATTCAAAGCTATTTAACTCAAGGTAAAGCATACATTGATGTGCACAATGAATTGTTAAATAAATATTTTTTCCATAATGTAATTCCAGAAATAAATACTTTTTTATTTGCTACAAATGACAAAGGAGCCTTGATAAATCTTATAAGCAAAGACGAATTCCCTGATGAGCTTTTTTTTGAAACAAACGTAGCAGATTGTAGAATATATTTTGATAACGATAGTTTTGATGGCAATAATGAAAGAGTATTTTATATTGTATTAAATAGGGACAAAATGAAAAGAAAATTTTATTTTCAGGCAAATGAAACTTTGATGAGCAAAATTTTTCCAAGGCTATCTTTAGAGATTAGAAGGTATGAAAAAATGAAATTTATCTCAAAGTTATCAATTGTTAAAGAAATAAAAAAGCTTACAAGAATAATTGAGCTTACAGTAAATTTTGAATCCGGAGATTAAATGTAATGAAAATACGAATCTACTACGAAGATACTGATGCTGGTGGCATAGTCTACCATACAAACTACATAAAATTTTGCGAGCGAGCCAGAAGTGAAGCATTTTTTAAGGCTGGATTAAATTTTACAAAAGAGAACGGATACTTTGTAGTTTCGTCGCTAGAGGCTAAATTTATAGCTTCTGCTGTACTTGGCGATGAAGTATTTGTTAGAACCAAAATTTTAGAGCTTAAAAAAGCTAGTCTTGTTTTGGAGCAAGAAATTTATAAATTTGATGACAAAAATGCCGAAAAGCTACTTTTTAGAGCGACGATTACGTTAGCCTTTATGAAAGAAGAGAAGCTTGCTAAGATAAATGACGAGATAAAGAAATTTTTGGAGAATTCTAAATTTTAGATCGTGGCTAAGTTTAAAAATTTAACTTTAGCCACTTTGTGCTTTTACATTGAGCTATTTTGATCGAGCAAAATATCTTGATTTGCTTCGTCAAAGTAGTCGCCTTTTGCGTTATAAATTTTAACTCCATATAAGACTTGAGAGTTTTCAACTCTTTCGGTAAAAATTCTATCAGCACTTTTATCTATAAAATTTGTATATATATACTCGGCACCAAAAGCACTTGAATAGCCGATTTGCGAATATCTAAAATCTACATCAAAAAGATCACCAAGCCCCAAAAATAAGTCGTTAATAGGATTTAGTGAGTTTGCGATGAAAAGATTTTGTCTATCTCTTTGCGCGATGGCATTAAAGATATTTGGTAAAAAATTTATCTGCGTGCTTAAAAGTGCGTATGGCTTTATTTCAAAGCCTCTCATCTGCGTTGCTACAAGAGAAGTTTTGACGATTGGGATGTTTAAAAATATACTTGCATTATCAAACTTGGATTTTTTACTTAAAGTGTCGTTTAAATTTATATCTTTGCCTACAATAGAGGCTTCATGATAATCGCTACTTTGCATGCGGACATATTCATTTAGCTTTTGCCCTAATGAACTACCATCATCAAATGCAACTATTTTTTCGTTCGAGTAAGCTAGCAAAGCTGAAATTTGCTCTTTATAATCAATGCCACCAAAGATCAAATTTGGCTTTGGATTTATGATAAAGGAGCTATGAACGCTTGGAATGTAGATAAGCTCATTTGATAGAACTAGCGAATTTATAATGTTTGCACCATTTGATGTAAGGGCTGCGATAAAATAATTAAAGCCTTGGGCTCTAGCCGTTTGCATAGCATTTGTAAGACTTTGTGGGCTTTCATCGTTGCTATTTATAAATTTGATCTCAATATCTGCGTCTTGCTTTAAGACATAGCTTAAGACCGCATTTGATACAACATTTGCATAAGATTTTATAATCTTTTGTGGGATGATTACAGCGATTTTGCCGCTTTTATTAACTTTTAAAATAGCTTCACCGCCAAGAGAGATATAAAGCTCCAAAAGAGTGTTATCGTCTATTTTTGCTGGCTCAAATCTAGCCATAAAACTAGCCAGTAAATCAGCCTTGATAAGCTCATTTAGGCAGGCATTATCACAAAATTCTGGTTCTAAATTTATATAAGTAATCTTTGCTGGAGGTATGCTTGATAGACTTTGGTTTTTTGTAACATTACTCTCAAAATTTATCTCATCTTGCGATGCAAAAATAGTCGAAAAAATGGCTAAAAAAAGTAAAATTTTTCTCATATCACTCCTTTGATCTTTCTTAAATCATCTATAAAAATATTTTCAAAACTAGGATTTTTGCTGATCCACTCTGGCGAAAACGTTGGCAAAATAAGGCTATTTTCATTTTTTAAAATACTACCTCTTATGCTTGCAAATCCGCCTTTTAGCAATAAATTTGGATATAAATGCATAAAGGCTTTCTCTCCTAAAGTCACGATTATCTTTGGCTTTATCAGCCTAATCTCTTCAAACAAATAAGGACGACAAAGTTCAATAGAACGGCTTAAAATCGGACTTTTATCATCATTTTGTGAAATTTCACACCGAAGTAGAGAACTTATATAAATTTCTTTTATATCTAAATTTAAACTATTTTTTATGGCATTTTCTAAAAATTTTTTACTGTTATTTTCATAAGAATCATTTTTTTTAGAAAATAATATAAACATGATTTTGCTATTTTCATTGCCGATACCGGCTGTTACGCCTTTTGAGCTGTTTCGCAAAGAACAAAGAGAACATTTTTTTACTTCGCGGTTTAGCTCATCAATATTGTTGTAATCATGATAATTGCTTAGACTAAGAAAATTTTTATCAATAAACTTATAACCAATTAGTTTTAAGAAAAATAATTTTTTTAAAAGCCTATTGTCTTTATTAAAATTCATTTTTGGATTATAACTTGATTTGCTTAAAGTTTGAGTTATGGCTTTTTAAGCTAAGTCATTCAAAGGAATTTAAGTATTGCTTTGATAAAATCCCACTTTTTACATTAACTTTAAGGATAGAAATGAAAAGGACTTATCAACCTCATAAAACCCCTAAAAAACGCACTCACGGCTTTCGCTTAAGAATGAAAACTAAAAATGGACGAAAGGTAATAAACGCTAGACGTGCCAAAGGTAGAAAAAGATTGGCTGCTTAGCTGGTTTTGAGTCGTTAAGCGGCTCAAAAGAATTCTCTCAAGTTTATAAAGAGGCTAGCAAGTGGCATTGTGATGCTTGCATTATTTTTTATAAACCAACAAATGAAAAAAAAATAGCAGTAGTTGCTAGTAAAAAAGTAGGAAAAGCGGTAGTTAGAAATAGAGCAAAAAGACTTTTGAGAGCCGCTTTTTTTAACATTTCTAGTGAATTAAAAGATGGCACATATATTATGATCGCAAAAAATGGAATTACAGAGATTTCATTTGAAAAAATTTGTAAAAATTTAAGTTGGTCTACAAAAAAAATGGGATGTTTAAAATGAAAAAAATTGCGATTAAAGCTATCGCTTTTTATCAAAAATATATTTCCATACTTCTACCAAAAAGCTGTCGCTATTACCCGACTTGTTCACAATACGCGATTTGGGAATTTCAAACAAATAGTTTTTTTTCTGCTTTTTTTGCAACATTTATGCGAATTTTAAGATGCAATCAACTTTTCAAAGGCGGTATCAATTACCCAATCATCTACAAAAAATTTAACTTATGTTTTATATCTCAAAAAAGTGATACCAAAAATATAAATTTTTGGTTTGTCCCTTGTCAGAATAGTAAATTTTATGTCGTAAAAGTATTAGATAAATTAAAGGAAAAAAATTAAAATGGAACAGATGTCTATGCAAAAAAGGTTGCTTCTTGCAGCACTTTTATCTATTGTTTTTTTTATAGTGTATGATTTTTTTATGCCAAAAAGAGTGATGCCTGAACAAAACCAAACTATAATGTCTCAAACAATAGATCAAAATAAAGCTCCAAATATAAATCAAAATACACCAAAATCAAATGAAAATTTAGCTTCAAATGAGATAATCACTACGATCAAAGGTCAAAGCTACGAAGCAAAAATAGATAAGCTAGGAAGAATTTCAAAATTCTATCTAACTGAAGATAAGTACAAAGCAGAAGATGGTAACAAAATCGAGCTTGTTTCGCAAAATCCATTGCCACTTGAGCTTAGATTTAACGATAACACGCTAAATGCCGATGCTTTTAAGGTTGCATATAGTAGTGACGCTAGTGAGATAGATGCCAGCAGCGAGCCTAAAACTATAAAACTTACTCAAATTTTAGATGGCGTTACGATTACAAAAAATATCAAATTTTACCCAAATGGTAGATATGAAGTTGAAGTAAATTTAAGTAAAAGTGTTGATTATTTCATCACTCCTGGCTTTAGGCCAAACATCGCAGTAGATAGCTATACGGTTCACGGCGTGATGCTTAGAAACACGGATGATAGCCTAAACATCATAGAAGATGGTGACGCTAAAGAGGTTAAAAACTATGCAAATACCACAATAGCGGCCGCATCTGATAGATACTATACAACTCTATTTTACTCATTTGAAAAGCCATTTGAAGTAGCCGTAGACAAAGATGCTAGTAATAATCCTATTCTTTTTGTAAAGGCAAATGATAATTTAAAATTAGGTGCATATATCGGGCCAAAAGAGCATAAAATTTTAAGCTCAATGGATGAGAGACTAAATGATGTTATTGAGTATGGCTGGTTTACATTTATAGCAAAACCGATGTTTGCATTTTTGAATTTCTTACATGACTACATTGGCAACTGGGGTTGGGCGATAGTTGTGCTAACGCTTGTTATAAGGATAGTTTTATTCCCACTTACATATAAGGGTATGTTATCCATGAACAAGCTTAAAGAGCTTGCTCCAAAGGTAAAAGAACTTCAGACAAAATATAAAGATGATAAGCAAAAAATGCAAGTTCATATGATGGAGCTTTATAAAAAGCATGGTGCAAATCCGATGGGTGGCTGCTTGCCGATCTTGCTTCAAATTCCAGTATTTTTTGCAATCTACCGCGTTTTACTAAATGCAATCGAGCTAAAAGGTGCTCCTTGGATAGTTTGGATACACGATCTTTCGGTAATGGATCCATATTTTGTATTACCTATTTTGATGGGTCTAACGATGTTTTTACAGCAAAAGCTTACACCAACGACATTTACTGATCCTATGCAAGAAAAGGTGATGAAATTTTTACCTCTTATATTTACATTTTTCTTCGTGACATTCCCAGCTGGTCTTACACTTTACTGGTTTGTGAATAACGTTTGCTCGGTTGTTCAGCAAGTATTTGTAAATAAACTTTTTGAAAAACATAAAAAAGCTACGGAGGTAAAGGCTTAATGAAAATAGAAGCGAATACCCTTCAAGAGGCATTTCAAAAGGCAGCTGAGCAGCTTAACTGCTCAGTAACTCAGCTTGATATAAAAGTTTTACAGCATCCAAGCAGTGGTTTTTTTGGATTTTTTAAAAGAAGTGCAATCATTGAAGCAAATTTAGAAAATCAGCCAAAACCACAACACAAGCCAAAAAATGATAAAAATTTTGTTAAAAAAAATGATGAGAACGAGGCTATAAAAGAAGATAAAAAGCAAGCTAAAAAACACGATCATAGTGATAAAAAGCGAGGCCCTAAAAAACATAGAGATGAAAAAAGCGAAACTAAATTTGAGCAAAAAGAACATAAAAATGAAAAGTCAAATTTAAGTGAAAAAAATGAAGCTCTAGCTAAAGATGCGTTTGCTCAAAAGAGTGAAGAAGAAGCTGAACCAGGATATGTGATAAAGAGACTTGATGAGCCAAAAGAAATAAAAGGGTCACAAGCTGGTAAAAATGCTCCTAAAAATATTTTAGATAATTCTATTATTGAAAATTTTAATCAAACTGATGAAGAGAGTGCGGCTCAAGCTTTACAAAAAGAAAAAAAAGAAAAAGCAACAATCGACTTTGATAAAATTTTACCTGAGATCAAAGAGGGCATGAACCGTCTTTTTAAGGCAAGTTGTTTTGATATTAGTAAAATTGAAGTTAGCAAATTTGACGATGAAACGGTGCTTGTAGAGCTTGATGGAGCTGATGCGGCTCTACTTATAGGTAAAGAAGGTTATAGATATAAAGCGATATCTTATATGCTTTATAACTGGCTAAACTCAAAATACAACCTTGCTATCCGCCTTGAAATCGCGCAATTTTTGCAAAATCAAGAAGCGATGATGGATCAATATCTAAATGGCGTGATCGAGCGTGTGCAAAATAGTGGCAGAGCTCAAACAAAGCCACTTGATGGGGTTTTGGTCAAGATCGCACTTGAGAAACTTCGCGAGAAATTTCCAGATAAATATGTCGGCATAAAAAGCGGCAATGACGGCAAATTTGTCGTTGTAAATGACTTTTTCAAAAAATGAGTGAAACCATTGCAGCCCTTGCCACAGCTTATGGCATCGGCTCAGTTTCTATCGTAAGGCTTAGCGGCAAGGACGCTCTGGCCACCTCTTTAAAACTCCTTAAACTTTCAAATTTAGAGCCAAGATACGCAAAACTAGCTAAAATTTACTCCCTTGATGATGAAATTTTAGACGAGGGCATCGTTATATATTTTAAAGCTCCTGCAAGCTTTACTGGCGAGGATATCGTCGAGTTTCAAACTCATGGCGGCGTTATGGTTAGCGAGAGAATTTTAAACGAGCTAATAAAGGCTGGCGCAAGGCTTGCTATGCCAGGCGAGTTTAGCAAGCGGGCATTTTTAAATGGCAAGATGGATCTAGCCAAGGCTGAGGCTATGCAAGGGCTCATCGCTTCAAAAAGCGAGATCGCTGCTAAAATTTTAACCCGCCAGATGCAAGGCGATCTTAGTAGATTTGTTAGTGAGATCAGAAGCGAAGTGGTCAAAACTCTTGCCTTTGTTGAGACGATGATTGATTATGCTGATGATGATCTGCCTACAAATTTACTAGAGCAGACCAAGCAGATGCTTTTAAAAAATAGCGAGAAACTAGAGCGCATAGCAACTCTTAGCGAGCAAAGAAGAGGACTGATAGATGGCTTTAAGATCGCTATCGTTGGTAAGCCAAATGTTGGCAAAAGCTCTATCTTAAACTCATTTTTGGCATACGAGAGGGCGATCGTTAGCGACGAAGCGGGCACTACTAGGGACAGGATAGAAGAAAATTTCAAGATCGGCTCACATCTAGTTCGTATAATAGATACCGCTGGCATCAGAAAAGATGCTGGGAAGATCGAGCAAATCGGTATAAACTATTCTATTTCTGCTATAAACGAAGCTGACATAATCCTAGCTGTTTTTGATGGCTCAAATCTAAGCGACGAGCAAGATAAAGAGATAATTAGGCTCGTTTCTAGCTCAAACAAAAAAGCCTTTTTTATCTTAAACAAAAGCGATCTGGCGTTTAAATTTGACATAGAGCTAGAGGGTGCTATCAAAATTTCAGCAAAAAATGATACGAGTGTAGTTTTAAAAAAGCTCGAGGAATATCTCAAGACGCAAGACACCGACGAGATCATGCTAAGCTCAAACCGCCAAATTTTAAGCTGCAAAGAGGCGAGTGAAGCTTTAAAAAGAGCGTTAAATTTGCTTGTCGAGTCTGAGCTCGAGCTTTTTGCTTATGAGCTAAATGCGGCGATAGAGCAAATCTCGTCAATCACGAAGCCGTTTGAAAGAAGCGAAATTTTAGACGAAATGTTTAGCAGCTTTTGCCTGGGCAAGTGAGCGAATTTATCTTAAAGGAGAAAACAATGAAAAAAATTCTATCAGTCGTCGCTTTGGCGGCGTTATTTAGCGGTTGCGCGCCTTTGCAAGATAAACTAACGGGTACGGACTCATCCGAACCAAAGTGGAGTAAGTATTTTGAAAACGACGGCAACCTCGGCAATATCGCGTTTTACTCGGAAAATTTAAGCAAAACTTACGCGCTAAAAGACGGTGACGTCATCGGTATGGCGATCGTAAAAAGGGCCGATATGGCGCTGAAACTGGGCGATATGTACGCGCAAAACGGAACTTCTTTTATAGTTTTGGAGCTTAACGATAAAGAGCAATTCGGTTACCAGTACATAAATATGCGCGATAAAAACGAGCTTACGACTCTAAGAGGGGCTAGAAAGGTCAAATTTTATCAGTTTGGCGGCGGCATATTAGAGAGCGTGGTTTTTAGCTCGGACTCGGGTGCGGTGTGCGAGAGTTTTGCGGCGGGTAAGGCGGTAAAAGCTCGTGCGGTGACTAATTATTACGATAAAGAAAGCGCCGACAATAGCGAGTTTTTCGCGACTTTGATGGATATCGGAGTGAAAAAGGGCAAAAGCGCCGAGATCAAAAATCTAGACTTTAAATTTTTCGTTAGCGACGGCAAGCTGGCCAGCACTCAGACGCGGGCTCGATCTGTGGAATTTAGGAGTAAAGTCATAGACGCCGACGCTAAAAAACAGGAGCGAATCCTATCAAACATCGTTTGCGCCGCTCCTAAAAACTGATCTTTTTTATCAAATTTAAACGCGAGCGCGAGATGAAAAAATTATTTCTAGCAGCCGTCGCAGCCTTGGCATTTAGCGGTTGCGCGAGCATTACTAGCAGCGCAAACAAAGCCGAGCGCGACGTCTCAAATATCGACGTTCCGGAGGATGGCTGGACGAGATATCTGGGTACTGATGGTACCGTTAGGGAGGTCGCCTTTTTGACGGCGTTTTTCTCGCGCGATTTTCGTACTCAGCCTGAAGACGGCGAGACTACAGGCTTTGCTCTTACTAAAAAAGAGGGCAGCAGGCTGCCTTTTAGGCTCGGGGCCGTCCATAAAAGCGGAGATAGAGCGTTTATGCTAAAAGATGCCGATACCGAGGCGGAGTTTGATCTAAAGGACGAAGCGAGCGTGACCGAGCTTTGGGACGCTCGGCGGATCAAATTTTATGAATTTAGCTCAAATTTGACGACGGTAGCGGTTTTTGAGGCGCCGATTTCGGTTTGCGAGGCATTTAAAAAAGGCGGCGACGTTAGCGTGAAATCCGTATCTAGCTACTATGATACGCAAAATTTAGAAAAACGGTATTTTACGGCCGTTATAACGCAGGCAAAAATTTCGTCCAAAGGCGGCGCGCTACTTTTAAAATCTCATATAGAAAATTTTACAAATCCAGACAGTCCGCGAGAAGTAGCCGAAAAAACGCCTAAATTTGAGGAAAAAATCCAAAACGAGTTGCGCGGGTATGAGCCGAGGCTTAATCAAATTTGCTCTTTGAGCGAGAAGCAAGGAGGATAAAAATGAAAAATACGATGATTTTTAAGACGGCGGCAGCGGCTGCTATGGCATTAGCGTTTAGCGGTTGCGCGGCCATTACAGGCGAGATGGGCGGCGAGAGAGCGTGGCGTACATATATGGAAAACGACGCTAGCATACAGCAGATCGGATTTATAACCGAGACTACGGTCTACGAGATGAGCGGCGGCAAAAAAGAGGAAAAATTCGGCGACTATAAGGGTGGGGCCGAGGTGAAATCGCCTGGCGAGAGCGACTCGGCGAGCCAAAATCTAGGCTGGGTTTATGCAAGCGGCGACGGCGTAAAAACCCTGATAGTGATTGATCTAGATAGCGGTAGAAATGTAGATTTGAGCGATAAAGACGAGATAAAAAAGCTACAAAACTCAAAGAAATTTAAGTTTTACGAATTTGGCGGCGGGATCCTTGAGAGCGTGGTTTATAGTGCGCAAAAATCTCCCGTTTGTAAGGCGTTTTTTGGCGGCGAACCTATAAGCGCTAGAAGCGTGACGAACTACTATGTGGGCGCGTCTGACGAGTTTTTCGCTACCGTGATCGACGCGAAGATAGTCGGAAACAAGGGCTTTGAGATAAAAAATTTAGACTTTAAATTTCACCTGCCCGGCAGCAAGTTAGCCCAGACTAAAGAGCAGGCGACCTCTGCTAAATTTAGACAAGACGTCATCGAGCAAGACCTCAAAAAGCAAGGACGCATCCTGCTAAACATACTTTGCTACGATAGCATGCCGAGCAAGTAGGCATTTGCGGCGGGTAATCGCCTGCTGAATTTGACGGAGTATCGGACTTTCTTGCGTCAAATTTAGGGTTCTAGTATGCTTAAATTTTTATTTTCCACAGCTAGTTCAAATTTGGCATTTGTCTAAAATTTGAGCCGTTCACCAAGACCCGTACCGCAAAAATGCTAATTTTTCGGTTGAATTTATAGCCGAATCAATAACTACAAATATAACATTTTAGCTTGCTATATGAAGTTTAGACTCTTATTTTATTCGTCAAATTTGTTCTGTTTTCGCTCCTTTGGTTTATCATCTTTTTATGCAAATTTAAGTAAAATCAACCAAAATTTTTTAAAGGCTAAAAATGGACAAAGCTACCGTAAAAGCGCACAAAATCAGCGACGACGAATACGAAAATATACTTAAAATCCTAGGCAGGGAGCCCAATTTGCTCGAGCTTGGGATATTTTCCGCGATGTGGAGCGAGCACTGCAGCTACAAATCAAGTAAAAAATACCTAAACGGCTTTCCGACAAAAGCACCTTGGGTTATTCAAGGACCTGGTGAAAATGCTGGTGTCATCGACGTTGGCGATGGGATCGCAGCTGTATTTAAGATGGAGAGTCACAACCATCCAAGCTTTATCGAGCCATTTCAAGGCGCTGCAACCGGCGTTGGTGGAATTTTAAGAGATGTCTTTACGATGGGTGCAAGAGTCGTTGCAAACATGAACTCACTTCGTTTTGGCGAGATAAGAGGCGATGGCGAGATAGCCAAAAAGCATAGATATTTACTAAAAGGAAGCGTGGCTGGTATCGGACACTACGGCAACTGCATGGGTATTCCAACAGTTGGCGGCGAAACTACGTTTGATCCTAGCTTTAATGGCAATATCCTAATTAATGCCTTTGCACTTGGGCTTTGCAAAAGTGATGAAATTTTCTACGGCAAGGCTGAAGGTGTGGGCAATCCAGTCATTTACGTGGGTTCAAAGACTGGCAGGGACGGACTTGGCGGCGCTGTGATGGCTAGCGATAGCTTTAACGACGAAAATAAATCACTTCGCCCAACGGTGCAAGTAGGCGACCCATTTGCTGAGAAACTGCTCATGGAAGCTTGCTTGGAGCTTTTTAAAAAAGACTACATCATCGGCATCCAAGACATGGGCGCAGCAGGACTTACAAGCTCTAGCTTTGAGATGGCTGGCAGAAGCGGTAGCGGTATGAAGATGTATTTAGAGCGCGTGCCGATGCGCGAAGTTGGTATGACGCCTTATGAGCTAATGCTAAGCGAGTCTCAAGAGCGTATGCTAATATGCGCCAAAAAAGGCTATGAGCAAAAGGTGCTTGAAATTTTTAGAAAGTGGGACCTTGATGCTGAGATCATCGGTGAGGTCACAAGTAGCGGCGTGATGCAGCTTTACTGGCACGGTGAGCTTGCAGGCGAAATCCCTATCGGCCCACTTAGCGAGGCAGCTCCGGTGCTTGATCGTCCAGTCGCACGTCCAAAATACCTTGATGAGATAGCAAATTTAAAAATTCCAAACAATATTGATAACAAAACTGCATTTTTCAAGCTTTTAAAAGAGCCAGAAGTGCTGAATAAAAGCTTCATCTACGATCAATACGACGCAAATATCCAGACAAATACGATAAAACAGCCAGGTCACTTAGGCGCTGCAAGTATCAGAGTAAAAGGCACTAAAAAGGCCGTCTCTATGGCTGCGCAGTGCGATCCTAGAGCAAATTTCGTTGATCCTAAAATTGGTGCTGCAAGAGCTGTCGCTGCAGCTGGTAGAAAGGTCGCGATGAGTGGTGCTGTGCCACTTGCAATTACTGACTGCCTAAACTACGGTAATCCGCAAAATCCAGAGGTTATGTGGCAGTTCAAAGAGGGATGTGAAGGCATAAAAGAGGCTTGCCGTGAGCTAAATACACCAGTCGTTAGCGGCAACGTGAGCCTTTATAACGACACTGACGGCGTGAGCGTCTATCCGACTCCAGCCATCGTCACAGTTGGTGTAAATGAGGATGCAAACTTAAATCTAAAAAGCACATTTTTAAGCGAGGGTAGGGCGATTTACCTACTTGGTGAGACAAGTGGAGAATTTGCAGCTTCACTTTACGCAAAGGCTCTATTTGATGTGGTCGGCGGCAAGCTAAAAGAGGTTGATTATAAAGCTGAGCGAGCTCTTTGGGACCTAGTGATCGAAGCAAATAAAGAGCAAATTTTAGAGTTTGCAAATAGCGTAGGCGTTGGCGGTCTTGCTATTACACTAGCAAAAATGGCTAGCATCTCAAACATCGGCATAAACTGCGAGGCGAAATTTAAAGAGTCAAATTTTATCTTTGATGAAAGCTTTTCAAGAGCAGTTGTGGGCGTAAAAGACGAGGCTAAATTTGAAGCGCTTGCTGCTAAATTTGGTGTCAAATTTGAAAAGATCGGCGTTAGTGGCGGCAGAAGATTTAAACTAAATGATATTGATGAGAACATGGACGAGATAAGAGAAATTTATCTAAATGAGTTTGCAAAAATCGTTAGAAAAGAGGATTAAAAAAATGGCTTTGAAAAAGGGCAAGGTCGCTGAGGCTGAAAATGAGCAAAAGGAAGCAGAACAAGTTGAAAAACGAGGCGTAGCAAAGCCGCCAGTACTTTTTAGTAAGACACAAAATTTAATAAAAACAATCGAAAAAAGACTAAACGCTACTTTGATAACTTACTATAATTCAAACGCTGGTAGCGTTTGCGGCAACGATGCAAGTGCTATGTATGAAATTTTAAAGGGTAAAAAGATAGATACTGCTTATCTTTTTATAAAAAGTGACGGCGGAAGTGGTATTGCCGCTCTTAGGATCATTACTACGCTTAGAAATTACTGCAAAAATTTAATAGCCTTAATACCTGCAAACTGTGCCTCAGCTGCTACTATGATGGCGCTTGGTGCAAATGAGATAGTTATGGGGCCACTTGCCTATCTAACGCCTGTTGATACCTCGCTCAAACACGAGCTTAGTCCGACAAACAAAGGCAATGAGCTTGTGAGCGTTTCGATGGACGAACTTAGTCGTGTGGTCAAGCTTTGGAAAGAGCAAGATAAAGATAGGCCAAACGACACAAACCCTTATAACTCGCTTTATGAGTATATTCATCCGCTAGTCTTTGGTGCGGTTGACCGTGCTAGCTCGTTATCGCTTAAGATTTGTACTGAGCTTCTTAGGTACCACATCGATGATGATAAAAAGATCGCAGAAATTTCTGAAAGGCTAAATGGCGACTACCCAGCTCACGAATATCCAATCCTCTTTAGAGAGGCGCACGAGATCGGCCTTCATGTAAAAAAGATGGATGATGACCTAAATGAAATGCTTCAAGAGCTAACGCTACTTTACTCTGAGATGGGACAGCGAGCTTTTACTGACTATGATGAAAATAGCTACCACGATAACAATATCGCAAATATCATTGAAACAAATGGCAAGCAAATTTACTATCAGATAGACAAGGACTGGTTTTATCGTCCTGAAGAGCGTCGCTGGAACGTGATGAATGACGAGAGCTCTTGGCGTAAAAACGAGCTAGTAAATGGCAAAATAAAAAATACTATCTATCACTTGTGGTAACATGTCTGGTATCTTATTTTTATTGATACTAGGCGGTGCTATATTTTTGCTGCTAAAGGTACAGTTAAGCAATAACCGCAGAAAACAAGCAAACGTAAATGAGGCCAAATTTTTAGTCTCACTCTTGGCAAAAGTGGCTAAGAGTGACGGTAGAGTAGGTGAGTTAGAAGCTAGGCTCATTAGTCAGGTGCTTGATGATCTAAGTAAAAAAGTTAGTGGCGTTAGCGGTGTGCGTGAGTATCTAAAAGATGTCTATAACAGTCAAAAAGAAAATGTAGATAACGCCTACGAAACCGCCAGAAACTATAAGCGTGCGTTTAATCTAAACTACGATATTTGTGTCGCCAGACTCACATTTTTTCTAAATTTAGCCTATATTGATGGTGAGTTTAATGCAAGTGAGCAAGCCGTCATTCGAAATATCGCTTATGGATTTGGCATTGACAAAGATACACTTGATGAGATCATCTTAAAATTTGATAATTTTTATAGTTCAAGATTTAAGACAAATTCTAATACCGGTATAGAAAAAAATGATCCATTTGAGGTTTTAGGACTTAGCAAGAGTGCAAATTTTGATGAGGTAAAGCTTCGTTATAAAGAGCTTGTTAGGCAGTATCATCCTGACATCTTGATGGGTAGAGGCGAGAGCAAGGAAGTGATAGAAAGCTCGACCAAAAAGCTTCAAGAGATAAATGAGGCTTATGGGCGATTAAAAGAGAAATTTGGAGTTTAGATGAAGAAATTTATTATTTTGCTGCTAGCGGTGGCTGGCTTTTGTAATGATTTTAAAGTGATAAATGTCGATGGAAAAGAGATAAAATTTAAGCTTACACAAAGTGAGCTTTATCAAGATCAAAGGTTGGTTATCAGCAACTACGATGTTAAAGATAGCAATGTGAGCATAATATTTGTCGATAAAGATGGCAACAAGAGCGATATTATGTCAGTTCAAGTAAAAAAATTAAATGAAATTAGTGAGTATATCTTTTCGTATGATCGCGGCATAAAGGTGATGAAATTTAGCTCGAAAAAGCCGATATGCGAGGCGCTTGAGAAAGAGGAACCTGTAAATTTAAGCGTATTAGATGCACGTTATTTTGATGGCAATCAAATTTCAAGCTATGCCTTTAGCGTTGATATTGTTGGTCAAAAGCGTGAAAACTTTATAGAGAGAAAAGACTATTATATAGATGTAGCTACAAATGTTATGGTTACGCTAGAAGCCTTATCGATAAAGAATATCGCAAAGGATATAAAAATGGGGCAGCTTTTGCTTGTAAAAGGTATGTGTTTAACAAAAAGATAAAAAATTTAATAAAGGAGAAAAAATGAGAGCGTTGCTTAGCGTTAGCGATAAAGAGGGCATTGTAGAGTTTGCAAAGGGGCTAGAAGAGCTTGGCTGGCAGATACTTTCAACTGGCGGTACATTTAAGCTTTTAAAAGAAAATGGTGTCAAAGCGACTGAAGTTAGCGAATTTACGGCGTCACCTGAGATGTTTGAGGGCAGGGTAAAGACCCTTCATCCAAAGATACATGGCGGCATCCTACACAAACGTGACGACGCTACGCACATGGCTCAGGCAAAGGAGTACGGCATCGAGGGTATCGACCTGGTTTGTGTAAATTTATATCCGTTTAAAGAGACTACGATTAGGACAGATGACTTTGCTGAAATCATCGAAAATATCGACATCGGCGGCCCAGCTATGGTAAGAAGTGCGGCTAAAAATTTTAAAGATGTGCTAATTGTCACAAACGTGCTTGATTATGATGAAATTTTAAAGCGCCTAAGAGAAAAAAGTGATGATTTTGAGTTTAGAAGATCGCTGATGATAAAGGCATTCGAGCACACAGCAGCTTACGACAGCACGATTGCAAACTATATGAACGATAGATTTAACAGCGGTTTTGGTGATGCTAGATTTATCGTGGGAAGCAAGGTTTTTGACACGAGATACGGCGAAAATCCACACCAAAAAGGGGCACTTTATGAGTTTGATTATTTCTTTACAAACAACTTTAGAGCCTTAAAAGGCGAGGCTAGTTTTAATAATATGACCGATATAAACGGCGCATTGATGCTTGCAACTAGCTTTGATGACGCGCCAGCTGTGGCTATCATCAAGCATGCTAACCCTTGCGGCTTTGCAGTAAAAGATAATTTGCTTGAAAGCTACGTGGCAGCGCTTAAATGTGATCCGATATCAGCATATGGCGGTGTGGTAGCGATAAATGGTACGCTTGATGAGGAGCTAGCTAAAAAGATAAATGAAATTTACGTTGAAGTAATCATCGCTGCAAATGTTGATGAAGCAGCGCTTAAAGTATTTGAGAGTAAAAAACGTATCAAAATTTTCACTCAAGACAATAAATTTTTAGTTCGCTCAAATGATAAATTTGACTTTAAGCACGTTGATGGTGGATTTGTATTTCAAGAAAGAGACTATGTAAAAGACGAAGAGCTTGAAAATATGAAGCAAATGAGCAAGAAATTTGCAACTGGTAGCGAGCTAAAGGATGCTCAGATCGCGTGGAAAGTGGCTGCGCTAACGAAGAGCAACTGCGTAGTTTATGTAAAAGATGGCGCAATGGTAGCTATTGGCATGGGTATGACAAGCCGCGTTGATGCTGCTCGTGCAGCCGTGGCAAAGGCAAAAGAGCTAAAGATCGATCTAAGCGGTTGCGTACTTGCAAGTGAGGCGTTCTTTCCGTTTAGAGATAGTATCGATATCGCTAGTAAGGTCGGCGTAAAATGTGTCATCGAGCCAGGCGGCAGCATTAGAGATGATGAGGTGATAGAGGCTGCTGATGAGCATGGCATGTCGCTATACTTTACTGGCGTTAGACACTTTTTACACTAAAATTTAGGGGCGCTTGCCCCTTTCTTCACACTTTATAACTTTAATTTTCGTATAATCTTTCAAAAATGAAAGGAGATAGAATGAAAAAGATCTTAAAATTTATCTTAATGGCGGCAGTGTTTTTTGGTCTAAATTTGATGGCAAAAGATGAGCCTATAAAGGAGCAGACGATGGCAGGGCAAAATTTAAAAGAAATTTATCTAGCAGGCGGTTGCTTTTGGGGTATGCAGGGATATTTTAAAAAGATATTTGGCGTAGTGGATACAAAGGTAGGCTATGCAAATGGCAAGAGCGAAAATACTAGCTACCGCGAGCTTCATGAGAGCGATCATACTGAGACACTTTATGTAAAATACGACGAAAATAGAGTCGCTTTGGCTGAAATTTTGGCTCATTTTTTTAGAGTGATCGACCCGACCTCATTAAATAAACAAGGCAATGACGTCGGTAGGCAGTATAGAAGCGGAATTTACTATGTGAGCGAAAGTGATCTGCCAACGATAGAGAGCTTTATGAAAATAGAGCAAAAGAAATTTAAAGATAAGATCGTGGTTGAGGTAGCGCCACTTAAAAATTTCGTCTTAGGTGAGGAGTATCATCAAGACTATCTTGATAAAAATCCTTTTGGATACTGTCATATCGATCTAGGTTTAGCTGATAAACCGCTTTACGATGAGGCGAAATTTAAGCCACTTAGTAAAGATGAGTTAAAGAAAAATTTAAGTAGCGAGCAGTATGCCGTGACGCAAGAAGCAGCGACTGAGAGGCCATTTAGCAGTGAGTATGATAAATTTGATCAAAAAGGCATTTATGTAGATATAACGAGTGGAAAGCCACTTTTCTCAAGTGCAGATAAATTTGATGCAGGATGTGGCTGGCCAAGCTTTACAAAGCCTATCACGACAACAGCTCTTTCGTATAAGGAGGACAACTCGTTTATGATGAAAAGGGTCGAAGTTAAGTCGCAAAATAGTGACGCGCACCTCGGGCATGTTTTTGATGATGGCCCAAGCGATAAGGGCGGGCTAAGATATTGCATAAATGGTGCTAGCCTTAAATTTATACCGCTTGAAGATATGGCTAGACTTGGATACGAGGAATTTATACCTTACGTAAAATAGCTTTTGTTGAAGCAAATCAATAGTTTAAAAAGTTTAATCAGAGTATAATTCTCCAAAATTAAAAGGAGAAAAAATGAGCGATTTTTTCAAAAATGCGGAGCAGTTTAGTGTCGATGGTGCAACCGTGCCATTTTATAAATTTAATGAAAATGGCGTAAATTTTGTTGGCTTTGACTCACGTCCTTGCGTACCGCCAGAGCCAATGGTCAATGCATTAATCGCTATTAAATTTGCTGATAAAAATACAAAAATTATGATGCTAAATCATAAATTTCCAGCTGGTCTTATACCAAAGATAGATAAGAGCTTTGATATAGAGCGTGAAGATATAGATGGTGGGGCTGTAAAGATGATTTTTAGCCTAAAAGACGGCGCAAATATAGAAGACGTAGATACGAGTCTTTGTCACTAAGATGCTTTTAAATACTTACGCACCACCATTTAAGTTAGTTGGTGGATATTTTATTGCTGGAATTTTGTTTTTGGCATTAAGTGTGCCGGCATTCTTTTATGCAGATTTTGATGCGATTAGCTCACTAAATACAGCTGGTTTTTTGCATATATTTTTTGTTGGCTTTGTTATGAGTATTATTATCGGAGCACTCTATCAGCTAACTTCAGTCATCTTAGAAAAGCCGTTTTTTACAGCAAAAGGTGCTATTTTAAATTTGGTTATTTTTTGTCTATCGTTGCTGGGCATGTGCTACGGGATGTTATTTGCTGAGGCTAAAATTTTACAAATTAGTGGAGTTTTGCTTTTTTGCTCGCTTGCTTTTTTTGCTACGACTTACGCATTAAGCTTCATGGATAATGAAAAAAAGAGCTTTGCGGCCTTTGCACTTTTTGTTTCAGCTATCTTTTTGCTAATTGGAATAACGCTTGGTTTTTGCTTGCTGATGATACTTAGTGGCACGCTGATGCTTGATTTTGAGATGACACTAAAATTTCACGTTTATTTTGTGCTAGGTTTTGTGTTTCTTGTGATACTTGGAGCTGCTAGTGTACTCTTGCCTATGTTTGCACTAGCTCATGATCTAAAATTTACACTTAGTAAAGCCTCACTAGCATGCTATGTTTTGGGTGGTATCTTACTAGCTTTTAATGAAAATTTGTCTATTTTGTCAATATGTGTGGCGGCTTTACTTTTTATAGTTCAAGCACTTTATATTTTAAAAAAACGCGTTAGAAAGGCGTATGATTACTGGAATGTAAATATAGTGCTTTCGTTGGTGGCTTTGCTTGGTGCTGCTGTTTTTATAGCTTTAGACAAATTAAATTTAGCTGCATATTTTTTAATATATGGCTTTTTATTTGCTTTTATCGTAGCTCATCTTTACAAGATCGCACCATTTCTAATATGGTATCACTACGTAGCACCTTTTGTTGGAAAGGTAAAAGTGCCACTTCTTGATGCCATGATACTAAAAAAGATAGCTTATTTTGGTATAGCTTTTAATACTATCTCACTTCTTTGCTATATTCTCTCAACTTGCTTTGAACTAGAAATTTTAGTGCAAGCAGGTATGATTTTTATAGCTCTTAGTATAGTTTTGCTATCGATAAATATAATAAATATTTTTAGATTTACTGGTTTTAAAGGATAAAAAATGAAAGAAAAAATTTATAACGCACTGTCAAATATCGTTGATCCAGAAGTTGGCTTTGATATCGTTTCGCTCGGGCTTATATATGATGCTAGCTGCGATGAAAATGGCAAAGCAAAAGTTACTATGACACTTTCAACTAAATCTTGCCCACTGCACGAAATGATACTTGGCTGGGTAGAGACTGCTGTGCTTGATATAGAAGGTGTCAAAGAGTGTGAGATCGACCTTGTTTGGGAGCCTGAGTGGAATATACAAATGGCAAGCGATTTTGTAAAAGCACAACTTGGAGTTTAATTTTTAAGTTTTTGGATTTAAAGGTTTGTAAATTTTTAATAAGCTAGAGAGCAAAAGCTCTCTAGAAATTTTAAGGAGTTTGTTTTTCTTTATTAGTCCATTTGATGGCGCATAAATGATGGTACATCAAGCTGTGACATATAGTCTTCATCATATCCACCACTAACTTTTTTAAGTCTTAATATACGCTCTTTTTTTATGATATCGCTTGCATTGGAAGTTTGTGCTTCATCTTTTTTTTCAGCTTCTTTTTGTGAGCTTTGAAAACCTGTTGCTATTATTGTAACTTCAACTTTATTGTCTTCTATTTTATCATCAGTTGTTGTACCAAATATAATTTCAGCATCTTCATCTGCTGCCTCATGAATAATACTCATCGCATTATTGATATCAGCTAGTGGGCAACTAGGGCTTATTCTAAAATGAACTAAAATACCAAATGCACCATTTATTGTCATGTTATCAAGAAGCGGTGATTGTATAGCATTTTTTATAGCTTCTTGCGCTGCATCTTCGCCACTTGCTTCACCAACACCCATTAAAGCTAGTCCTCTATGGCTCATAATCGTTCTAACATCCGCAAAGTCTAGATTTATGTCGCTTTTTCCTGAATCAAGCACGATCGTACTCATGCCATTAACGGCTCTTGCAAGTACTTCATCGACCATTTCAAAGCTTTCTTTTATGCCAGCATTTTTATCAATTAATGTTAGGAGCTTATCGTTTGGAATAACAACAATAGAATCGCTTTCTTTCCTGAGCTCTTCAAGGCCACAATCAGCCAGTTTTCTACGTTTTTTTCCTTCAAACATAAAAGGCATAGTAACAACTGCAACTGTTAGTGCACCAATATCTTTTGCAGCTTGAGCAACTACTGGAGCTGCACCTGTGCCAGTCCCACCACCAAGTCCTGTACCAATGAAAACTATATCTGATGTCTCAAGTGCACTTTTTACTTCATCATAGCTCTCTTCAGCAGCAGCTTTTCCTATTTCAGGTCTCATGCCTGCACCTAGACCTTTTGTTGTTTTCTCACCTAGTTGAATTTTCGTATGTGCAAGAGAATTTTCAAGGGCCTTAGCATCTGTATTGGCAACAATAAGATCTATATTTAAATTTGGATTAACTCTTATTATGTGGTTGACCATATTGCCACCACCTCCACCTACACCTACGACCTTTATCTTTGCACCATAGATGCTTTTATTTTCTTCTACTGTGAAGCTACTCATTTTTGAAATTCTCCTTAAAATAATTGTGTAATACTATACCAAAATTTTGCAAAAGCATTTGGCTTTTTTTCTTGTTTGCTAATATCTGCAATATTGGCAAGCTCTTCTTTATTTTTTGATTTATCTGCTATCTCTAATTCAAAATCTTTATCAGAAAAACTATCCTCTTTTTCATTTGGATCCTGCACCTCTTGTCTAAAATTTTGTACGTTTTCTTCTTCTACAAAAACATTTCTAAAATTTGCTTTCGGTTTTGAGGCTATTTCCCCTTGGTATCTCATTTTTTTCTCAGAATCAATTTCGTATGGGCTAAAGTTGCCAGCACCATACAAACAAAGCCCTATAGCACAAGAATTTGCTGGATCTCTTAAAATTTCAAATAATCCATCCATTTCTTTTGGTTTTGCTATACGAACTGGCATTTTGTCAAATATCGCAGATGCAAGATCTCTAATACCTTCTAGCTTAGTCATACCGCCAGTAAGTATTATTCCAGCACCAATGCTATCTTTATAGCCACTATCTTCTAGCATCTTAGCAAGTACCATAAGGGTTTCTTCTGCTCTGGCATATATAACATTTGATATTATGTCTAGTGAAACTTCATGACTTTTTGTTTCATCTCCAAGGATCGGAAGCTCTATTAGATCAACTGACTTATTTATTAAAGTACCATAGCCTAATTTTATCTCTTCTGCCTTTGGAAGAGGTGTATGCAGAGCCATAGAAAGATCATTTGTAATATTTGCTGAGCCAACAGGTAAAAATTCATTGTATCTTATAGAATTTCCAGAATGTACTACAAGATTACAAGTAGCGCCACCCATATCAACAAGTGCAGCACCAAGTTCTTTCTCATCTTTTGTTAATGTTGCTATCGCAGAAGCATATCCTGAAAGGACTATGTTATCTAGTTGAACACCTGCTAAATTTACGGCTTTTCTTAGGTTGCTAATAGATGACTTTTGTACTGTAACAATATGTGTTTGAACTTCTAGCCTGCTACCATTCATGCCTATTGGATCTTCGATATGTTCTTGTCCATCTACTTTAAAATTATAAGGAAGAACATGTAATTTTTCATATTCATGAGGTATATCAGCTGTATGATCGGCCATTTGCATAGCACGTTCGATCTCTTTTATACCTATTTCATGATTTGGTATATTCACTACACCACTACTGTCAACGCTTTTCGTATACGCACCAGAAATAGAAACTATGACTTTTTCATAGCGTGTTCCTGCAACTCTTTGTGCTTCTATTAATGCATTTTTTATCGACTTTGCAGCTTGTTCAATATTAGTTATAACACCTTTTCTTATTCCTTGTGTTTTTTCAGTTCCAATTCCAATTATCTTAATACCATTTTCATCATGTTGTGCTATTACTGCACAAATCTGGAAAGAGCCGATATCTATACCTAAAATTTTTGTACTCAAGATAAATTACCTTTTGATATATTCTTTAATTTCATAGTATTTTTTAAGTTTGTTTGTTAAATCTTTTATTAACTCATTATTTTTAAGCATTGTAACGTTTTGCTGTGTTATTTGCTTATAGTTATTATCTATATTATCTACAAGCAACCTTTGTTCCAAAATATCGTATATAACGGCCTTATCTTCTAATATAACATAATCTTTTTTATTGTTAGTTTCAAAAAGTTGAGAAACAAAAGCTCTAGTTTCACTTTCATTTAGTCCTGAGATAGAGCTATTTATATCTCTACTGATAAAGCCTATATCAGTACCTTTGAAATTTTGTAAAGACTCTTTTGCTATGGTTGTTAAGTTTTCTTTTTTCTTTTTATCTTTGTAAATTTCAAGTACCATTGCTCTTGCTTGTTCAAAACTCATAGGTTGTGGAGGAGTTATACTTTTTACTCTAACTATTAAATATCCATCTTTATATGTAAATGGTTTTATAACCTCACCAACTTTTGCCCCTTTTATTTCATCAAGTGAGAATGTTGCATTATCTTCATTTATACTAACAAAATCATTTGTTGCAAGCTCAGCTTTTTTGATAGAGGTATATTTTTTTAAAGCATCAGTCTTGCTTTTCTCGATATTGTAGTCTTTGATAACTTCAGTCTTTACTTCGTCAAATGATTTGATTTTATCATCAGAGCCTTTGTATCTCTCCTTATTTTCGTTATAGTAGTCACTCAAAGTAGTTTGATTTACATCATTTTTATTTGACTCTATAAAGTATGTTTCTAGACCGTATATAGTCTTTGTCATATAGTTGTTTTTATTTGTTTCCCAAAGGTCCTTTAGCTCTTTTTCATCTATTTTTATATCACTTTGATTAGCATTTATTATCTGTATTGCTAATTTGTCTTGCATAAAAAAGCTTGCTTCCATCATTGCAATGTCTTCTTTGTTGGCTGGTAAATTTAAAATAGTTCTAAGTTTATCAAGTAGTATTGTTAGTTTTAAATTTTCTTCAAAATCAGTTGGATTTATTCTAGCTCTTCTTAAAATATCGTAGTATAAATTTTTATCAAAAGTACCATCTTTTTGAAATGTTGGATCAGCGATTATATATTTTAAAATATCATCTTTACTAACACTAAGACCTATATCGTCTGCAAAATTTAATAGTAAATTCTCTTGAATTGTAGCCTGAAGTGCGGCATTTTGTAAACCTAACTCATTGGCCTTTTCTTGCGTTAATTTACCATCAAAAAGATTATTATAGTATTGATATAAACTATCGTATTTTTGTTGCAGTTCTTGAATGCTTATATTTCTGTGTCCTACTTTTGCTACCGAAGTAGCTCGATTGCTGTTTAAATCATATGCTCCCCAGCCTACAAAGCCTGCTCCAACAAAGGCTATTGTACTTACCCAAATGGTAACAACTAGGTATTTTTTATGTTTTTGCATCCAAGACAACATTAAATTTTCCTTTAAAAGACTAACGAAATTTGTATGATATATTATATAAAATTGCCTTAAATAAGCTTAAAATAGGGGCTTTAAAAATACCTTTGTGAAGAATTTTGCTAACAATTTTTTAGTATTGTTAGCAAAATTTTTAAATACTATAATCGCTATAACCACTAGTTAAATGAAGCAATTTGCAGCTATTTTCTAGCAAAGCTATCTCTTTTGCAAGAAGCTGAGGGCTTCTACTGTATGCGTAAATGCCATATCCTTTAACGATAATAATGTTTGTATTTTTTTCAACCATATATCTATAAATTTCAGTTTCTGCACGCTCATACCAGTCGTCATATTGTTTTGGATCATAGACTAAAATTTCATTAAATCTCATATACCCAAAATAATCTTTCGGTACTATTTTTTCATGTTTCATTGCGTAGGCAGTTGCGTATGGTGGCATCGCGTAGCAAACAAATCTTGCCTCATTTATATTTTTATAAATATTTAAGTGTATATCAGCATCAAGACTAGCTTCATTCCAACGATAGTCTTTTTTTGATAAAAGAAGTGTCAAATCATCATCTTTTAAATTATCAAAAATGGCATTTTGTTTATTGATTATAAATTGATTTTTTTCGACTCTTGCCGAAATCGAGCCGTGAAAGACGCCAAAAAAATTCTTTCTAAACATAGAAAGTGATATCGTTTTTATCTCATTTATTGAGTGTTCTAGCTCCATTTTTTCTCCTGCGTTTAAGCGATTATATTTAAGCTATCTTAAAATTTATGTAAAATTTTGTGTAATGATAGCTTTTTAAGTAAAATTTCGATAAATTTTCCACACTATTTACTATAAAGAGGCAGCGTTGCAAAGTCCACATATCAGTGTTTTACTTGATGAAGTTCTATCTTTTTTTAAAAATTTAAATGGAAATTTTATAGATTGCACGCTTGGATATGCTGGGCATTCTAGCGCCATTTTATCTCAAAATAAAAATTTAAATTTAATTGCCTGTGATAGAGATAATGAAGCTATAAATTTTTCACTAAAAAAACTTGAGCCATTTGGTAGTAGGGTTAAAATTTATAAAAGTAACTTCTCTGAATTGACTAGCAAGCTAAGTCAAGAAGAAATTTTAAATGTTAGAGGAATTTTGGCTGACATCGGTGTTAGCTCACTTCAGATAGATAAAGATGATAGGGGTTTTAGTCTTGGCTCAAGCACGCTTGATATGCGCATGGATAAAGAGCGAAATTTTAGCGCATATGACGTTGTAAATGGATACTCTTTTGATGAGTTGGTTAGAATTTTTAGAGATTATGGCGAGCTAAAAAATGCTGTTGGGATTACAAACAAGATTATAAATGCTAGAAATTTAGGCAAGATAACGAGTGCAAAAGAGCTTGCAAATTTAATAGGTACAGCCCAGATAAAAGGGCGCGGAGTTAGCCCTGCAATACTTGCCTTTCAAGCCATCAGGATAGAGGTAAATGGTGAGCTAGATGAGCTAACAAATTTACTTGATAGTATAGAAAAATGTGGGTTTAAAGATTGTCTTGTGGCAATTATTACGTTTCACTCGCTTGAAGATAGGATCGTAAAAGAGCGCTTTAAAAAATGGGCAAATAGCTGTATCTGCCTACCTGGCGTCTATAGATGTGAATGCGGAAACAATCACGAACTAGGAGAAATTTTAACCAAAAAGCCACTAACAGCAAGCCAAAATGAGTTAAAGGTAAACTCACGAAGCAAGAGCGCAAAACTGCGGGTTTTTAAGATAAAGGGATAAAAATGCAAGAAAAAGAAGAGCTACTAACGCTTCACGACGAGGAGCAAAAACGTGAGGTAAATTTAAGCTTTAAGACATTAGTGATGGTCTATTTAGCTGTTTTTATAGCTCTAGCTATATTTTTGCCAAAAATTTACATAGCAAATCAAATTTATTATATAAGTAGAGATATAGCGGAAATTAGCGGTAAGCGAGATATGCTTTTAGAGGAAAATAGAGCTCTTAATATAAAGCTTGAAAATTTACGTTATAAAAATCAAATTTTAAACAATATGCAAGAGCGCCAATGGAAATAACGAAACATTTAAAGCTTTATTTATTCTCATCTAAATTTTTGCGATTCAATTATATTGGCAAATAATATAGCCATTTTGTATATAACTGCACAAAAATAAAATTAGCTCAATAAAAAAGCCTATTTTAACTTGCTAATTACTTTCTTTTTGAGAGATTAGCTTTTCATATATATATTGTTCTAAATCTTTTTTTGATATGTCATTTTTTATAGCAGTATTATAAATTTCTTCGACCTTGCTTGAGTATTTTTCATAGCTAAAATAAGGAAAATGCACACTCCAAGCTTTCTTGATAAGATCGTGACTTATCTCTCTTCTTGCCCAAACTTTAAACATATCAAAGCCAATGAAAACGGCCGAAGTAACGACAGCAGTCGCTATTATCGATATGTGTGCATCAGTTTTTGCTAAAAAATGATGCGTGATGATTAACAATGGAAATAAAATGACAAAACAGATAAGTGCGTAAATCTGATAGAGCTTAATATGGTTAAATCTAAAATTTAGCTTTGCTCCATCTATTAGCATACCTTCGTTAAAAAGGGTATTTGCTTCAAGTAGATCCCTAAATAAGACTGGCTGTTTTGAAACAAAAAAAACGTTTTTTATGATTCTATCTTTTAAAGTTTCTTGCATTTTTTATAGACTTTTTACCTTTGAAATTTTGGCTCATTATATCTAAGAATCTATAAATTCAAACAAAATTAGATACAATTTGCCCAAAATTTAAGGAGCTAAAAATGGCAGATCAAGCTTTACAAACCGTCTTTTTAAATGGAGAATTTTTGCAAAAAGACGAGGCAAAAGTTAGTGCTTTTGATAGAGGATTTATATTTGGTGATGGAATTTATGAGGTTGTGCCTGTGATAAATTCAAAAATGGTTGATAAAGATGGATTTTGGTCAAGATTTGAAAGAAGCTTAAACGAGATAGATATAAGCTTACCCTACGAAAAGGAAAAATTTGAAGCGATTTTAAACGAGATAATCGCTAAAAACGCCTTAAAAGAGGGCGGAATTTACATGCAAGTAACAAGAGGCGTGGCGTTTAGAAATTTCTATTTCATAGAAAATTTAACACCAAGTGTCTTTATCTTTTGCTATGAGAGTGAAATTTTAAACAATCCTGCTGCAAAAACTGGCATAAAAGTCGTGAGTGTCGAGGATATCAGGTGGAAAAGGCGTGACATCAAGTCTATCTCACTTCTGGCTCAGTGCTACGCTAAAAATGAAGCTCACAAAAAAGGTGCAGATGAGGGCTTTATGGTGGAAAATGGCTTTGTTACAGAGGGCTGTAGCTCAAGTGCTTTTATTATCAAGGATAAAACACTCATAACCAAACCACTTTCAAATGAAATTTTGCCAGGAATTCGCCGCATGAGACTTTTAAAGATTGCTAAAGATATTGGCCTTAAGATAGAGGAGCGAAAATTTAGCATGGATGAAGTTTATAGTGCTGATGAAGTCTTTATCTCGGCTGCTACGCTTATACTTTTGCCAGTCGTCTATGCTGACGGCAAAGCGATAAATGGTGCAAAAGTGGGAGAAATTTCAAGCAAACTTCGTGAAATTTATGCTGGTGAACTTTTAAAAGAAGCCGGGCTTTGAGAGAAAAAATCCTAATAAGTGCTTGCCTGGTCGGCATAAATTGTAAATTTAACGGCGAAAATAATCTCTTGGATAGAGCCATTTTAGATGAAATTTCAAAGAGATTTCATCTGCTTTTTGTTTGTCCTGAAGTTTACGGTGGACTTAGCACGCCAAGGGAACCGGCTGAGATAAAAAATGGTGCGGTTATTTGTAAATTTTCAGGCAAAGATGTGAGTGAAAATTTCAAAAATGGAGCAGAAATTTGCCTAAAGATAGCCAAACTAAATGGTTGCAAAAAGGCTATTTTAAAATCAAAAAGTCCAAGTTGTGGAAGTGGGCAAATTTATGACGGAAGTTTTAGTAAGAGGCTTATTTTAGGCGATGGCATCACAGCAAAACTGTTAAAAGAAAATGAAATTTTAGTTTACAGCGAAGATGAGATAGTAGGGCTTGATGTTTGATAGGCTAAAAGACAACATTATACTTGAGGTGATTTTTAAATATATCATCTTGTTGCTGCTTTTTATCTGTGTGATCGGTCTTTTTATGAGTGGCATTCTTTTCTTAAATGGGGAGATGAGCGAAAATTCGCTGAATTTACACATTTTCTTTGGCTTTAGTTTGGTTGTTTTGACGATCGTTCATAGTTATGTTAAGAAGAAAAAGCTAAAGAAACTAAGCCTTGAGTTTAAAAATATATTAAATCACAAGCCAGTGCAGATGGATTGCAATACAACCAGGTTTTTAAACGCTCTAAATGATGTAAAAGTGGGCGATCTTTCAAAGAAATTTGACTCTGATATTGTAGAAATTTTAAGGTCAAATGACATAAAAGTAAAAAGCGAGAATGAGACTATGAAACAAATTTGTAAAAATAACGATGAAAAGATGTTTTACATTTTTGTTTTGATTGTAGAAGCTATTTTTAAGGATAAGGAAAAGAGTTGAAAAAGGGTATATTTTTAGCATTTAGTGTTGCTTTGTTTTTGGGATGTTCACAGACCCAGCCAAAGCCAAGTGTGCAAAATTCTTTACCAGATGAAAATGTATATAAGCCAAATGAACGCATTAGTTTGCTTGATTTCGAAATGAAGCAAGATGCCTCGTCGCTACCGCAAAATATACAAAGTGCAAGCTTTGACCAAGAAGAAATTTTAAAAAGAAGGTTTAAGGTTTTTACATTAAGGGGCGTAAAATTTAATCCAAACGATGTCTTTTGGGCATTTAATATATATAAGCCAAGCGAAAAGAGAAAGTATTTTGGCTCAAATTTTAGACAGATACCTCAAAGCTGGTTTGACGCACAAAAGGACAATGCAAATTTTTCAGCTCTTTCAAGTATCTCTGCTTATGCTTTAACTTCGGCAAACACAGCTTTAAGAAATTTTCCAACCGATGAGCCGATATTTTTAAATCCGCAAACTCCAGGCGAGGGCTATCCGTTTGATTATCTACAAGAATCAACCCTAAGCATCGCTCATCCACTTTTTGTCTCGCATCTTTCTAAAGACAGAGCATGGGCATTTGTTAGCGATGATGCGGTTTGGGGCTGGGTAAAGGTCGAGGATATTAAATTTATAAGCGACGATGAGGCAAATGCCTATCAAAAGTCAAGTTTTGTGACTATAAAAACGGACAAGATGCCAGTTTATGATAAGGCCGGAAATTTCTTGTTTTATTCAAGAGTTGGAGCGATACTGCCTGTTTTTGCACAGGATAGTAAAAACTACTACGGTAAAATTTATGTAAGAAATCTCTTGAGAGAATTTGTGTTGCCAAAGCCTGTTGGCGCTCTTTTTCCTCTTAAATTTAATGACTCAAATCTAAAAACACTTATTAGCTCTCTTCTTACTCAGCCTTATGGTTGGGGTGGGGTCGATAAGCTAAGGGATTGCTCGCTTTTTACCAAAGATTTACTGGCAAGTTTTGGCGTGTGGTTGCCCAGAAACTCAAGAGCTCAAGCAAATATGGGACAAAAATTTGATCTAAAAGGACTTAGTAACGCCGCTAAGACAAAAGAGATAAAAGAAAAAGGTGTGCCATATCTTACGCTTGTGCATCTGCCAGGACATATCATGCTTTATGCTGGATACAAGGGCGATGATATATATGTGGTGCATGATGCTTGGGGGTTAAAAACCGAAAATAACGGCAGAGCGTTAATCGGTGCTACGGCAGTAACTACGTTAAACATCGGACAAAACAGAAGCGACATACAAAACTCAAA
Organism: Campylobacter concisus; assembly: GCF_003048535.1. Classification (NCBI taxonomy): domain Bacteria; kingdom Pseudomonadati; phylum Campylobacterota; class Epsilonproteobacteria; order Campylobacterales; family Campylobacteraceae; genus Campylobacter; species Campylobacter concisus. Next base: position 182,351 of record NZ_PIRQ01000002.1, on the reverse strand, counting down.
TTTGCTAATTTCAAAGGTTGATTCTATAAATGTGATAAAGCCAGAAAATGTAATAAGCGATAAAGCTAGAAAAATTTCAGCTTTACAAAGGGCTTATGGTGTTAAGGTTGAGGATAATTTGGTCAAATTCGGTGATGGAACAATATTTGTCTATGATGACTTTAAACAAAAAGATGATGAGTGTAGCACCGGGGCCGATATAGAGGATATGAATGTGCTTGATTACGCTGCATTTTCACCGCTTAGCACTGTACTAAGTGATGCTGGCAGATGTAGAAATTATGAGTTTTTAGGTAAAATTTATGGCTCAAGCGAGAGCGAGGTAAAAGCAAATTTAGTAAATGTCATCTGGCTAAAGGACTTTTTAAATTTGCCTTTGAAATTTAATTCTAAAAATGGAGCCGCAGCCGCCTTGCAAGACGTAAGCAATGAGCTAAATGAGATGGTAAAACATGATATGAGTTTGCTTGAGTATTTAAAAGATCCAGGTGGGACATTTAAGTGGCGAGTTATTGCTGGTACAAACCGCTTGAGTGCGCACAGCTACGGCATCGCGATCGATATAAATGTAAAAAAGAGCCACTACTGGCAGTGGAGCAATGGCTATCAAAACCTCATCCCTGAAAAGATAGTGCGTGTTTTTGAAAAACATAAATTTATCTGGGGTGGACGCTGGAAGCACTTTGATACGATGCATTTTGAGTATCGCCCAGAGATGTTTGAGTAGATGAAAGATCAAATTTTAGAAATTTTATCTCGCTCAAACGTCTTTTTAACAGGCGGTGGCGGTGTTGGCAAGAGCTATCTAACTGCCTCTGTCATCAGATACTACAAAGAAAATTTTAAAAACGTCATAATCCTTGGCTCAACTGGCATAAGTGCCGTTAGCCTTGGAGGAGTTAGCTTGCATAGCTTTTTTAAATTTGGCTACTGCAAGGATTATGAGGAGCTAAGACGCTTTGACTATCATCAAAAAGACAAACTAAGCAAGCTAAGAAATATGCTTGATGCATGTGATCTGCTTGTAATTGATGAAATTTCAATGGTGAGCTCAAATCTAATGGAGATGATAAGATACCGACTACTTACTTCCAAATTTAAAGGTAGGGTGCTTATAGTGGGCGATTTTTATCAGCTTCCGCCAGTGCAAAAGGTGCAAAACGAAAATAGGCTTTTTAATTTTTTATACGCTTTTAACTCCAGTGCGTGGGAGGAGATGAAATTTACAAATGTCGAGCTGCTCGTCTCAAAACGTACAAGCGATCTTAAATTTTATGAGATTCTCTCTCGTCTTAGAGTTGGCGAGCTAGATGATGAAATAATGAGCTATATAGAGAGTTTGAGAGTGACCAAGATAGAGCCAGATGATGATACGAGTGTGCTTTTTGGCAGAAATGCCGAGGCTGAAATGCTAAATCAAAAAAGGCTTTTGGAACTTGACGAGCCACTTGAAATTTCAAACTCAGATGTGAGCATTTTGGATGAAAATTTAGATAAAAAAGAGTTTGAAAAATGGGCAAATACGCTAAATATCTCAAGAGATTTGGAGATGAAGATAGGTGCAAAAATCATCTTTACGTCAAATAAATGGGGCGAGTACTATAACGGCGAGCAAGGCAAGATCATGCAAATTTTAAAAGAAAATGGCATCATCTCAAGCGTGATCGTGAAAAAAGATAGTGGCGAAATTTGCGAGATAGAAAAAGCCGCTTATATATTTAGTTCATTAAATTTAAACGAAGATGAGATCGAAGAAAATGTACAAGCATCGCTCTATCAGTTTCCATTTAAGCTTGCTTACGCCCTAACCATCCACAAATCTCAAGGAATGAGCATAAACTCGCTCATTTGCAATATCAACCACATTTTTGCCAAAGGACAACTCTACGTCGCACTTTCTCGTGCAGTAAGTCCTAAAAATTTAAAACTTTTTTATGATAAAAAAAGTGATTTTAGGCAGCATTTAAGAAAAGTGGTTAAAATTGACGACGAAGTTAAGAAATTTTACCAAGAAAACGTATTTTTGCATATTAAGGAGAATTTATGAAAAAGCTATTTTTAAGCCTTACTTTTTGTGTTTTTGCATTTGCAGACGTACTAAAAGTAAGAGATTTTCAAACAGATATCTACTCAAAAGCTGGACAAAATTTAACAAAAAAGATAAATATGAACCTTGAAGTTGTCGGACGTGATGTTGAAGAAAATGAAGCGTATGTGCTTGATGCTTTAAACATAATAGTTGGTAGCTTTTATGTGGAGGATATCCTAACCTCAATGGGAAAAGAGAAATTTAAAGAGCTTTTCATAAAATACGCAGCCAAAAAGCACTCTCTTGATATAGATGATGTACTTATCTTAAATATAAAAGTGATAAATAATCTTGAGCTAAGTGAGATCATAAAAGCAATAAAAAGCCAAAATTTATGCTCCGATCCAAGTGTTAATGAAGAGATTGTAACAAAACCAGAAAAGAAGAAAAAGGGCAATGAGATCATCATCTCGCCAGATCCAAATGACGTAGTTCAAAAGCCTATTGATCTAAATAATGTGCAGGAATTTGGAAAAGATTTTGGAGAGAAGTGAGTAAATTTGGCTAAAGCTAGCCAAATTTATTGATTTACAATGTCATAACCTTGCGGGATAACCGGAGTTAGCGTTTCTTGTGGTATGAGCGCATCTTTTACTGGATTGCTTAGGGTTATTTTTATTTTATTTGAAAGTTTATCTTTATAGTCAATCGTCGTTGGAAGCGTGTTTTTGATCGTTATAAAGTACTCAACTCCGTCATATATCGCTTTGTAAAGTGTTGGTTGAATTTGCTCCGCATGAGCCAAAATCTGCGTCAAATTTGGCGTATCATCAAGCTTTGAAATGATAGCTTGTTCAAGCTCATCCTCAATCACGATCACACGCTCTTTGTTAAAATAAATTCTCTTTGGCGTTGGACTTTCATATATCCAAAGTGCGGTATTGTCGTTTTTTGCGTAAAATCTACCCTTATAATTTATGCTTTTACCTTCGCTAAATACAGTTTGCGTAAAGTCACTTTGCAGGCTTTTAAAATTTAAGCCAGCACCAAATGAGCAAACTGCAACGAGAGATGCAACTAAAAATTTTCTCATTTTTTATCCTTTTTTGGCGTATTCTAGCCCAGTTTAATTAAATAAATAGTTAAACTATGCTAAGATCCAAAGTTTAAAAATTTAGGAAGGTAAAATAATGATTTCATCGGTATTTAGAAAGATTTTTGGCACCAAAAACGATAGAGAAGTCAAAAAATATATAAAACGTGTGGCGCAGATAAATGCGCTAGAGCCTACTTATGAGAAGATGAGCGATGATGAGCTTAAGATCAAATTTAATGAGCTAAAAGCCCAAGTAGTAGAAGAAAAAGTCACTTTAGATGAAATTTTAAATGATGTTTTTGCGATCGTTAGAGAGGCTAGCAAAAGGGTGCTTAAGATGCGCCATTTTGACGTACAGCTAATTGGCGGTATGGTGCTAAACGAGGGCAGGATCGCTGAGATGAAAACGGGCGAGGGTAAGACCTTGGTAGCGACTTTACCAGTTATCTTAAATGCGATGAGTGGCAAGGGTGTGCATGTAGTAACCGTAAACGACTACCTTGCAAAGCGTGACGCGACGCAAATGGGCGAGCTTTATAACTTTTTAGGCTTAAGCGTTGATATGATACTAAGTGGCGGATACGATGATAACGTAAGACAAGCTGCGTATAACGCGGACATAACATACGGCACAAACTCAGAATTTGGCTTTGACTATCTTCGTGACAACATGAAATTTGAAGCTGGTCAAAAGGTGCAAAGAGGCCACAACTTCGTTATTGTAGACGAGGTCGATAGTATCTTGATAGATGAGGCTAGAACACCGCTTATAATCTCTGGCCCAACAAACCGTACGCTTGATGGCTACATAAGAGCTGATCAGGTCGCAAAACAGCTTACTAGAGGCACTCCAGCTGATCCAAATGTGCCAGGCTCAAAGCCAACGGGAGACTTTATAGTAGATGAAAAAAATAGAACTATAATGATCACGGAAGCTGGTATAAGCAAGGCTGAAAAGTTATTTGGTGTTGAAAATTTATATAACCTTGAAAATGCCATACTAAGTCACCACCTAGATCAAGCTCTAAAAGCGCACAATCTCTTTGAAAAAGACGTGCACTACGTCGTAAAAGATGGCGAAGTCGTCATCGTTGATGAATTTACAGGACGTCTAAGCGAGGGCAGACGCTTTAGCGAGGGGCTTCATCAAGCACTTGAGGCAAAAGAGGGCGTAAAAATCCAAGAAGAGAGCCAAACGTTAGCCGATACAACCTATCAGAACTACTTTAGGATGTATAAAAAGCTTGCTGGTATGACTGGTACGGCTCAGACTGAGGCCACTGAGTTTTCTCAAATTTATAACCTCGAAGTTATCTCGATTCCTACAAATTTACCAGTTAAAAGGATAGATCAAAACGATCTTATCTATAAAACTCAAAATGAGAAATTTAAAGCAGTTATTGACGAAGTTAAAAAAGCTCACGAAAAAGGTCAGCCAGTACTTGTGGGAACTGCAAGTATCGAGCGCAGTGAGGTACTTCACGAGATGCTTAAAAAAGTTGGCATCCCACACTCTGTGCTAAATGCTAAAAACCACGAAAAAGAGGCCGAGATCATCGCTCAAGCTGGTGTAAAAGGTGCTGTGACTATTGCTACAAACATGGCTGGACGCGGTGTTGACATTAGGATCGATGATGAGGTTAGAAATTTAGGCGGTCTATATATCATAGGCACCGAAAGGCATGAGAGTAGAAGGATAGATAACCAGCTTCGTGGCCGTGCTGGACGTCAGGGTGATCCTGGCATGAGTAGATTTTATCTAAGTTTAGAGGATAATCTTTTAAGAATTTTTGGTAGTGACCGCATAAAGGCGATCATGGATAGACTCGGTATCGACGAGGGTGAGAGTATCGAGAGTCGCATGGTGACAAGAGCGGTTGAAAATGCTCAAAAGAAAGTCGAGAGCTTGCACTTTGAGGCTAGAAAGCACTTGCTTGAGTATGACGATGTGGCAAATGAGCAAAGAAAGACTATCTATAAATACCGCGACGAGCTACTTGATAAAAACTATGATATGAGCGAAAAGATAGCTCAAAATAGAAAAGAGTACGCTGCAAATTTACTTGATACGGCTGAAATTTTCCATGGCGGCTTGAAAGATGACTTTGATATTAAAAATTTATGCTCTATCATCCTTGCAGATTGTGGCGAAGAGATAGACGAGAGCGAGCTAAAAGGCCTAGAGTATGATGAGCTAATAGATAAGCTTGCACAAATTTTTGAAGTAAGGTATAACGAGAAAATGAGCGTGCTAAATGAAGAGCAAAGAAAAGAGATAGAGAAAATTTTATACCTTCAAGTGCTTGATAATGCGTGGAGAGAGCACCTCTATCAAATGGATATCCTAAAAACTGGTATCGGCCTTAGAGGGTATAATCAAAAAGATCCGCTTGTTGAATACAAAAAAGAGAGCTATAACCTCTTTATGGAGCTAGTTAGCAGGCTAAAAAGTGAGAGTGTTAAGACGCTTCAGGTTCTAAGATTTAAGAGCCGTGAGGAGCAAGAGGAACAAGCTAAAATGATGCTTGAAGCTAGTCAAAATGCTGAAAATGAAAATTTAAGCTACAACAACCAAGGTGGAGATGAAAATTTCACACCAGAAAAAAAGATACCAAGAAACGCTCCATGCCCTTGTGGAAGCGGTAAAAAATATAAAGATTGCCACGGAAAAAGTGGCCCTAAAAAAGGCATATTTGCTTAAAATTTCTACTTTTAAGGCGCCAAAGCGCCTTAATCTTTTAAAGGCTATTTGATGACAAGCTTACCAAAGTACCTACTTTTTAAATATTTAAGATTTGATAAAACTCAGCCATTTATCACTCTAAGTGCCTTGCTCGCCTTTCTTGGTGTTAGCATCGGACTTATGGTCTTAATCGTTGCGATGGCGATTATGAATGGATTTGACAAAGAATTTGAGCGCAAACTTTTTACGATGAACTATCCAATAACCGTTCAAAGTGCCTTTAAAGGCTCTATTGATGATGACTTTGTTGATGAGCTAAAGGCTAAATTTAGTGATCTTAAATTTAGTCCATATATCAGCACACAGGTCATTTACCGCTCGGCAAATGCGCTTGAGGGTGGACTGGTTTATGGCGTAAATTTTAAAGATGAAAAGCAGATAAACTCAGTCGTAAATGAAGCTTTAAAAGATAAAGAGCTAGATGGTTTTGAGATACTTGTGGGAAGTGGCATCGCAAATGAATTTAGACTAAGAAGCGATGAAAAACTAACGCTTATCTTTACAAAGGCTGATCCTGCTGGCTTTTCACTAACGCCAAAGATGAAGCGCTTTGACATCGGTGGCTCATTTACATCTGGGCTAATCGCATACGATAAGGCATTTTCATATACTTCAGTTGATGCATTAAGAAAAATTTTAGACTATCCAAAAGGCGTTTATGATGGGATTCATATCTTTTCAAGTAAGCCATTTGATGATATTAAAAGAGTGCGTGAAGGCCTGCCAGCTGGCACGGTTGCCATTGGCTGGTGGGAGCAAAATGGAAACTTTTTCTCAGCGCTTGCACTTGAAAAAAGGGCACTTTTTATCGTTTTGATGCTTATTATCCTTGTAGCGTCGCTAAATATCATAAGCTCGCTACTAATGACAGTGATGAACCGCAGGCAGGAGATCGCCTTGCTTTTAGCGCTTGGTGCTAGCAAAGGCGAGATAAAAAGAAGCTTTTTTTATCAAGGGCTAGTAATCGGCGGGGGTGGCATTATATTTGGCTTAGCGCTTGGCTTTTTAGGACTATTTTTACTTGGAAATTTCAACATCATAGACCTGCCAGCTGACGTCTATGGCTCAAGCAAACTACCGCTTGAACTCTCAACGATCGATCTTGTGTTTATCGTAGTTGGAGCTGTGTTTATCGTGGCTATCTCGTCTTACTATCCAGCTAAAAAAGCCACAGAAGTAAATGTGCTTCAAACTTTAAGAAATGAGTAGAGCCTAGAGACTTAGGCTTGCTCGTTGCTTGTAAAAGTTATTTTTAAAAGATTATTTTAAAACCGAACATAAACTCGTAAAATTCTAGAATAAATTTATACTTTTACGCTCTTATATCATGATCGATTTTGCATTGAAGAGCCTCGTGTACGAGTGTTTTTGCCATGACGCGCTCTTCGTTTATTAGGTGGAAATTTTTACCTAACTCACCAAAGATATCTTTATTGCCCTCGCCATTTATTTTTATTATAGTTTGGGTATTTACGCCGTAGTCTTTTATCTTTTGCGCGATGAGCTCCACTCTTTGCTCATTGTTAACGGTTATAATAACAGCGGCTGCATCGCTTAGGCAGGCATTTTCAAGTGTATGGCTTTGAAGAACGTTACCTAAAAATACATTTTCCCCGCGGCTCCTACCAAGCTCAACTAGACTAATATCATTATCAAGCACAAGATATAAAAGCTTTGTCTCTTTTAGTCTCAAAACGACTTCTTGTCCAAGTCTCTCATAGCCAAAGACTACGATGTGATTTTTTATTTTTTGCGGCTTTAGGGTTTCATTTGGTTCAACAACGATCTCACGTTCTATGAGGTCTGCTATTGCGTCTAGTTTTTTAAGTATAAAAGGCGTAGCAAACATCGACACAACTGAGGCTGCGATAAAAATTTGAGCTGTTTGTATATCAAGTAAATTTCTAGTAGTCATTAGTCCAAAAACAGCTAGTGCAAATTCGCCTATCTGACAAACACTAAGTGCAGTTTTTGCAGCAACTCTTCGCTTTAAGTAGATGTTTAAGATAGCAAAAACAACAACCGCTTTTATAACCATGACACTAAATACTAGGCCTAGAACAAGCCAGATATTTGATATAACGACAGCAAAATTTATCTGCATACCAACGGTTATGAAAAATAGCCCTAAGAGCAAATCTCTAAAAGGAATAAGATCAACTTCGATTTGGTGTTTATATTGCGTCTCTGCCATCATCATACCGGCTAAAAATGCACCCAAAGAGTATGAGAAGCCAAAAAAGTGAGCCAAAGTACTAGAGCCAACGACCATAAATAAAATCGTAGCTATAAAAACCTCTTGCGAATTTGTTTGAATGACTTTATAAAATATCCAGTTTATGACATATTTACCAAGTAAAAATAGCACAACAATAAGAATAATCGCACTTGTAAATGTCTTTAGTAAAAGCTCATTTATCGAGGCATCTTGCGAGCTAAACATATCTATCATAAGCAAAATAGGAATGACTGCAATATCTTGAAATAGTAAAATCCCAAGTGCTTTTCTGCCGTAAATTTTACTTACATCGCCACTATCGTTTAGTGTCTTTAGCACGATCGCAGTTGATGAGAGTGCAAGCGCAAGACCTGCAATAAGTGCCGTTTCGTCTTTTAAGTGAAGGGCATAATAAAGCATCACACCCATTATAAAGCCACTTAAACAAACCTGTAATCCGCCGTTTAAAAAAACCTCTTTTTTCATGCCCATTAAGTGTTTAAAGCTAAACTCAAGCCCAATGGTAAACATCAAAAACGCGATACCAAATTCCGCGATATGAGAAATTTCATCATTGCTTTTTAGGTTGAAAAATTCTGATATAAGCGTACCTGTTACGATGTAGCCGATGATGGTTGGTATCTGAAATTTTTTAAAAATGACGTTTAATGCGACTGAGATCGCTGCAACAAGCAAGAAACCTTCTAAAATTTGTTCCATAAATTATTCTTTGCCTTCATAAAAGACTAGATCAAAGCTATTTTTTCTTTTTACGAGCGATCTTTTGGTACTAGTTTGACTGGTAGCTTCGTGCAATTTTTTATTTAGCTCATCAATAGTTGATTCTAAATCGTCAATTTTTTCTTTCAACTGAAGTATCACATCAACGCCGGCTAAATTTACACCAAGCTCACGGGTTAAATTTAGTATAGTTTTTACGCGATCAACGTCTTTTTGTGAGTAGAGCCTCATCTTGCCATCTGTTCTTGATGGCTCGATAAGTCCCTCTCTTTCATATTGTCTTAAAGTTTGTGGATGTATGCTTAAAACCTTTGCAACAACGCTTATTAAAAAAAGTGGTTCTTCATAATTTTGCATTTTTTACTCCGGTAATTTTTCTTTTAACTCTTTTACTAAGCCTTCATCAAGCTCACTGATATTTGGAAGTTTTACCCTGGCTTTTAAGTAAAGGTCTCCATAAATTCCGCTCTTTCTATTTTGCACACCATATCCTTTTAGGCGGATTTTTGTGCCCGTTTTTGAGTTCTCAGCGATCTTGATCGTGACATCTTTTTTGTAAGTATGCACATTGACTTTTCCGCCAAAAAGCATAGTTTTTAGTGGAATTTCTATATCTTTATAAAGATCGTCTCCGACTCTTGCATATTCGTCGCTTGGCTCAACGCTAATGGCAAGTATGAGGTCGCCTTTTTGACCACCAGCGTTTTTACCTTTGCCTTTTACACGAAGCTTCTCGCCGCCTTCTATGCCACTTGGAATTTTTATCTTAATGCTTTCGCCATTAAAATTTATCTTATGTTCGCCACCAGTTACAGCTACGTCAAATGGTATGGAAATTTTTGCATTTACGTCTAGATCAGCTCCGCTAAAGCCAAATCCACCACTACTAAATCCGTCAAATCCTCCAAAATTACTACCAAATCCGCTGCTAAATTTAGCTCCACCGCTACCAAAGCCACCTGAGAAGATATTCTTTAAAATTTCATTTAGATCGCCCATATCGGCTGAATTACTAGCAAAGTCGTGGAAATTTTGACCGCCAAACATAGTATCGCCGTACTGGTCGTATTGAGCTCGTTTTTTATCGTCGCTTAAAATTTCATAAGCAGCATTTATCTCTTTAAATTTATCTTCTGCTCCAGGGTCTTTATTGATGTCTGGGTGATATTTTCTGGCAAGTTTTCTATAAGCTTTTTTTATCTCGTCGCTTGAGGCACCCTTTGAAACCCCTAAAGTCTCATACAAGCTTTCACTCATATATTCTCCTTATATTTTTTTGATACGGATTATATCACAAAGCTTTAGTCTATGCAAGTCAAGTTTATTTTTGTTTAATAACAAGAAAAAGTGTTAAGATTTTATTTTTTCACTATATTTATAATTTGCAAAAATTTTTAGTTTAAAGGAAAAAAATGAAAAAGATTGTGCTAATTTCATTAGTAACAGCTTCTTTTTTAGTGGGGACTGATATTAAAATTAATGAAGCTAACTCTAATATCACGAGAGTCTCGCCACTTAGCGATAAAAATAGCGTACTTTCTTATTATGACTCGATCGCTCAGGCAAAGCTTTCAGTTGTAAATATCTCAACTACAAAAACGGTAAATAACGCTGGTATTGAGCAGATGTTTAACGACCCTTTCTTCAATGAATTTTTTGGATTTAACTTTGCAAAACCAAAAGAAAAAGAAAAAACTACTTCACTTGGTTCTGGAGTTATTATCTCAAATGATGGCTACATCGTTACAAACAACCACGTTATAGAAGATAGTGATCAAATAGTCGTAACTCTTGCAAATGGCGGCAAAGAGTATAAAGCAAAGCTAATAGGAAGTGATCCAAAAACCGATCTAGCCGTCGTAAAGATAGAAGCAAACGGACTAAATGCGATCACTTTTGCAGACTCGTCAAAGCTACTTGATGCAGATGTCGTATTTGCAATAGGTAATCCATTTGGCGTTGGTGAAAGTATCACTCAAGGTATCATTTCAGGACTAAATAAAGATAATATCGGCCTTAATCAATATGAAAATTTCATCCAAACAGATGCTTCGATAAATCCTGGCAATTCAGGTGGAGCTTTGGTTGATAGCAGGGGCTATTTGGTCGGAATAAACTCAGCCATACTTTCAAAAAGTGGTGGCAATAACGGTATTGGCTTTGCGATCCCATCAAATATGGTAAAAGATATCGCTAAAAAGCTGATAACTGATGGCAAGATCGAGCGTGGCTTTATCGGCGTTACGATTGCAAATTTAACAGATGAGCAAAAAGAGCTTTACACAAATAAAGAAGGTGCTTTAATAAGTGGCGTAGAGCAAGGCATGCCAGCAGATGAAGCTGGACTAAAAAGAGGCGATTTGGTCATATCAGCTAACGATAAAGCTATAAAAAATGCAAATGATCTTAAAAATTTTATCGGTTCACTAACTCCAAATAGTAGTGTTGATATAACTTACGAGCGATCAAATAAAATAATGAATGCAAAAATCAAGCTTGCAAACGCTGATCACAATTCAAAAGACATAGCCAAAAGCATTATAATCGAAGGACTTAGCGTTAGTAATCTAAGCGATGAGATGAGATATAAATACAAAATCAGCCCAGATACTCAAGGCGTGCTAGTAACTGATGTAAAATCAGGCTCAAAAGCTGAAGACTTTGGATTTGAAAGAGGTGATGTGATCGTTCAAGTTGGTGAAGAGAGCATAAAAGATCTTCAAACATTTGCAAATACGGTCAAAAATACAAAAGGCAAAAAGACACTAGTGTGGATAAATCGCGGCGGTATCATACAAGGCCTCGTTATAAAATAACCACCTAAGAGCTGAAATTTCAGCTCTTAGCCCTTTTAAATTTTTAAAACCTTAATCTGCTATAATCCTTAAAAATAAATTTACAACAGGAAAGATCATGACTAGAATTTTAATGATAGAAGATGATATGGAGCTTGCTGAAATTTTAACTGAATATCTAGAAAACTACGATATTGAAGTAGTAACTGCTGAAGAGCCATATATCGGACTATCTACGCTAAATACAAGTAAATTTGACCTAGTTATACTAGATCTTACATTGCCTGGTATGGATGGATTGGAAGTTTGTAAAGAGATCAGGAAAAATCACAATATTCCTATTATCATATCAAGTGCAAGACATGATATAACAGATAAGGTAAATGCTCTTGATAACGGAGCGGATGATTATTTGCCAAAGCCATATGACCCACAAGAGCTTTTGGCTCGTATCAAAAGTCATCTAAGAAGGCAGAGTATCACCCCAGCAAATGAGGCGAGAAATTTAAATAAAGACCTAGTTTTAAAAGAATTTGAGCGTGAAATTTTATTTAAAGGAAACGTGCTAAATTTAACTGCCGCAGAATACGACATCTTAAAATACCTACTTTTAAAAGAGGGCGGAGCGGTTACTAGAGAGGAGCTCATCTACAATTGCGAGAGCATAAATGAAGATAGCTCAAACAAAAGTATAGATGTCATCATCGGTAGGATTCGCCAAAAATTAAATGAAAATCCAAAAGAGCCAAAATACATCCACGCGATCCGCGGTATCGGCTATAAATTGGTTCTTTGATGCCAAGATCGTCTATTTTTATAACCATAACTTTTATCTTTGCCCTTGCGCTCGTTTCGATATTTCTAGCTTTTTTATGGCTCATGGGCTTTGATAAGCAAAACTATACAAGAGAGCTAAATAACAAATACTCAAACGTTGCTAGGACAAATTTATTTTATATGGGTGGCATCATAAATAAAGCTCAGTACGACCGCCAGCTTTCAAACATCGATATGCCAGAGATCAAAGACGAGAAGAGAAAAGATGAAATTTTAAAGCAAGCGACCGTTTTAGAAGAAATTTCAAGCGATCTAGGTTCAAGTGCGATCTTGCTTTATGGCAAGCACCACTACTTAAGGATTGAGCATTTAGACGAGCTAAAACTTTTAATGGATAAAGAATTTCAGCCTTACAGATACGAGGTGATAAAGGCTGTTTTTCTGGTAGTTGCAGTCATTTTGCTAGGTGCTTACATTTTTGTCATCTATAAAATAAAGCCGCTTAGAAAGCTAAAGCGTCAGATCGTGAAATTTGCAAATGGTGAGCTTGATGGCGTACAAAATGTTGGCAACGGCAAGGATGAAATTTCTGAAGTTTCTGAAGCATTTTATGAGGCGGTTTGTCAGATCAAGGCGCTTAATGACTCAAGGCATCTTTTTTTAAGAAACATAATGCACGAGCTAAAAACTCCTATCACAAAAGGGCTAATCGCCGCTCAAATGATAGAAAAAAGTAAAAATCAAGAGAGGCTAATCTCGGTCTTTCACAAGCTTGAAAATTTGATAAACGAGCTTGCGGCGATCGAGCAGATAACATCAAAAATAGGACTTAGCAATAAAACGCCATGTTTTATGAGAGATCTCATCGATGAGGCCATCGATATAGCAATGGTAGAAAAAGAGTGTGTTGGTATCAGTGAGCTTGATGAGGTTAGGGTGCTTGTTGATTTCAAGTTATTTTCGGTCGCTATAAAAAATATGATAGATAATGGCATAAAATACTCAACTGATAAGCACGTAAATATCGTTGTTAGCAAGGATCATATGAAATTTATAACTCAAGGCGAGAGGCTAAAAAATGATCTTGACTTTTATATCCAGCCATTTATTAAAGGAGAGGATACGCAAAAGAGTTTTGGCCTAGGTTTATATATTGTTAGCAATATACTTGATGCTCATGGACTCAAATTTAGATATGAATATAAAAACGGAATGAATGTCTTTGTTTTTGAAAATTTACAAGATATAATAGTGACTTAAATAAAACATAATAAACAAAAGAGGGCTAAAAATGGCAGCAAAAATTTTCTCACCAGTTGATATCTTATCAATAATAGATCTTGAAATAGCTTTTATAAATCGTTATAAAAATGTAAAAGATTATGCAAAAAATTTATCTTTGATATATTTTTCTTTGCCAAGTACTAAAGAGTATAGTGAACTATTTGAAAAATTTTTAAGACAAACTGATGTTGTTGTAAGAGAGAATGAGCATTATGTAGTCGTGCTTCATGGAACAAATGAAAGAGGAGCTAGTGAGCTATTATCTGGTATTCAAGAGTTTTTAAACGCTGAGCCAATTGATTTGATAGTAAGCTATCCAAAAGACGGAAGAAACGCTAAAGAGCTTACTACTAAGCTTCAAGATGAGATAAAAGATAACTATGGAGTATTACTTGAAATGCTTTCAAATCAAGAAAAATTTGAAGCTTTTGAAAGCATGATTTAATATAATTTTGTGGAGTTTGTTTGGAGAATTTACTACTATTTTTTGCAGTTTTGCTTATAACTAGCATTCTTTTAAGTAAGATCTCTGATAAATTTGGAATTCCATCTTTAATAATATTTTTAGGCGTTGGTATGCTGGCTGGCTCAGATGGGCTGCTTGGCGTAAATTTTGACGACCAAGTAATCGCTCAAAATGTCGGCATGCTAGCACTTATTTTTATACTTTACGCTGGTGGGCTAGATACTGATTTTGCAGCGATTAAACCGATTTTTGGTAGAGGTTTAGCGCTTGCTACACTTGGTGTTTTCTTAACCGCGCTAGCTATCGCTCCAGTAGCAAAATATCTGCTTGATTTTACTTGGGCGGAGGCCTTTTTACTAGGCTCCATTATCTCTTCAACAGATGCAGCAGCGGTATTTGCCATACTAAGAGCTAAGAAAATTTCACTTAAAAATAGCATTGCGCCATTGCTTGAACTTGAATCTGGCTCAAACGATCCAATGGCGATATTTCTAACTATGACGATCGTTCAAATGATCTCACTAAATACCACGCCGACAGCATCTGAATGGGCTATTACGCTAGTTAAGCAGTTTGGTATAGGTATCGCTATGGGCTATTTATTTGGCGTTGCTTTGCCAGCTATCTTTAATAGACTTCGCCTAAAAAGCTGGGGCCTTTATCCAGTTTTTTCTATCGCTTGGATATTGCTTTTATACACACTTTGCTTTAAAGTTGGCGGTAATGGCTATTTGGCTGTCTATATAGCTGGAATTTTTATAAATAAAAAAGAGTTTTCTCATAAGAAAAATTTAGTCGGTTTTCATGACGGTATCGCTTGGACGATGCAAATAGTTGTCTTTTTAACACTTGGTCTTTTGGTAAATCCCTCCGAGCTTCCAGCAACGGCACTAATGGCGCTTGTTTTGGCCTTGTGGCTTATGTTTTTTGCAAGACCACTTGGTGTTTTTGCATCGCTTGCATTTTCAAAATTTAAGATAAATGAGCAAAATTTTATCTCTTGGGTCGGACTAAGAGGTGTTGTGCCAGTGGTGCTAGCTACTTATGTTTATGTCGATGGCGTGCGTGATGCGAATATGATTTTTAACATTATATTTTTTATGGTTTTGATTTCGATTTTGATACAGGGTATGTCGCTTGGCTTTGCGGCCGATAAATTTAAGGTCAAAGAGAGTGAGCAAGAGGATGCTAAGCTAGTAGAAAACTCTCCGATTCTAAGCTACACGCTTCGTCAGCACACCATCCACTATGGCTCAAAACTAATTGGCAAAGATTTGGCTCAGCTTGAGCTTCCAACTGAGTTTTTAATAATCTTAATAAAACGGAAAAATGAGTATCAAAAGCCAACTGGCTCAACAATCTTTGAAGAAAATGACCTGCTACTGATACAATGCGAAAATCAAGTGCTTTATCAAGATACAATTAAGTATTTAACGTATTAAAATTTTTGATAAAAATTGCCACATTTTATTTCTCTTTGTAAATTTTAAAACTTTACTCACTCGCCTTAGCAGACTACTAAATTTAGGCTATACTTCGTTTAGCACTAAATTTAGAGCCGTGATATGCTAGCTCGTAAATTTTAAAATCTACTTGGCTTTTAACAAAACACTTGCAGTGTGATACATTTTTAGTGTATGAAAAAATTTACATTGATTTCTTCTAAATGATGATTTAAATTTCTAGCCCAAAATGAGCTAGAAATTTGTTTATTCTAAGGCTTGAGCCAGATCAGCTATCAGATCCTCGGCATTTTCAAGGCCTATGCTAACTCTTATCAGTTCTTTTGTGATGCCAGCTTTGATGAGCTCTTCGCTACTTAGCTGCTGGTGAGTTGTCGATGCTGGGTGTGTGATGAGCGACTTTGTATCGCCGATATTTACCACGATCTTAAAGAGTTTTACGCGCTCTAACATCTTTTTTGCGCGTTCAAAGCTATCAGTTTCAAAGCAAAATAACCCGCTAGCCATGCCGTCTTTAAAGTATCTTTGTGCCTTTGCGTGATCTACGTTGTCGGCAAGTCCTGGGTATGCCACGCTTTTTACATGCTTGTGAGAGTTTAGAAATTTAGCCACTTTTAGCGCATTTTGTGAATGCCTCTCAACCCTAACCGCAAGCGTTTCAAGCCCTTGTATAAGCTGCCAAGAGTTAAACGGAGATATTACAGCACCGATGTCACGCACGATAGCTAGTCTCATTCTTAGTGTGTAGATGTCAAAACGATCCGTCATATCAGCATAGACGATGTCGTGATAGCTCGCGTCTGGCACGTTAAAATGTTCATATCTCTTGTTGCCTTTTAGCTTTTCGTTTAGGTGATTTGCGCTTACGACCACACCTGCTAGGCTAAGGCCCTGACCGCTCATATATTTGCTAGCACTATGCACACAAACATCGACGCCGTGGCGAAGTGGCTGAAAGATGATAGGCGTTGGCACGGTGTTATCGGTGATGCTAATGATGCCATATTTGTTTGAAATTTCTACGATTTTTTCTATATTTGGGATAGAAATTTGCGGATTTGAGAGCGTTTCAAAAAATATAGCCCTCGTTTTATCATCTATCAAGTCCTCCAGATCATCAGCCGTGTCGCTGTCAAAGACTCTGGCCTCTATGCCAAATCTTTTTAGTGTGTGCGTAAAAAGTACTGTCGTGCCGCCATAAATTTTTTTGGCGATGATGATGTTATCACCTGCCTGGGCTAAATTTATGATGCTGTAAAACAAAGCTGACTGACCGCTCGCAGTCGCTATCGCAGCGGCTCCGCCCTCAAGCGCAGCGACCCTCTTTTCAAAGATATCTGTCGTTGGATTGCCAAGCCTTGTGTAGATGTGGCCGCCATCTTTTAGATCGAACCTAGCAGCCGCAGTCTCGGCACTTCCAAAGTCGTAAGCCGTGCTTTGAAAAATAGGCACAGCCATCGTGCCAAAGCCCTCATGTGTGTCGTAGCCTACGTGGATCGCAGCGGTTTCTTGCCTCATTTTTGCTCCTTTTAAGGTGATTTTGGCGTAAATTATACATTAGCAAAGCCAAAATTTAGGGGATAAAATCAAATTTTGATATAATTTGCCAAAAAAAGGAAAAATTTGAACCAAGTTACGGACAAATTTAAGCGTGTAAAATACCTTCGTGCGCTAGAAAAATTTGCAAAATCAGCGATAAATGGGCTAAAAAGAGATGACTTTGACGAGAGTGAATTTCGCCAAAGAGTGGAGAAAAATGCGAAAGTCATCGAAAAAGTCGAGGCTGTCTATCTTGATCAGCCATACTCAAAGGCGCTAGAAAATTTTATAAATTTGCTTGTCAAAAATGCCCCAAAAGAGGAGCTTTTAAAGGCGGCAAATCTGCTTGATAAGCTAAAAAATCAAAAGACATATAAAAAAGAAAAGCATAAAAATAAATTTAAGGATGAGGATTGAAAGTAGTTATTTTTGATATGGACGGCACGGTGATCGATAGCGGCGAGGCGATATATAAAACAGTAAATGAAGTAAGAGATGAGCTAAGTTTAGCGCCACTTGATAAGGAATTTATCATAAAAGCGATCAATGAGCCAGGTAGAAATTTGGCCCTTGAGTTTTACGGCATCGACACACCAAGCAAGAGCTTAAAAGAGGGCTTTGAAGAGAAATTTAAGAAATTTTATGATGAGTGCGCGACTACCTATGATGGCGTAAAAGAGCTTTTGCAAAAGTGCAAAGAGGCTAAATTTAAGATCGTTTTGGCAAGTAACGCACCGCATGATACGCTAGAGAAAATTTTAAAGAAAAATGAAATTTATGAGCTATTTGACGAGGTCATCGGCGCTAGCAAGGAGATACCGCAAAAGCCGGATCCTGTGATGCTTCACCTAGCTGTTAGTAAAACTAAAGCTAGCAGGGCGATCTTTGTCGGAGATAGCCTAAAAGACGAGCTGGCGGCCAAAAATGCAAATATGCCTTATGTGCAAGTTTGCTGGGGATTTGGCGAGGAGAGCAAAACAGCGACTTATAATGCTAAAAATGTCAGCGAGGCTTGGGAGATAATATTAAATTTCTAACTTAGTTTTAATTGGCTATAATCTTAAGAAATTTTTGAAGAAACAGCGATGATAGATATATTTGAGGGCAGTGCGAGGGATAAATTTTATGACATTTTGTTTAACGCAAACGCCTTGTTAGTAAAAAATGAAATAGATAAAATTTTTGAGAAATTTGTGGCTCTTAGCGAGCTTTGCGAGAGGCATGGCATTAGTGAAGATGAGGTTGCAAATTTTGTGGCTAGCGAACAAGATAAAATTTATAATGGTTTAAATGACCTATATATCGGGCTTAGTGGAGAAATTTTAAGTCAAAATGAGTAGAATTTTTGCACTTTTGGCCCTGCTTGTGGCTCTTATTTTTGCCAAGGAGCCAAATTTTGACCCAAGTGCAATTCACACATTTGATCTTAAAAAAGATGAATGGGCTAGGGTCTTTATAACTGAAAAGCGAACTCAAAGGGTCGAGACATTTGACTTTCGTTGGACACTGTTTGATAGTATAAATATCACTGTGCAAAGCTTTTTTAGGCGCTATCCAAGACAGATGGTCTTTTCGCTAAGACAAGGACAAAACACCTATATGCAGCGAGTTTTGCCTGACTTTACTATGCCGCCAAACGAGAGCGTGAGCCTTTATATATCATTTATTGATTTTAGGGACAAAAAGGCGCATTTTAGGGTGGCGCTGCTAGATGAGAGCAAGCGTGTGGATGTGGGTTTTAGAGATCCGCACGAGGATAAATAGAAGGATAAAAATGGATAAAATCGATGAAATAATGAGCAAATTTATAAACGAGCTTGGCTACAAAGAGGCGTTTGAGATGTTTTTAAAGATAAGCTCAGGCAAGAAGCTGCGCTCAAAACTTCTATTAAAAATCGCAGGCGAGAGTGAAATTTCGCTTAAGCTTTGCGCTATCATCGAGCTCATCCACCTTGCAAGCTTGCTACACGACGACGTCATAGACGAGGCAAATATAAGACGAGGCAAGCCAAGCATAAACGCGCTTTTTGGTAGTAAAAACTCGGTTATGTTGGGCGACATCCTCTACTCAAAGGCTTATTTTGAGCTTACAAAATTTGATTCAAGCATCGCAGCTATCATCTCAGATGCAGTCAGCAAGCTAAGTATCGGCGAGATGATGGATGTGAAAATGGCTGAAAATTTTAATGAAAACGAGCAAGAATATTTAAAAATGATCTACTATAAAACAGCTGTTTTGATAGAAGCCACGGCTATTTGCGGAGCAAAGCTAGCTGGCAAAGATAGCGAGAAATTTGGAATTTATGGCAAAAATTTAGGCCTTGCTTTTCAGATCGTGGATGACATATTAGACATAACTCAAGATGAGAAAACGCTTGGCAAGCCAGCACTCAATGACTTCGTTGAAGGCAAAACTACACTCCCTTACATATATCTTTATAAGAGCTTAGACGAAGCTGGTAAGACAAAGCTTAGATCGCTTTGGTCAAAGAAGCTAAATGCTGGCGAAATTTCATGGCTAAAAGAGGAATTTATTAAGACAAATTCGCTTCAAAAAGCAGTAAATGAAGCAAAAAGGCTTGGGACTGAAGCGATAGAAGCGATAAGAGAGTATAAAAACGCCGAGCTTGAAGGGATCATAAAAAGCATGATAGATAGGGAATTTTAATGCACTATTTAGATATAAGTTTTACATATAAAAATACTGATATTTCAGTTAGAGAAAAGCTTGCATTTGATAGCGATGAGAAAAAAGAGCAAATTTTAAAACTACTAAGATCAAACAAAAGTATAAACGAATGCATGGTTTTAAATACATGTAACCGCGTTGAGATAATTGCAAGCGTTAGTGATCTAGAAAGTGCAACGACGCATGCGTTTAGATGCATGTCTGTATTTTCAGGTGTTTTTGAAGATGAGCTTTATGAGAGGGCTGATATTTATGAAGATAGCGGAGCCGTGCATCACCTCTTTGCTGTGGCAAGCTCGCTTGATAGCCTAGTCGTCGGCGAAACGCAGATCGTTGGCCAGCTAAAAAATGCTTTTAAATTTGCTTACGATAGCTCAGCTTGCGGCGAACAAATCAGTAAAATAATCCACTATGCATGTAAATGCGCTGCTAAAGTTAGAAACGAAACTCAAATTTCTAAAAACCCGATCTCCGTTTCAAGCGTTGCTGTGGCAAAAGCAAAAGAAATTTTTGGCACACTTGAAGGTAAAACTGCTATCGTCGTAGGCGCTGGCGAGATGGGCGAGCTAGCAGCAAAACACCTAATCTCAAGTGGCGCAGAGGTGATCATCATAAACAGAAGCTCCGAGCGTGTTGAGCAGCTAGTTGATAGCCTTGGTGACAACGCTAGCTGGGATAGCATTTTAAAATTAAAAGAGTATGTAAATAATTATGATCTAATATTTTCAAGCACCGCAGCCCCACACGCTATCATCACAAACGCCATAATCGAACCAAGAGAATTTCACAGATACTTTTTTGATATTGCAGTACCAAGGGATATTGATCTTATAAATACAGAATTTATTAGCGTCTATACTGTTGATAGTTTAGAGGAGATAGTAAGGAAAAATTTAGCTCTAAGAGAGGAGCAGGCACAAAAGGCTTATTCTATCGTAGGTCAAGGCACAAGCGAATTTTTAAAAATTTTAAAAGAAGATATGAGTGTGCCACTCATAAAATCGATCCGCAAACAAGCTGAAATTTGCGCTAAAAATGAGCTAGAAAAAGCGATAAAAAAAGGATATTTAAAGCATAGTGACTATGAGGAGGCACAAAAGCTCATTCATCAAGTTTTTAAAGCCTTCTTACATCAGCCAACGATGAAGCTAAAAAGTCTTGCGGACGAGGAGAGATCTAACGAGCTTTCAAATGGAGTTAGATTTTTATTTGATATAAAAGAAGAGCAAAATTTTCAAGTGGGAGATATAGATGAGATTTAGTAAATTTTATGCACCAACTACCAAAGAAGCACCAAAAGACGCCTCTTTACCAAGTCATAAATTTTTAATAAGAGGTGGATTTGTCGAGCAGATAGGCTCAGGGCTTTACAACTATCTGCCACTTGGAAAGATCATGCATGAGAAAATTTCTCGTATCGCACGAGAGGAGATGGACGAGGCTGGCGCGCTAGAGGTGAGTTTTAGCGTGGTTACTTCAAGCGAGCTTTGGAAACAAAGTGGCCGCTACAACGTCTTTGGTAAGGAACTTTTGCGCTTTAAAGACAGAAAAGAAAATGACTTTGTGCTAAGCCCAACAAACGAAGAAGCAGCCGTTGCTTTGGTGCGTGGAAAGGTGACTAGCTATAAGCAGCTACCATTAAATTTATATCAGATAAATACTAAATTTCGTGACGAAGCAAGACCGCGCTTTGGCTTGCTAAGAGGCCGCGAATTTACGATGAAAGATGGTTATAGTTTTCACTCTAGCAAAGAGGATCTAAAGCGTGAGTTTGATCTTATGGAGGCAACATACAGCAAAATTTTTACCCGTCTAGGGCTAAATTTCAGAGCCGTTGAGGCTGATAGTGGAGCTATTGGTGGTAGCGGCAGTAAAGAATTTATGGTGCTTGCAAGTAATGGCGAAGATGACATCCTTTGCTGTGAGGCTTGTAAATACGCTGCAAATATAGAGGCTGCTAGAAGAAAAGCTAGAACAACCGATGCTGAAGCGCCAGAGGCTGACGCGGCTAAATTTAAAACACCAGATACAAAGACTATAAAAGGTGTGGCTGAGTTTTTTAAAGTTAGTGAGTTTTACTGCATAAAAGCTGTTATTAAAAAAGCTATTTATGAAGACAAAGAAGAAGTTGTGGTCTTTTTTGTAAGGGGCGATGACGAGCTTCAAGAGACAAAGGCACAAAATGCTTGCAAGGCGCTCGAACTTGTCGATGCTAGCGAAGAAGAGATTATAAAAGCTGGGCTTGTGGCTGGATTTTGCGGGCCAGTTGGGCTAAAAGATGTAAAATTTTACATAGACAACGAGCTAAAAGGCGCAAATAATATGATATGTGGTGCCAACGAAAAGGATTACCACTTTGTCGGCGTTAGTGTTAGCGGGTTTAACGAGGAGAGATTTAAAGACCTTGTAAAGGTAAAAGAGGGTGATAAATGTCCAGAGTGTGGCGGAAATTTAAAGCTTAGCAAGGGCATAGAAGTCGGTCATATCTTTCAGCTAGGCGATAAATATTCAGCTGCGATGAACGCGACATATCTTGATGAAAACGGCAAGGCAAAGCCATTTTTGATGGGCTGCTACGGTATTGGTATTAGCAGGCTTATCGCTGTGATGATAGAGGCTAGCCACGACGAGAAGGGCTGCATCTGGAAAAAAGAGTGCGCGCCGTTTGATGTGGAGATCATCATCTCAAATTTAAAAGATGAAGAGGGCGTAAAATTTGCATTTGAGCTTTATGAGAGCCTTAAAAAAGCTGGCATTAGCGTTATTATAGATGATAGAAACGAGAGATTTGGCGTTAAGATGAATGATTTTGAACTCATCGGCTTCCCTTTTGCGCTACTTGTAGGTAAAGAATTTGCAAATGGTAAGGTTGAGTTCATAACAAGAGATGGTTTAAGCAAAGAAACGATTGGTGCAAACGAAGCCTTTAAAAAGATAAAAGAAAGCTTATGAGATTTTTTGCATTTTTGTTTTTTTTGATAGAAGCGATATTTATCTATCTTTTTGTTGATAAATTTGGCTTTTTAAACTACTTTCTTGAGGTGCTGGTCTCTGGATTTGTAGGCATCGCACTTCTTCTTAATGCTGGATTTTCTAGTCTAAATTCGCCTCAAGTGGCGTTTAAAAGCTTTCTTGGCGGAAATTTGTTTAGTCAGTTAGGGCTTAGCTTTGGCGGAGTGTTGCTCTTTTTGCCAGGAATTTTAACAGATGTTTTTGGTCTTGCTGTGGTCGTTTTTTCTTTGATATTTAAGAAAAATGTGGCAAAAAACGAGAGTTATCAGGAGTTTAAATTTCAAAATTTTAGCGAGCGTGCCCCAAGAGAAAATGAGGGCGAGATCATAGACGTTGAGGTCGTTGAAGAGCCAAAAAGAGTAAATTAGGAGTGATGATGAAAGAGATAAAAATAGCAACTAGAAAGAGCATCTTAGCGCTTTGGCAAAGCGAGCATATCAAGGCTAGGATCGAGGCGCAGCACAAGGGCATGAAGGTCGTGCTTGAGGGCATGAAGACAAAGGGCGACGTGATACTTGATACGCCACTTGCAAAGATCGGCGGAAAGGGGCTTTTTACAAAAGAGCTTGAAGATAGCATGCTAAAAGGCGAGACTGATATCGCCGTGCATAGCCTAAAAGACGTGCCTGTCGTATTTCCAGATGGATTAAAGCTCGCAGCAATCTGCTCACGCGAGGACACCAGAGATGCTATGATAAGTGAGAAATTTGCTAAATTTAGCGACCTACCGCACGGCGCAAAAGTTGGCACAACGAGCCTACGCCGAAAGATGCAGCTACTTATCATGAGGCCTGATCTTGAGATCATTTCGCTTCGTGGAAACGTGCAAACTAGACTTAGAAAGCTAAAAGAGGGCGAATTTGACGCGATCATTTTGGCGATGGCTGGCATAAACCGCCTAAATATCAAGGCTGAAGTGGCACACATCTACACATTTGGCTTTGATGAGATGATACCTGCGATGGGTCAGGGCGCTCTTGGTATAGAAGCTAGAGATGAGAAGCAAATTTTAGATCAGATTGATTTTCTAAACGACGAAAATGCGGTCATTGAAACGACCATAGAGCGTGATTTTGTAAGCGTTTTAGAAGGCGGCTGCCAAGTGCCAATAGGCATAAGTGCAAGACTAAAAGGCGATGAAATTTCTATCGATGCGATCGTTGGTCTGCCTGATGGAAGTGAGTTTATAAAAGATAGCTTAAAGACTAGCAAAGATAAATTTCAAAGTGTCGGCAAGGAGCTAGCGCATAAATTTATAGAAAAAGGTGCTAGAGAGCTTTTAAAACGGGCTGAAGAGATGGCGTAAGCGTGTTTGAGCTAAATTTTAAAGCAAAAGCCATAAGTGCTACCAAAAATAGCAAAGACAACTACTATATGATCGGTCTTGCAGACGACAAATACGACTACAAAAACTACATAATCTTTCAAAGACCGATCAAACTCAAAAAAGATGACGACGAAAACGCCGACATAAGCGGCCTATACGCAGAGTGCAACGGCGATATTTGCTACAACTCTTGCAAAAAGGTGAAGATCACTGATAAAACTATTATTTTTGAGGTGCAAGATAGCCGCATTTGCATTGATATTGAGGATGTAAAGCTTAACGAGCGCTTTATGAAATATAGCAAAGAGATATTTGGCGAGTTGTTAGAGTAGCTATAAATTTAATCAATTTGCAAAAAAAGATTAAATTTACAAAATTTACTGCCGTTTTCAAAACCACGATGCCATCTAGTGTTTAACCTAACAAAAAATTTGTGATGAGTTACTTTGGAAAAGACGTAAGTATACCGGCCATGCATAGGTGTGCGTTGAGCGCTAGTTTACAGACATTCGACAATGGAGTATAAATTTAGCGCTTGCATCTATTTAAACGGCGAGATAATACCGCAAAGACTGCGTCTGAAATAGCGATAGATACTCTGATAGCTATCGGTGCATGCAACAAATAATAAATACCCGCTTTGCTTCGCCTTTTTCAGCTATTTTTGGCTAAAATCGCCCAAAAATCAAAAAGGCGAAATATGGACTACATCAAGCTTTTAAAAGAAAATAATCTACTTCGTGTTATCGACGAGCCAACAGATATTGATCTTGAGATCGCGCACGCTAGCTATATCGAGGTCAAGCGTGAGGGCTCGCAAGCGCTACTTTTTACAAATCCTATCTGCAAAAAAACTGGGCGTAAATTTGCCCCAGTGCTTACAAATATCTATGGCTCAAAACACGCACTTGAGCTTATCTTTGGGCTAAAGCCTAATGAGATAGCAGATGAGATAGAAAAGCTTTTAAAGCCCAAAAAACCTAAAAATTTAAAAGAAAAGCTTGATTTTTTAGCCTATCTTTTTAATATGAGAAAAATTTTTACTAAGAGATTAAAAGGTGAGGGTGAGTGCCAGCAGGTAAAATTTATAGGTGAGGAGGCTGATCTTTTGAGCCTACCTGTGCTAAAGACGTGGCCACATGATGGTGGCGCTTTTATTACAATGGGGCAGGTCTATACGCAAAGTTTGGATGGAAATTTGCAAAATTTAGGCATGTATAGACTGCAAATTTATGACAAAAACCGCCTTGGCATGCACTGGCAGATACATAAAGACGGCGCAAATTTCTTTCACGAGTATAAGCGTGCAGGCAAAAAAATGCCAGTCTCTGTAGCTATTGGCGGCGATCCACTCTACATCTGGTGTGGGCAAGCGCCGCTTCCAAAGGGAGTTTTTGAACTTTTGCTTTATGGTTTTATCCGCAAAGAGCCAGCCAAACTTGTAAAATCCTTAACGAATGAAATTTACGTCCCGCACGATGTAGACTACGTGATAGAGGGCTTTGTGGATACGGCTAAGTGCGAGCTTGAGGGGCCATTTGGCGATCATACCGGCTTTTATACGCCTATCGAGCCTTTTCCGGTGATGGAGGTTACGGCGATAACTAGCAAGCGTGAGCCGGTATTTCACGCGACTGTGGTTGGAAAGCCACCACTTGAGGATAAATATATGGGCTGGGCGACTGAGCGGGTTTTTTTGCCACTTTTGCGAACGACCGTGCCTGAACTACTGGACTACAACATGCCTGAAAATGGTGTTTTTCACAACCTAATCTTGGCCAAGATAAATACGCTCTATCCAGCTCATGCAAAGCAGGCTATGCACGCATTTTGGGGCGTTGGACAGATGAGTTTTGTAAAACATGCCATTTTTGTTGGAGCCGATGCGCCTGAACTTAAAGATTATGATGAATTTACTAGCTTTGTTCTAAATCGTTTTGGTAGCCAGAGTGTGCTAATAAGCCAAGGTGTGTGCGATCAGCTTGATCACGCTAGTCCAAATTCGTGCTTTGGCGGTAAACTCGGTGTAGATGCGACGCAGGATTTTTGTAAATTTATACCAAAGCTTTTAAACGATGATGAACTTTTGGATAAATTTCAAAGTGTTGCGCCAAATGTAAAAGAGCTTAAGCAGTTTAAAACGGATACCAAAACGCCTATTTGTGTGGTGAAATTTGAAAAAGACTGTGTGGTAAAAGAGCTTTTTGACAAACTTTTGACATTTAGAGAATTTTTCAAACTCCTTATCGTTGTAGATATGCAAAATCACCTTGAAAACCCATATATGCTACTTTGGCGTGTGACAAATAATATTGATGCATTGCGTGATATTTTCATAGATGGTGAAAATTTCTGCGTAGATGCCACTAGCAAAGATGAGCGTGAGGGATATGCGCGTGGCTGGCCGCTACAAACGGATTGTGACCGCGAAGTAGTTGCTGATCTAGTTAAGCGCGGCATAGTAAAAGATGAGCCAGAGTTATTTAAAAAATTTGAAATATTTGGCTAGCTTTGAGGGGCTCAAGTAAATTTATAAATTTTGCTTTTTGCTGCGGATTTGAAATTTTTAATAAGACTTACTTAATCAAATGCTAGTGTTTGTTTGCTAATTTAAAAATAGCTTTTAGACTGGGTCTAAAAGCTTAATTTATTTTTAGCTCTCTTTTAAGAGCTTGCTTGCGAGCATATCGGCTTTTGCTTTATCTGTATCTTTTTTTACGAATTTGTAAATTTTAGATATATAATTTTCCAAAACTTCGTGGCAAGATATTACTTTTTCATTTTCACTTCTTGCTACTTTTACGTATTCGCCGCTATTTTGTAGCTCAAAAGCTAGGTCATTATCGCTTAGCTGAAGCTCTAAAATTTCAAGCAACCTCTCTTGAAGCCTTGGCTCAAAGATAGGTGTCATAAGCTCCAAGCGACGCTCTAGATTTCTTGGCATCCAGTCAGCACTTGAGATATAAATTTTTGGCTGAGCATGTTTAAAGTATAAAATTCTAGCGTGCTCTAAGTATTTGCCGATTATTGAGCGAACTTTTATATTTTCGCTTTTGCCTTTTATGCCAGGCCTTAGTCCGCACACACCACGAACTATAAGATCGATCTTCACACCTGCGTTTGATGCGCGGCTAAGCTCGTTTATCACATCTTCGTCGATTAGCGCATTCATTTTGGCAATGATCCTACCCTCGCTGCCTTTGCTAGCTTCTACTCTTATCTTTTCGATGATACGCTCTTTTATCTGAAAAGGCGACATGCTAAGAGCGTTTAGACGGCGATTTTTATTATATCCTGAGAGGATGTGAAAAAACGAAGTCGTATCTTGGCTAAATTCTTCTTTGCTCGTAAATAGGCTCACGTCGGTGTAAATTTTAGCCGAACTGCCGTTGTAGTTGCCTGTGCCAAAGTGCATATAAAATTTAAGCTTATCGCCGATTTGGCGGATGACCTGGCTAACTTTTGCATGCACCTTAAAGCCTGTGATGCCATATATCACGTGCGCTCCAGCATCTTCAAGCGCCTTTGCCCAGTGCAGGTTATTTTCCTCATCAAACCTAGCTTTTAGCTCAACCATCACGGTTACTTGCTTGCCGTCACTTGCGGCGTCTATTAGACTTTGAATTATTGGTGAGCTTTTATCGACTCTATAAAGTGTCATTCGAATAGATATGACTTTTGGATCTTTACTAGCTTCTTTTATAAAGCTTACAACTGGATCAAAACTCTCAAATGGATGCACTAAGAGCACATCTTCTTTATCTATGGCGTCAAATACAGATATGCCATTGCCAAATGGTGGTAGCGTTTTTGGAACATAAGGCGCATTTGCTAGGTGGGTAAAATTTTTGCTTCCAGCTATCTCCCAAAGTGAGCTAAGAGTGAGTGGAATGCTTGAAAAATAGACATCTTTATGAAAAATTTTCATATGAAAATTTAAGAAGTCCAAGATGTCAGCATCTACGTTTTTATCGATTTGCATACGAACAAAAGCCCCTTTTCTGCGAAGCTTTAGCCCTTGCTCAAGTATCATCATAAAATCATCTGCTTCTTCTTCTTCGATGACGATATCAGCGTTTCTTGTCACTCTAAAAGCAGCCGAGCTAAGTAGCTTATACCCTGGGAAAATTTCTTCTGCGTGGCGATGCACGATCGTTTCAATCGGCACAAAAACATTGCTACTTGGCTGTGTAAAACGTGGCAAGACTCTTGAAATTCTTATCATGCCGTATTTTAAAATTTCTGGATGTTCGATATCAGCAAGCTTAACGGCAAGAGAAAAGCTAAGGTTGTTTAGGTGCGGAAATGGATGAGTCGCATCGACAGCGATGGGAACGATGACTGGCAAGATATTTGAGAAAAAGTATTCGTCGCATTTTTGCTTCAAGCTATCATCAAGCTCATCATAATTTTTTATAAAAAGCCCCTCTTTACTAAGAGCATTTACTGTTTTTTTATAGTGATCTTCTACTAAATTTTGCTCATTTTGTAGATATTTTCTAATCTCTCTTAGCTGATCAAGTGGGCTCATGCCATCGCCACTGCTTGTAGTAGCTCCAGCTGCGAAAAGCTGCTTTAAGCCAGCAACTCTGATCATATAAAATTCATCAAGATTTGTCATATAAATGGCTATAAATTTTAGCTTTTCAAGTAAAGGAATTTCCTTTTCACACTGAGCGAGTACCCTTGAATTAAAGCGTAGCCAGCTTAATTCTCGGTTTATAAAAAGAGTTTCATTTTCGCTCATCATCTTCTCCTTGTGTGTTTTTGAGTTATTTTATGATATGTGCGGTTATAAAGTTCTTACTTTATTTAAATTTTTGGTTACAATAAGCCAAAATTTAAATTTAAAGGCTTGTTATGTCTGATTATGTGATATTGGTTGGTATCTTTTTAGTGGCAGTCGTTGTTTTTGCGCTTATTAAAAAGATATCGTTTTAGCTTTTAAATTTCTCCCACCACAAATAAGCAAAGATGAGCCCAAAGCCCTTGACTTTGCTCTCGTCGAAGGCAAATTTCATCATATCTTCTTGTTTTATGAAAACAAGCTCGATATCTTCGCCGTCGACGCCACCGCCAGAATTTACCTTCATACTCTCATCGATCTTTGCGTAAAACATCGTTTGCATATTGCCTCCAAAGCCAAAAGCACCGTATGTCATCGTGATACGCTCTATCTCTTTTAGCTCATAGCCCACTTCTTCGATCGCCTCTTCTCTGGCTGTTTGCTCTTCGCTTAGTCCTTTATCCATAAGCCCTGCACAAAGTTCGTAAGTAAAGCCTTGCTCGTTTGTTTTGATGCCTTCCTTTTCTTGTGAGTACCAAACAGCTGGGCGAAACTGCTTTACAAACAAAAAGGCATCTTTTTGCTCGTGATATAAAAAAATACTAACGCTATTCATCACTTTTACGCAGTCCCAGTCTCTTTGGACACCATTTTGCACAAATTTCATCTTAAATGGCTTTAAATATTTTGACTCATCAAGAGGCAGAATTTCTAAATTAGTTATAGTAGTATCCATTTTGCAAGTCCTAAAAAGCTAAAAAATCCTATCGCATCAGTAAAAGTAGTAAGAATGACGGCTGAACCAACGGCAGGATCTATGTTAAAGCGCCTTAGCGTCAAAGGTATGATCGTGCCAAAAAAGCCAGCAAAGAATAAATTCGTAACCATGCTAAGCCCGATAACAACGCCAAGCATACCTTTGTCAAACCAAACAGAGGCGATTATGCCCATTACCACACCAAAGATTAGTCCATTTATGAGTGAAATACTAACCTCACGTTTTAGAACATTTTTGGCATCTTTGAACTCTATCTCGCCAAGTGCCAAACGGCGAACCGTAACGGCAAGCGCTTGTGTGCCGGTATTTCCACCCATTGATGCAACTATTGGCATTAAAACAGCAAGAGCGACGTAGGCTGCGATTGTCTCGTCAAAAAGTCCTATTATAGATGAGCTAAAAAGAGCTGTTATTAAATTTACGCCAAGCCAAACTGCACGACCACGACCAGCCTTAAAAAGTGTATCGTCCTCTTCTGACTCGTCATCAACGCCGGCTAGATTATAAATTTGCTCAGTTGCACTCTCTTGAATGTAGTCGTGGATGTCATCAGACGTGATACGACCAAGTAAGATTCCAGTGCTACTTGTAACTGCAATAACGTTTAGATCGTACTCTTGAAACATATCAGCGACATTTTGCATAAGGTCCATATCATTTGCAACATGCGGCTTGTAGTGATCGATCTGCGCTGACTCGATATTTTGCTTTAGCGTCTTTGTAAAATCAAAAAGTATAAGATCTTCAAGTGGGATAGCGTATTGCAAAACACCGTCTTTATCTATAATGAAAAGCTGTGAGATATTTTCTAGCTTGCCTTCTTGCTTTTCTCGTCTAAGCCTTGCTACTGCATTGCCAAGCTTTTCTTCAAGGTGAGCCGAAAAAAGCTCTGTTTGCATGTGAGCACCAGCTCTATCTTCTTCGTAGCTTCTAAGTCTTAAAATTTCATTTTGGTTTTCTCTATCAAGCTCATTAAAAAGCTCTCTAGCTTTATCCTCATCGATATCCTCGATGTATTGAAGCAAATCAGTCGCATCATCACTCTCTAGCTCTTCAAGTGCTTCTACGATCTTTTCGGCTGGAAGTTGTTCGATCACATCTTTTAGCATGTGATCAGGTAGCTCGATAGCAACATCACCTAAAATTTCAGGATCTAGCTTCTCAAGATAGTGAGCAAAAAGCTCCTCGTCGTGCTTTTTAAGTGTTTTTAGGTGTTGGGCTAGCTCGTAAGGCGAGAGTTCATTGTCTTCTAAATTTTCATCTAAATGCTGATCTATCAGCTCTTTTGCTTCTTCTAGTTCTTGGCTCAAGTTTTACCTTTAAAATTCTATTACATTAGGGAAAAATTCCACTTTGTGGTACTCTTTTTCGTTGCTTAAAGCATTTTTTATTAGCTCGTCATTTTTGCTAACAACTGCCTTAAATTTAGCTGATTCTTTCTTATCCTCTAGGCTTTTAACGACTTTTATTGCACTTTCTGGATTTATAGGTTTATTGTCTCTATAAAGACCAAAATGAAGATGTGGCCCTGTGCTCATACCGCTTGTGCCAACGTAAGCTATAAGCGTGCCTTGCTTGACTTTTAGTCCGCCTTTTATGCCTTTAGCAAAGCCATTTAGGTGAGCATAAAGTGTCTCGTAGCCACCAGCGTGAGAGATGATGACGGTTCTGCCATATCCGCTTTTTTGTCCGACAAATTTAACCGTGCCATCACCTGCGGCTTTGATTGGTGTGCCTTTTGGAGCACCGTAGTCAACGCCAAGGTGCGCTCTATATCTTTGGAGAATAGGGTGCCATCTTTTTAGAGTAAAAGCTGATGTGATTCTGGCGTTTGTAAGAGGGCGAACAAGTAAAAATTTATCATTTTTTTTACCATTTTTATCATAAAATTTATCTTCAAATTTATACATAACATATCGTTTATTTTTCGTTTCTATCATCGCAGCATAAATTTCTGGAGTACCAAAAGAGCGGCCCATGCGTATTTTTTGATTATAAACGATAGCAATTGTATCGCCTTTGTTTATCTTTTTAAAATCAATACCACTTCCTTTAAAGATTTCTTTAAAGCCAAGGGCTAATGTGCCAGAGCCGGTGTAGTCAAAAATGTCTTCAGAGACTGATTTGTCCACCTTTAAAGCTAAAAATTTATCCTCACTTTGATAAGAAATGGGGAGAAATTCTAGTTTAAATTTATCATTATCATCTCTAAAAATATGCATTTGAAGCTCGTCACTAACAGGGATTAGTACTTGTTTGGTGTTGCCGTTGTCGTCTTTATAAATTTGATACTTTGTGCCAGCGATGATCTCTTCTGTTAGCTCTTGATCTTCGGTTGCTAAGTTGTAGTAAAGTGAAAGTGGGATTTTGTTTGTCTCTAAGAAATTTAAGAAGTTACTTCCATTTGGCCAGCTAAGCTCTTCGACACTTGGCTTTATAGCGTATAAATTTATAGATAATATTGCAAAAATTATAAAAATACGAGGCATTAATGTCCTTTTAAAAAGCTGGTGGGATTTTAACTAAAACTTGCTTTAATTTTGCAAAAGATAAAGCATTTTAGGCTATAATCGCTCTAAAAATTTAAACCTAGGAGATATTTTTGAAACGTATATTTGTGATTTTATCGCTAGTTTTTGGCTTTGCTTTTGGGGCCGATTTTTCTTTAAATGAGTATAGAACTCCTATAATT
Source organism: Campylobacter concisus (assembly GCF_003048535.1). Taxonomy (NCBI): domain Bacteria; kingdom Pseudomonadati; phylum Campylobacterota; class Epsilonproteobacteria; order Campylobacterales; family Campylobacteraceae; genus Campylobacter; species Campylobacter concisus. Next base: position 149,916 of record NZ_PIRQ01000002.1, on the reverse strand, counting down.
AGCGTCGATAGTGATGGCACAGCGACGATAGTTGATAGTCCAGAAATTTTAATCGGCTCAAGTGGAGTTGTGCTTCATAAATTTGACACTGATAGCTCTATCATCGCAAGAGTTAGCGTTATCTCAAAAAATTCTGGTTTTGCTAAGATTAGATTTGAGGTGTTTGATCTGCTTGAACAAAAGGCACTCCCGCTTCCAGGTATTGCACCTGTAAATGGCGATATGGTCGTGCTAAACTATCTTTATAACCGCTCATTAATCATCGTGCCAAATAAAGAAATTTACGAAGAGATCACTTCTACGTTTCCAAATATGATATTTATTCACCCAGATATTATAGGAGCGTATCTAAGCTACGAGTACAAGCCAAATCCAAGCAGAGATGACTTTAGAAAAATGTGCGCTCAAAGTGCAGCTGGTTTAATTTTCGTAGCAATGGATGGCAGAAGCGTTTTTGCTGATTGCCAAAGCTTTAAAGTGTTAAAAGAATTTAAAAGTGGTGAGGTCGAGTACTATCAGCTGCCATTTTATACAAGAGTTAGCGACATAGACACTGTGTTTTGGAAGCTAAATAGTGAGCATATCAACAACTACGACGCTCACTACGAAAAACTTTTTGAAGAAGATAACTGATAAATGAGCCGTTTGTCCTTAAGTAAGCAAAATTTAAAGGAGTTTTTAAATTTGCTTCCAACGCTTAAGGACAAAGAGCTCTTTCACTATGCCTCAAGCCTTAGTTTTCATACGATTTTATCGATCATTCCGATACTTCTTATATCGTTTTCTATCTTTACAAAATTGCCTAGTTTTGAGGATTATTACGCCAAGATTCAAGACTTTATATTTTCGGCTCTTTTGCCAAGTAACCAAGAGATCATCTCAAACTACTTGCAAAATTTCTTACAAAATAGCGGAAATTTAGGCATAGTTGGCTTTGTAGCGATGATATTTACATCGGCTATGTTTTTTAGCGACTATGAATATGTAGTTTTAAAAGTGACACGTGCAAGTAAGGCTAGAGGATTTTGGTCAGCACTTAGCTCGTATTGGACACTTATCACGCTCGCGCCACTTGGTCTTGCTGGTAGTTTTTATCTTTCAAGCTTCATTCAAGAGATGCTAAACTCAAACGTGATCACAAACTCGATAAATTTTTTAAGCATATTCCCATATCTCATCATCTGGGCGATATTTTGCATCACATATCTCATCTCAGTAAATGACGAGATAAAGTTTAAAAGCGCATTTTTTAGCTCGTTTGCAGCCTCGCTTGTTTGGTATCTTGGAAAGTCGGCCTTTGTCTATTACGTCCTTTACAACAAGACCTATCTAAGCGTTTATGGCTCGTTTTCAGCAGTGCTTTTCTTCTTTGTTTGGATCTATATATCGTGGATCATCTTTTTATATGGACTAAAGCTTTGTGCTTATCTCTCAAACAGTTCAAAATTTAAAAGATAAATTTAATAGTTAGTACCAGCTGGCAATATATTTTTATAAATTTACCAGCTGGCGTGATTTGTATTATTTTATGTAAAATCTTATGTAAAATTATCGTTTAAACTCGCAAATTTCTATCTTTACACCAAGTTCTTTGCTAAATTCTTTAGTCTTTTTCTCTAGCTCGTCTTTGTCAAAGCAGATAAGATCTATGTAAGATCGCATCTCGCCATTTGCTTCACCTATGATCTCGCAAATTTCACTCTCCTTTAGCGCATCTGAAATTTTGTTTTTGCTATCAACGCCAAACTGTATGTCACCACCGTGAGATATGGCTAAAAAGCAAAAATTTATGCCAAGTTCAAAAGCTTCGTTATAGGTATCGCTTGCGCCGTCGTAGTATTCGTTTAGTAGCTCGCTAAGAGATGTATATCCTGTAAAAACATCGTCACGTAGCTTGTTTGAACGAGGCTCTAGCTCATAGACCATAAAATTCTTAAGTGGCTCGTTTGAGGCTTCTTTACCAAATTTCTCATCTATAAGATCGGCAAAGTCGATCAGTGGCACGCCTTTTTCTCTTGGTTCGTCTATTATCTCAAACTCTCCAAGCATATTTATCATGATCATCTCACCAACTACGTTGTCACAAAGTATGAGCGATAATGTATAAGCCTTATTTTCATCTTCGCTTTTAAGCTTACTTAGAGTCTCGTTATATAGGCACATATCTACGCTTTTGTCATTAAATTTTGCATAGACCATGACCTCATTTGCATCAACGCTTACGCCATACATTTGTATAGTAGCGACGTTTCGTGGTGCACGTGGCTTGCCAAGTGTGCAAGTAAGCTTTGCCTCATACTCTTTTGGCATGCGCGATTTGACAAATTTAAGCCACAAAAGCCTATGTTTGAGTCCTTCTGGAGTGAGTACTAGATCGATCTTTCCATCAATAAGGCCTATCATAAAAGTTGGATCAACCAAACATAAATTTAGCGCCTCTTCGGTCATTTTGCTTGCAGCTTCAAAATTTTTATCTTCTAAATTTTGTTTGATGGCGTCTAAATTTTTGCCAAACTCGCTCCAAAATTTATCAACTCTGCTTGCAAAGCTAGAGCTCTTTTTAGAAAACCACATTTTTATCCTTGTTTATTAAAATTTTCAACATTTTTTTGCGTATAAATTTTCATCGATGGAAATTCTAAGGCACTTAGCTTGTCATATCCTTCTTCGTTAAAAACACATCCTGTATCGATATTGGCGCTATTTGTATAGAGCTTAGCCTCACGCACTGGCGTATGTCCGTAGACATTAAATATGCCTTCAACTTGCATCATATCGCCTCTGCCTGATAGTACATGCCTTCTAAACTCATCTCTTGAGCCATCATCATCTCTTAAAGTCCAAAATTTGCCAACAGCCGAGTGCGAAACGACCAAATGCTCGCCATTTTGGTTTTTGTGGTCTTTAAACTCTAAATATACTGGAATGCTTTCTAAAAATTCTATGTGCCTTTGCTTGAACCCCACGCTTTGAGCTAGGTATGATCTGTATGTTTCTTCGCCACCATTATTGTAAAACCAACTTGTATCAAATGGTATTTTGTTTTTTAAAAAGAAATCTTTGTTGCTTAGCAGCCTTCGCTCATGATTTCCCATTACCATTTTATAATTATTTTGTATGATTAGCTCGACTGTCTCGCAGCTACAAGGCCCTCTATCTATCACATCTCCTACAAAGCAAATTTGTGATTTTTCTTTGTTTGGAAACTGATCAATGAGCTTTAAAAGTGTATTAAAACAGCCGTGCACATCGCCTATAATATAAATTTGCTCGCTCAAATTTTCTCCTTTGTGCCAAATTTTAGTCTATTAAGCTTAAAAATGAAGGTTGTTGTTTGATGATAAATTTAGAAAAGGGTTAAATTTAAAAGGTTAAATTTAGAAATTTAAAGCAGTAGGGAGCCTAAGCTCCCTAAAATCATTGTGCGTAAAATCCGCTGACCTTGCCGGTGAGATCGATCATGATATTTTTCATCTGAGTGTAGTGTTCAAGTATGATCTTGTGTGTCTCGCGGCCGATTCCTGAGTTTTTATATCCACCAAATGGGCTTCCTGCTGGGATTTGATTATAAGTATTGACCCAGACTCTGCCAGTCTCCATAGACCTTGCAACTCTTAGAGCTTTTGTGATGTCTTGAGTAAAAATTCCGCCACCTAGGCCATACTCGCTATCGTTTACCATTTTGATAAGCTCGGCTTCATCTTTAAATTTGATGACAACGCCAACTGGTCCAAAGATTTCTTCTTGAGCCACTCTCATATCGTTTGTCACATCAACCAACAGTGTTGGCTCGACAAATGCGCCCTTGTCGCAACCATTTGCGGTGTAGGCTTTGCCACCGACTGCTACTTTTGCACCTTCTTTTTTGCCGATCTCGACGTACTCTAAGATCTGCTCGGCTTGTTTTTTATTGATCTGTGAGCCCATTTGAGTGTTAGGATCAAGCGGATCGCCAACTTTTATAGTGCTAAATTTCTTAACAGCAGCCTCGATAAATTTGTCATAAAAGCTCTCTTCTACGAAAATTCTAGACCCTGCGCAGCAAACTTGACCTTGGTTAAATAAAATTCCAAGCTGAAGACCATCAAGTGCCTTGTCTAAATTTGCGTCGCTAAAGAAGATGTTTGCGCTTTTGCCGCCAAGCTCAAGTGTGGCCGGGATGATGCGTCTAGCTGCTGCTATGGCGATATCACGGCCGATCTCTGTTGAGCCGGTAAATGCTAGCTTGTCAAGGCCTGGGTGGTTTTTGATCCACTCGCCGCTCTTGCTACCTTTGCCAGTTACGATGTTTATTAAACCTTTTGGCAAAATTTTATCTATCAGCCTAAATAGTTCAAGCACGCTTAGACTTGTCTCGCTTGAAGGTTTAAATACGCTCGCATCGCCTGCTGCGATCACTGGAGCTAGCTTCCAAGCTGCCATTAAAAATGGAAAATTCCAAGGTACGATCTGACCTACGACGCCTAGTGGCTCGCGTAAAACGATAGAAAGTTGCTTCTCGTCAAGCACATTCGCGCTGCCTTCTTCGCCCATGATAACGCCAGCAAAGTACCTAAAATGCTCGGCTGCAAAATGGATATCGACATTTAGCGTCTCACGGATCGGCTTGCCGTTGTCCATGCTCTCAACTTTTGCGAGGTGCTCTTTGTGCTCATCAATGATATCAGCGATCTTGTTTAGCAGTTTTGCTCGCTCGCTAATTGTAGTGTGTTTAAATTTCTTAAAAGCCTCACGTGCAGCACGAACTGCGTCATTTACATCTTCTTCAGTCGCATCTGCGATCTTTGCAAGGTGATCGCCGTTTGCTGGATTTTTTGCATCAAGGGTAGTGCCGTCTTTTGCGTCACGCCACTCACCATTTATGAAAAGCCCATATTTTTCTAGTAACTTCATACTTTTCTCCTCGATTAAGATTTTGTAAAAGGATTATAATATTAATAAAATTTATCAAAAATAAATTTTTGCTATAAATTATCTTTTTTAATAAAATTTATTATCTAATATGAGAAATTTTGGGTTTAGTCTTTCCAAGAAAGTGAAAAAGTAGTTTCTTTGCCAAGTTCGCTTTGGCATTTTACATCTATGCCATTTTTTATGCAGCAGCTTTTTACTAGACTTAGTCCTATGCCAAAGCCACCCTGATCGTCGTTAAATCTCGTGTAGCGATCAAAAATTTGTAGTTGTTGCTCTTTGCTGATACCAATGCCAAGGTTGCTTATGCTAAAGAAATTTGGCTCTAAAACGATGCGTACTTCTGAATTTTGCGCTGCGTATTTTGCGGCGTTGCTTAGGAGATTATCTAAAATTTTACTCATATCCTCAAGGTCTGCATTTATGAAGCTAGGCTTCAAACTGGCATCTATCTTAAGTCCGCGTTTGGCAAAAAATGGCGAGAAATAGTTCATCCTTTGTGTGGTTAGTAAATTTAGATCTATGAGCTCTTTTTTGCCAGGCTTATCTAGGTTAAAGCTTAGATGAACGAGCGCGTCATAAATGTTATTTAGGCTCTTTGCGGCGAGGCTTATGTTGTTAAAGCGCTTTAAATTTCGCTCATTTAGGTTGTCAAGATCAGCCGTTTCTATGCTCATCGAGATGACGCTTAGAGGTGTGTTTATCTCGTGTGTTGAGTCTTTTATAAAGCGGTTTAGCGTATCTATCTTTTCATAAAGCGGTCTTAGGCTTAGTTTTGCGAGGTAAAAGGCGACAAAGAGTAGGGCAAAAAAGAAAAAGAGCGCCTTTAGCGTGGTTGAAATTTGTAAAGATAAAATTTCAGCCTTGATATCTTTGCCAACTAGAAAAATATCTGCGTGCGAGAGCTCGTCTGTAGTGTTGTCGTCCATGTACTGGATCTTTTCAAATATCGCGACCTTGCCGCCGATCAAATTTACATTTTTGCTTTTGTCGATCTTTTGGCAGTCAAAGTCTTTATAAATTTTCTCGCCATTTTTTAGCACGATGCAAGCATGCACGCCTTTTTCTTTTGTTAGACTTGAAATTGAACCAAGTCCATTCATTCTAGCTTTCATGTAAATGCCCATTTTTATCTCTTTTAGGCTCTTAACCTCGTTTAAAATGAGCGCTTCTTTTTTATTTTTGTAGTCATTGATGAAAAAATATCCTAAAAATAGCACAGAGCTAACAAGATAAAGGGATAGAATTTTAAATAAAATTTGCGTCTTTTCAGACATAGATGTAGCCGTCTCCACGCCTATTTAAAATGGCCTCTTTGCCTAAAATTTGGCGTAAATTTTTGATATAGACACGAAGGCTAAGCTCGCTTGGCTCCTCGTCAAATTTCCAAATTTTATTAAAAATTTCATCTTTGGTTAAAATTTTGCCTTTGTTTTGTAAAAATAGGGCGAGTAGGTCGCTCTCTTTACTCGAGATATTTACATTTTTACCATCTTTGCTTAGTGTCTTGCTCTGCGGATGAAAGCTAAGCTCATCTGAAATTTTGATCACATCGCCACTGTGATGTGAGAAATTTCTCTTTAGAAGCGCTTGTATGCGGATAAGTAGCTCTTTTAGCTCAAATGGCTTTTTTAGATAGTCGTCGCAACCACTTTTGTAGCCTTTTTCAAGATCATCAATGGTATTTAGTGACGTGGTAAAGATGCTAGGTGCGCTAACACCTAGCTCTCTTAAGGAAGAAAGAAGTGAAAAGCCATCTCCTTGTGGGAGTTTGACGTCAAGTATAAGCAGGTCGAAATTTTGCTCGTAGGCGAGATCAAGCGCTTCTTTGGCGTTATCTGAAGTAGTGACCTCATAGCCATTTTCAACTAGATACTCACTGATGAGATCAAGTAAAATTTCATCATCTTCAACGAGCAAAATTCTAACCATTAAGCACCTTTACATACCTTTTTTCATTTCGTCTTTTTTCATACCCATGTCGTCTTTTTTCATTTCGTCTTTCATGCCCATGTCGTCTTTTTTCCTCTCATCTTTTTTTACCATGGGTTTTTTGCCCATGTCATCTTTCATCATCTGCTCTTTCTTCATCATCTCGTCTTTGCCCATGTCATCTTTTTTCATCATTTCAGTAGCATTTGCAAGACCACCAAGCATAAACATAGCACCAAGTGCAACTAGTAGTAATTTCTTCATAACGTCTCCTTTAAATGAAATATGATGAAATACTATCTCTTTAGTGTTAAGTGAGCGTGAATTTACGCAAATACAAAATATATAACTGGAAGCGTGATAAATGAAAATAGCACGCCTATGGCCACTGATGAGATGGCTAGTGAGCTATCAAGTCCAGCTTTTATGACCATCGCACTTGCAAGGGCTGATGTTGGCATTGCACATTGAAAGAGGCCAACGACCCAAGTTTTGCTCATCTGGATACCTGAGACTTTTAATATGATAAAAAATACGATAGCTGGTAAGATCATCTTACACAAAAGCACAACGCTAACGCCTTTATATGAGCTTGTGATACTACTAAAGTTAAGTCCAACACCAATCGCAAAAAGTGCCACCGGAGTAACGCTACCCTCAAACATCCTAAGTGGAGCAAAGATAAACTCAGGCAAAGGGACTTCTTTTAAGATAAGAGCCATAATAAGCGCGATAAATGGCGGAAATTTTAAAATTTTCATCGTATTTTGAAATAGGGAAACCTTCTCTGGTGCAGCAAAAGAGAGAATAAGTGGCCCAAGGATTGAAAGCGGGATACCAGTGGCTATTTGATCGTAAAAGATGACTTCATTTACCATCGCATCGCCAAAGAAGCCTTGAATGACAGGCATACCGACAAATAGGGTATTACCAAAAAGGCTTAGCATGACCATACTAACAGTTGTTACTTTAGTAAATTTAAAGATCTTACCAAGCACCAATGCTATGACAGCACTGATAGCTGTTGAGCCAAAGCCAATTAAAATTGTATTTATAAGCGAAACATCGACGTTTACGTGATAAATTTTGTCAAAGATTAGCGCAGGCATTGCAAAACAAAGGACAAAATCCACAAATGGGATCGAGTGCTTTTGCTCAACAATGCCGACTTTTTTAGCAAAAAAACCAGTTGCGATTATGAAAAAAATTGCAAAAAGTGGAGTAAAGTTCATAGCATTCTCTTTTAAATCTAAATTTTTACGGAAAATTGATTATAGGACCCATAAGATTAAATTACAATAAACCTTTTTTAAAATTTGCTCTCAAAATTTATGCCTTAATATCAACCTTTTTATAAAATTTATCTCTCTCATCTATCTTTTCTTTACTCTTTAAATCATTCTCAAGATAGCTTATATTATAAATTTCTCTTGTAGATATACTTTTGCCATTATTTAGACTGATTAAAAATTTACTCTCAAATTTATTAGATAGATTGACAATAGCGATCGCTCCAGCATCTTTTAGGCTTACGATTTTATCACCTTGCATGAAGCCAATATCTTTAAAATCCAAGCTATTTAGCTGCACATTATTCATATCTTTTGCCTCTAAATTTATGCTAGTTTTTAGCTCGCTTGATGTATTTAGCTTGCCAGTATCGTTATAAAGCTCTTTTACGTCTATCTCTCTACCACTATCAAATTTTAGCCTTATGGTGCCATCTTTGTTTAGCTTCATAGCTATGACGCTATCGCTATCTTGCAAAGATGCGGCAGCTGTGGCTTCATTTGTTATAAAAGCCTTTTTTACCTTTTTTAAATTTGAGATACTAAACTCAAGCCCAGTTGCTTGCTTAAATTCATTTTCCATCGCGATCATTTTGGCTGATTTTGTCTTCTCAAGCTTTGATATATAAGCATCCGCATTCTCTTCAAATTTCTTTAAATTATTGCCAAGATTTTCTATCATCTTGTTATATGCGTCAAACTCAGCGTTATAATCTTTGTAAAATTTCATAAAACTATCTTTTTGAAATTTTGTATATGAGAAATTTTCATCTTTTTTGTAATCTTTACTTGGCTCAATGATCGGATTAAACTCGCTTAGCCTTGCAGTATCATCAAAACCCACTTTAAGATAGGCAAAATTTTTAAAAGAGCTATCTTTGCCAAAGATGTTATTGTGTCTTAGATCGACCCAGCCATCATTTTGGGCATATTTTTTAAAGAAATTATTTATATCATTTTTCTCTATCTTTTCATATCTGTTTTCTGCAGCGAACAAAGTATTTGGATCTGAGGCGTAGTAAGAGTGCCTATAATCAATATCTTTTGTATCTACGTAAAGATCGGGATTATTTGTGATCGTTGCTTTACGATTTAGCTCTTCTCTTTTTATTTGGTTGTGATTTATGACATTTGTGCTGATAAACTGCCTAAGGTCAACCCTTGGCATCACATCGCTTAAATTTGCTATTTTTTCATTTCCATCTTTGTCGTAACCCCTTACTTTTAGCTTATCAAAGAGTATATCTTTTTGGTCTAGCACGCCATCGTTATTACTATCAAAGCTAAAAAGATAGCTATTATTTTCTAATTTTGTAGTGCCAAGTTTATCGTTATCGCCGTAAATATCTAAAAATACTTCTACTTCGCCATATTTTGTTTTTAGAGTGTTTGAATAAGCGTAATCGTTTAAATTTTTAAATTTTGTATTTTCCAAGTATCCACTTTTTAGTGTAGATAGCATGCTGCTACTATCTGAAGCTTTTATATTTTTAAAGTAGGCATTTTCACTAAAATGATAGCCTTTAGAAAGCTCATCGGAGTGGATTTTATTGTTACTGTAGATGAGATTTTTTGAGTAGTTGTTTAAAATTTCTTCTACTTTTTGTAGGATTTTGTGTCTATTTTGCTCTTTGATCTCGGAATCAGTGATATTTATAACTTTGCTTGCTTTTATACTTTCTTTTAAATTTGAAATTTGTTCGTTATTTATCTCTAAACCTTGTTTATCCTTAAAGGCATGGAGCATATCTGTAGGATTTTCTAAATCTTTTAAATTTATAAAGTTATGTTTTAACGATGCAATATTCATCTAAAATCCTTTTTAAAGATGTTGCAGATAATATCGGATAAATTTAGAAATTATTTAGGTAAATAATGGTGCCCGAGGTCGGACTCGAACCGACACAAGGTTGCCCTTACCAGATTTTGAGTCTGGCGCGTCTACCAGTTTCACCACTCGGGCTAAAGTAAGATTAAAAGTTAATTTTTGTGTGAGAGAAAAAAAGGGGAGAGTTGCTCCCCGAAAAAGAAAATTATTTCTTTTTACCTTTTTTAGCAGCACCAGCAGCAACTGCTTCTTTAAGTTTTTTGCCAACTTTGAATTTAACTGCTTTGCTAGCAGGAACGTCGATAACTTTTTTAGTTCCAGGAACTCTAGCTTTTCTTGCAGCTCTGTCAGCAGTACCGAAAGTACCAAAGCCTATAAAGCTAATTGTATCGCCTTTTTCAAGAACTGCTTGGATTGTCTCCAAAGTAGCATCAACAACTTTTAGAGTATCTTTTTTTGAAAGACCAGCCTTATCGGCAACAGCTTGAATAAATTCAGCTTTTTTCATGAACCATCCTTTTAAGAAGTTATGTGGCTATATTACACTCTTTTAAAAAAAAATACAATACTTTTTCCCCAAATTTAGCTCTTTTTTACGTTTTTTTAACAAAAAATGCAATTTTTTTAAAAATTTACTCGCAAATTTCAAACATAAGCTCGGTCTTTAGACCAATCTTTTTCATATCAATAAGCCTTAAATTTTTAAAATTTAAGCTCAACAACTCATCTTTATTTTTTACAAGCTCATTTGCTATCTGGCGCAAGACTTCGCCTCTATATGCTTTTGCGTGATGACTCACTATTTTTTTATTTTTTACAAAACAAAAAGTTATGTATTCTTTTTTTATAGTATAAAATTTTTCATAAAACTTAGCTCTAAGGTCTAAAATCTCATCATTTTGCAAAAACTCATCAACCGCTTTACTAAAATTTTTTTCATAAAGTTTTGAAATTTCAAAGCCACCTAGCTTTTCACCTTGCTTTAGTTTGTATTCTGGTATCTCATCTTTTGCTAAGATAGGCCCAAATAAATTTGAAAATATTAAAACATTATTATCTATATATTTTTGTGCCTCATTGTCTAAACCACGATAGTTTAGATGCTTATAAGCTACGCCATCATATCTTAAGATAGCTTTTATACTGCCTTTTTGAGATAGGCTTTCTCGCAACTGCTTGCTCTCTTCAAGCTCTTTTAGCCCAAAAAGCTTTTTTATATCGTCTAAATTTGCATTTTTTAAAAACTCATCGTATCTATTTAAAATTTCAACTCTTTTGTCAAAAAGTTCTGGAAATATCAAATCATTACCATTAAATTTATTATTCGTATTTAGAGAAATTTTACTTTCGCTTGGAGAAAAGAGAATTTTTAATGCCATTGTTCTTACCTATTTTATATGTAAATTTTTGTTGGATTATACAATAAACTTTTTATGCTAAAAAAAATCAAATTTTTACCGATATAAAAACAAGCGGAATCATTTTTGCTTAGAGTGAATAAAAAATTTAGGAAAAATTATGAGAATAACAAACCAACTACGTTTTAGTCAGACTTTGCATGACTACCAAAAAAATATGACTGGTGTAAATAAAAGCTATAAGCAGCTCTCAAATGGTTTGAAAATTCAAGATCCATACGATGGTGCTGCGACTTATAATGATGCGATGAGGCTTGATTATGAAGCAACTACTCTCACTCAAGTAGTTGATGCCACTGGTAAATCTGTAAATTTCTCAAAAAATACAGATAATGCATTGCAAGAGTTTGAAAAACAGCTTGAAAATTTTAAGACAAAAGTAGTCCAAGCAGCTAGCAGCGTGCATAGTAAGACATCGCTAGAGGCTTTGGCAAATGACCTTCAAGGTATAAAAAATCACCTTGTGAATATTGCAAACACTTCGGTTAATGGACAGTTTTTGTTTTCTGGAAGCGCTGTTGATACAAAGCCAATAGATGGTGCGGGAAAGTATCAAGGCAACCGTGATTATATGAAAACATCAGCTGGCGCTCAGGTTGAGCTTCCTTACAATATCCCAGGATATGATCTATTTTTAGGAAAAGATGGCGATTACAGTAAAATTTTGACTACAAATGTTCGTTTAGCTGATCAAACTAGAACCGACATCTCTTATGCGCCAAAATTTCTAAACGATAACAGCAAGATAAAAAATATGATCGGGCTAAATTACGCTAGTGATTCAGTGGTTAGAAGTGACGGCTCTTACAATGGAACAATAAATCCGGATTATGATTTTTTAGATAATTCAAATGTAAATTTTCCGGATACATATTTTTTCATGCAAGGTAAAAAGCCAGACGGCACGACATTTACTAGCAAATTTAAGATGAGTGCAAATACAACAATGGCTGGACTTATGGAAAAAATCGGTATGGAATTTGGCAATACAAAAACAACAAAAGTTGTTGATGTAAGTATAAATAACGATGGGCAATTTAATATAAAAGATCTTACTAAAGGCAACCAGACTATTGACTTTCATATGGTTGCAGCCACATCAGTAGCACCAAATCGCGGCGCAATCGCTCAAAACAACGCACTTGATGCGGTAAATTCTCTTGAAGATCTTGAAACTATGGCAAATAACGTTCCAAAAACGGTTCACATCACTGAGTTTATAAAGAGCAAATATACCGATAAAGATGGAAACGCGACAAATGCATTTGACTATGATAAGGTTAGATTTGAAAGAAAGGATAATGAGCTAATCGCAAATTTACCTCAAGTAGCTAGAAGAACGGGCGAATATGCAACAGATCAGACAAAGCTAAGCGAAGTTTCTGGTACAAAAGAGAGCTACGATAGAAATTTATATCCAAAAGATGTCGATGCTAGAAAGAGAGAGCTTTTTAATATCGACAACCAAGAGATAAATTTACAAGTAAAGTCAATCACTGGTACAAAATATGACATAAAGGTAAAAATGGGTACAGCAGGGGGCACAAATACTCCAGTGCAATTTGAAATAACATCTACACCACCAGGTGGCACACCTTCTGCACCTAGGACTTTAACAGTCTATAACTCAGATGAGTTTGGAAGTTATAGAACTTATGCTAGCGATTTTACTTATAGGCAGCTCATGGATATCGTTGCAATGGCAGCAAGTGATAATATCCCAAATCCTCCACATGCAGAAAATGCAAATTTTGATACAGATATAGAAAAAGTAAAAAGAGATCAAAACTATAATGCCTATAAAGAGGCTTTATCAAAAACAAAGGGCGCGGTAGAGACAACTTTAGATGATCGTGGCAGAATGGTTTTAACTGATAAGACAAAATCAGTAACAAACATAGAAGTAACTATGCATGATGCAAAAAATAGCGATAAATTTGATGGCGATAGCACTGGTAGAGATACGGCTGGTAATGCTGGCCACCCTCAAGGAAAGGGTTCTGTCTTTAGCTTTAATGAAAATAATGCCTTAACTATTGATGAGCCAAGTACGAGCGTTTTTCAAGACCTTGATAATATGATTGAAGCTGTTAGAAAGGGATATTATAGAGCTGATGCAAATAGCAATGATCCACGAAATACCGGCATGCAAGGCGCATTACAAAGGCTTGATCATCTAATAGATCATGCAAATAAAGAGCTTACAAAGATCGGCTCTCAATCAAGACTTTTAACCGCTACAAAAGAGCGAGCCGAAGTAATGAAAGTAAATGTACAAACTGTTAAAAATGATGTAATTGACGCAGACTATGCGGAGTCATATCTGAAATTTACGCAGCTTTCACTATCTTATCAAGCAACCCTACAAGCAAGTGCGAAGATAAATCAGTTAAGCTTGCTAAATTATTTAAATTAAAATTTAAATCAGCAGGCTGCCTAGCTTGCTGATTTTTTAAAATTAAACTCAAGCGTGCTATAATAAGCCTTTTTTATAAAGGATCTAAAATTTTACGACATATTTTATTTACAATTTTTGTTTGCATTTTTATATACTTTGGTATCGCTACAGCTGCTCCAACTGCTGATTTTGTTGGCTCGCTTGGACAAAGCCTTGGTATTTTAAATATCAAATATTTTGGACTTATCGCATATGTTTATCCATTTTTATTGATCATTTTGGGCTATTTTGTCTATAAAAATTTTAAGAAATTTGATTTTGATTTTGCTCAGTTTTTGGTAGGAATTTTTCTCTTTTTTATAGCTTTTTTGATGTTTCAAGCCTTGAGTGCTTCAAGTGCAAATGGCGGTATAATTGGGAATTTTATAGTTAGTGCTTTAAAAGAGGTGATCGGCTCTATTGGCACTGCGGTTGCTATACTTATGATGTTTATTATCTCACTTGGGCTTGCTTTTAGAGAAAATTTTATAATTGTTTTAAGAAAGGCTTTTGTCGATAGAGAGCCAAAAAGCTACGAGGCGAGTAAAAATTTAAAGGATATAAAACCAAAACAAATCCCAAAGATAGAACGCAAGAGGTCAAAATCTGAAGGCACAAAAGAAGAAGAGCTTATCGAAGCTCAGGTGCTAAATGATGATGAACAGAATTTAGATGAAGAGCTAGAGCCTGAGCCAGAAATAGAGAGTAGGGCCTCAACTATAAACGGAGTTGAAATTTTAAACGAAGTGGCTGAGAATAAGAAGCTGCTTGATCAAATAGAACGAGGAAATGTGGAAAAGCCAAAGAATTTTGTCTTGCCACCGCTTAAATTTTTAAACGATCCGCCAAAACGCTCGCATAGTGTAAATGAAACGGAAATCGATCAGCAAATTTCTAATTTGCTTGATAAACTCCGTAAGTTTAAAATAGACGGCGATGTGGTTAGAACTTATACTGGGCCTATCGTCACAACATTTGAGTTTCGTCCAGCCCCACATATCAAGGTAAGTAAAATTTTAACGCTTCAAGATGACCTAGCGATGGCACTAAAAGCTCAAACTATCCGTATCCAAGCGCCAATCCCTGGTAAAGATGTGGTAGGCATCGAGGTGCCAAATCAAAATTTAGAAACTATATATCTAAAAGAAATTTTAGAGAGCGAAGTCTTTAAAAATGCAAGTAGTCCGCTAACCATGGCTCTTGGCAAAGATATCGTGGGCACTCCTTTTGTAACAGACCTTAAAAAGCTCCCACATTTACTAATCGCAGGTACAACTGGATCAGGCAAGAGCGTGGGTATAAACGCGATGCTTTTAAGCTTACTTTATAGAAATAGCCCGCAAACTTTACGTCTAATGATGATCGATCCAAAAATGCTTGAATTTAGCATATATAACGACATCCCACATCTTCTAACTCCAGTTATTACAGAGGCTAAAAAGGCGATCACTGCACTTGCCAATATGGTCGCTGAGATGGAGCGAAGATATAAGATAATGAGCCAAACTCGTACGAAAAATATAGAGAGCTACAATGAAAAGATGAAAGAGGAAGGCGGTGAGCAGTTCCCGTATATCGTTGTGATCATCGATGAGCTAGCTGATCTGATGATGACTAGTGGCAAGGATGTGGAGCTTTACATCGGCCGCCTAGCACAGATGGCAAGAGCTAGCGGTATACACTTGATAGTGGCAACCCAGCGCCCAAGTGTCGATGTTGTGACTGGCCTTATAAAGGCAAATTTACCAAGCAGGATAAGTTACAGGGTAGGGCAGAGGATCGATAGTAAGGTCATCTTGGATCAAATGGGAGCTGAGAGTTTGCTTGGACGCGGAGATATGCTATTTACACCTCCTGGAAGTCCTGGTGTGATAAGACTGCATGCGCCATTTGCTAGCGAAAAAGAGATAGAAATGGTTGTAAATTTCTTAAAAGAGCAACAAGATGTAGTTTATGATGAGAAATTCTTAATAGAAGAAGGCACAAGCGGAAGCGTGGCTGCTGGTACTCTAGGAGAAGATGAACTTGATGAGCTTTATGAAGAGGCCAAAGAGATCATTTTAAGTGAGCAAAAAACGTCGATAAGCTATCTGCAAAGACGTTTAAAAATAGGTTACAACAAAGCTGCAAACATAATAGAGCAAATGGAGAAAATGGGTGTTTTAAGTCCAGTAAATGCAAAAGGACAAAGAGAAATTTTATAGCTAAAGTCATAAACTGCTTTAATTTTAGAATTTTAATTTTTATTAAAATTCTAAAAAGTCTTGACAAAGCACATTAAAATCTATATAATTACAACTCTTAAAAACATTGGGGTATCGCCAAGCGGTAAGGCAACTGGTTTTGGTCCAGTCATTCAGAGGTTCGAATCCTCTTACCCCATCCACTTTTTAAATCCAAAATAATACTTATCGCGGAGTAGAGCAGTGGTAGCTCGTCGGGCTCATAACCCGAAGGTCGGCGGTTCAAATCCGTCCTCCGCAACCAAATGCCTCATATTTTTATCATCTAAAAACTAAACGCCAACCCCCACACCATCACGTATATCATCAACATTGAGATGAACGTAGTGTAAGCTACTTTTAATATCTGTATGACCCATAAAAGCCATCAGTTTATGAGCATTAAATCCCTTCAAACTCACTAACCTGGAAGCCACTGTATGGCGTAATACGTATAGTCCGTGAGTGTTGTTTTCTCCCTTATATCCTAGATGGTTTCTTACAGCCCACCACATACGATTTGCTGTATCGTGGTTTAGATGAGTTATAGGGCACTTGTTTAATGGTAGGTCTTTGCAGTTATCATAAGCATCTTGAGATACCCAGTAGTAAGCCATACGAAGCACTTGGTCGTCTTTTGTTTCAGTAAAGAGTTTGCGTGCCTCTATTTTACTTACACTCTTAGCTATTTCTAAGCGTTGTTTTATGGCTTTGAAGACTAGAATAGTTTTGTAAAAAGGAAGATTGGTAAAAATTAGGTTTCATAACTTTTAAATATAAAAAAAGAAATTCCCATCTACTATATGTTTTATGGATTATTAGTATAAATTTAAAATGTAGGAGGGGCGAATGCCCCTAATTATTATTTTAAAGTTTGGATGTATTCAGCTACTGCTTTTGCATCTTCGTCGCTCATTGGAGTAGCTATTGGTTTCATCATAGCGCCAAGACCAAATTTATTTGCTCCTGTTTTATAACCCTTTAGTGCCTCTTCGATAGCTGCTGCATCAAGAGATGTTAAAGCTGGAACTTTATTATTGAACATTTTTTCAGCTTTTGCGCCATGACAGGCGATGCATTTTTTGTAGATAGCAGCACCATCTGCAGCAAAGGCAGCAGTTGAAAGTAGAGCCGCAACGCTAGAAACAATTAGTAATTTTTTCATTTTTCATCCTTTGTAAAAAAGTTTGT
The DNA here is from genome assembly GCF_003048535.1 of Campylobacter concisus. Classification (NCBI taxonomy): domain Bacteria; kingdom Pseudomonadati; phylum Campylobacterota; class Epsilonproteobacteria; order Campylobacterales; family Campylobacteraceae; genus Campylobacter; species Campylobacter concisus. The sequence continues at coordinate 132,688 of NZ_PIRQ01000002.1, read as the reverse complement.
GCATTATAGTACAAAAAGGTAAATTCGCAAGAAGCTAGTTAAAATATTTTGGCTATAATCACCAAATGAATAAAAATGAGCCTATTAAAGCACTTTTTCTAGATCGAGACGGCGTAATAAACGAAGATGCTGGATATGTTTACGAGATAAAAGATTTTAAATTTATCGATGGCGTTTTTGATGCTTTAAGAGGATTTGCCAAGGCTGGCTACAAGCTCTTTGTCGTGACAAATCAATCAGGCATCGGCAGGGGCTACTACACGCAGGAGCAGTTTGATACTCTAAATAAATTTATGCTTGAAATTTTCAAAAAAGAGCAAATTTTTATCACCAAAGTCTACTTTTGCCCACACGCTCCAGAGGCGGATTGCGCTTGCAGAAAACCAAATCCAAAAATGATACTTGATGCAAAGGATGAGTTTAATATAGATATTAAAAACTCGCTCATGATAGGCGATAAGCCAAGCGACGTCGAGGCTGGCAAAAGAGCAGGTGTTGGTAGAAATTTCTTGCTTGATGGGATAAATTTTAAAGATGTAAGAGATGTTTTAAATAAGCTAAAAAAGGAAAAATCACTATGAATTTAAATGGAAAAAAGATAGTTATAACTGGTGGCGCTGGCTTTATCGGCTCAGCTTTGGCGCATTATTTTGATGAAAATTACAAAGACGCTCACGTGCTTGTCGTGGATAAATTTAGAAACGACGAGACATTTAGCAATGGCAACCTAAAAAGCTTTGGCCATTTTAAAAATTTACTTGGATTTAAGGGTGAAATTTACGCTGGCGATATCAACGATGAGAGCACGCTTGAGAAGATAAAGAGCTTTCGTCCAGACGTCATCTATCACGAGGCAGCGATTTCTGATACAACCGTAAAAGAGCAAGACGAGCTAATAAAAACAAACGTAAACGCTTTTGTAAATTTGCTTGATATCTGCGAGAGTTTGGGTGCAAAGATAATTTACGCTAGCTCAGGCGCCACTTATGGCAACGCAAAGAGCCCACAAACAGTTGGTGAGTGCGAAGCGCCAAATAACGTCTATGGCTTTAGCAAACTAAGCATGGATAATATCAATAAAATTTACGCAAAGCGTGGCGTGAGCGTGGTTGGGCTGAGGTATTTTAACGTCTTTGGCAAGGGTGAGTTTTTCAAAAATAAAACCGCTTCGATGGTACTTCAGTTTGGCTTACAAATTTTAGCTGGCAAGACTCCAAGACTCTTTGAAGGCAGCGACCAGATCAAACGTGACTTTGTTTACATAAAAGATATCATTGATGCAAATATAAAAGCACTTGACGCGCCAAGTGGCGTCTATAACGCAGCTACTGGCAAAGCAAGGAGCTTTCAAGATATCGCTGACATCTTGCAGCGTGAGATCGGCGTAAATTTAGGCAACGAATACATCAAAAACCCATTTATCGGCTCATATCAGTTTCACACAGAGGCCGACGTAGCACCAGCTCGTGAGGCATTTGGCTTTAGTGCAACTTGGAGTCTGGAAGAAGCGATCAAAGACTACTTGCCAGAGATAAAGAGAATTTATAAGGAAGAGCTAAATGGCTAAAAAAGTTAAAATTTTAGTCGTTGGCGATCTCATGCTAGATCACTACATCTGGGGCAGTTGCGAGCGCATCTCGCCTGAAGCGCCAGTGCAGGTTGTTAAGATAAATAACGAAACCTATACGCTTGGTGGCGCTGGCAATGTGGTGAGAAATTTACTTTCCCTTGGCGCGAACGTGAGCGTGGCTAGCGTCTTAGGCGATGATGAGGCTGGCAAAAAGATAAAAGAGAAGCTTGCTGAGCTAAATGTAAAAGATGAGCTAATCCTTACCGAAAAAGGGCGTGAAAGCTCGATAAAAAGCCGTATTATGGCATCCCACCAGCAAGTTGTCAGGATCGATAAAGAGAGCGTCGTCAAGATAAATTTAGAAGATGAGCTCATCTTAAAAGTAAAAGAAAACCTTGCAAATTTCAAGGCTGTCTTGTTAAGTGACTACGGCAAAGGCGTGCTTAGCGAAAAGGTCTGCCAAGAGATAATAAACGAGTGCGTGAAGCTAAAGATCCCAGTACTTATCGATCCAAAAGGTAGTGACTACTCAAAATACAAAAACGCAACTCTTCTAACGCCAAATAAAAAAGAGGCGAGCGAGGCTACAAATTTAAAGATAAAAGACAAAGCTGAGCTTGAAAAGGCGATAAAACAGCTAAAAGACGAGCTAAATTTGACCTATTCGATTATCACAATCTCAGAAGAGGGTATCGCGCTATATGATGACAGGCTACACATCTTTGCTGCTAAAGCAAAAGAGGTCTTTGACGTCACTGGCGCTGGGGATACGGTGCTAGCTACACTTGGCTACATGCTAGCAAACGGGGCTGATATAAAAGAGGCGATAAAGATAGCAAACCTTGCAGCAGCCGTCGTCGTGGCTAAGATAGGTAGCGCAACGGCTAGCTTTAGCGAGATCGAGCAGCTGCTAAATAGCTCGTTTGGGGCAAATTTCGAGCACAAGCTTAAAAGCGTTGAGGAGTTAGAAGAAATTTTGAGCCAAAAGGACAAAAAAAAGATCGTTTTCACAAATGGCTGCTTTGATATCTTGCACGCTGGGCACGTAAAATACCTAGCGCGCGCAAGGGAGCTTGGCGATCTTTTGGTTGTCGGGCTAAACTCAGACGCTTCAGTTAAGAGGCTAAAAGGCGAGGCTAGACCTATAAACTCGCAAGATGATAGAGCCTGCGTGCTAAGTGGGCTTGGATTTGTTGATTATGTCGTGATTTTTGATGAGGATACGCCATTAAATTTGATAACAAAGATAAAGCCTGACGTGCTTGTAAAAGGGGCTGATTATAAAGACAAAGAGGTCGTTGGCAGCGAGATCGTAAAAGAGGTCAGGCTAATTGACTTTGTCGAGGGCAAAAGCACAACAGGGATAATAAAAAGGATAAAAGATGCTAAAAACAATGATAAAAAATGAACTCGAGACTCACCAAAGGACCTTTAGCGAGCATGTAAATTTACTTGATAGCCTAGAGCGCGCTTGCCAGATGGTAGCTGATACGCTAAAAAATGGCAAAAAGGTGCTAATATGCGGCAACGGTGGCTCTGCGGCAGATGCTCAGCACTTTGCAGCCGAGCTAACTGGCAGATATAAAAGCGAGCGCCAGCCACTACCTGGTATCGCGCTAACCACTGATACTTCGGCACTTACGGCCATTGGCAATGACTACGGCTTTGACTATGTCTTTTCACGTCAGTTTGAGGCCTTAGCGCAGTCTGGTGACTTGCTCGTGGCGATCTCAACAAGTGGCAATAGCAAAAACGTCCTTGAAGCTATAAAAAGTGCCAAGAAAATGGGCGCATCAGTGCTTGGACTTAGCGGCAAAGGCGGCGGTGCGATGAATGAAGGGTGTGATCTAAATTTAGTCGTTAGTTCAAGCGATACCGCAAGGATACAAGAGTCGCACATATTTTTTATTCACACGATCTGCCAGGCTGTAGACGAGGCTTTTAGGGGTTAATATGCAAGAAGCAATGGATAAATTTTTAAATGAACCCAGCCAGCAAAATGAGGTAAATTTGATAGTGGCTTTAAAAAAGGCTACTTTTTTTGCTCCGGTGCTTTTAAACCAAGCGCTTGCAAAGCCTGACGGTGGCGTAGTTTATGAGGAGGAGGGCTCAAATATCAAATTTATCCTACTTGAAGATGAGAGCGAGAAGCTTAGCTATTTTCCGGCATTTACAAGCAAAGAGGCGATGAAGCTTTGGCGAAATGACAGTGAGCAAGAGAGCATTGAGATAGGCCTAAAAGAGTATCTTGCGATGCTAAAAGAGAGTAGCTACGCTGGTGTCGTGATAGATGCTTTTAGCTATGATTTTATTCTTAAAAAAGAGCAGATAGTAAGAATTTTAGACTAAAATTTTTATCGCACTATTGCCAAAGTCGCTGATTTACTATTTAGCAAGTTTTTATTAATTTTAAGCTAAAATCAGCCAAGCTAAATTTAAGGAAAAAAATGAAAGACAATCTACTTGAATTAACCCAAGATATCGCGTCTGTTGATATCGAAGAGTCAATAAAAACTAGCTATCTTGACTACTCCATGAGTGTCATTGTGGGACGTGCTTTGCCTGATGCTAGAGACGGACTAAAGCCAGTTCACAGAAGAATTTTGTATGCTATGGACAATCTTGGCGTTGGTAGCAGAAGCGCCTATATGAAGTCAGCTCGTATCGTCGGTGAAGTTATCGGTAAGTACCACCCACACGGCGATACGGCGGTTTATGACGCACTTGTTCGTATGGCTCAGAAATTTTCTATGCGTTATCCAGTCGTTGATGGACAAGGAAACTTTGGCTCGATAGATGGCGACAGTGCAGCTGCGATGCGTTATACCGAAGCTAGAATGACAATGCTTACCGAAGAGCTTTTAAAAGATATTGACAAAGACACGGTTGATTTTGTACCAAACTATGACGATAGAGAGGTCGAACCAGATGTTTTGCCTAGCCGTGTGCCAAATTTATTATTAAACGGCTCAAGCGGTATCGCTGTTGGTATGGCGACAAATATCCCACCACACAGTCTTGATGAGCTAATAGACGGTCTTTTACTACTTCTTGAAAACAAAGAGGCGACACTTGAAGAGGTGATGGAATTTATAAAAGGTCCAGACTTCCCAACTGGCGGTATCATCTTTGGTAAAAAGGGCATCATAGAGGCCTACCGCACAGGTCGTGGCAGGGTCAAACTAAGAGCAAAAACCCACATAGAAAAAAAGCCAAATAAAGATGTGATCGTCATCGACGAGCTACCATATCAAACAAACAAAGCTAGGCTTATCGAGCAGATCGCTGAGCTTGTAAAAGATAAACAGATAGAGGGCATTAGCGAGGTTAGAGATGAGTCTGATAAAGACGGTATTCGCGTAGTTATCGAGCTAAAACGCGACGCAATGAGCGACATCGTGCTAAATAACCTATTTAAATCAACCACGATGGAGAGCACTTTTGGCGTTATTATGCTTGCTATTAATAACAAAGAGCCAAAGGTATTTAACCTTATTGAGCTACTTAAGCTATTTTTAAATCACAGAAAAACAGTTATCATTAGAAGGACTATATTTGAGCTTGAAAAAGCGCGCGCAAGAGCCCACATCTTAGAGGGTCTAAAGATCGCACTTGATAATATCGACGAGGTGATCGAACTTATTAGAAATAGTGCCGATACAGCGGTTGCTAGAGAAGGGCTGATGAGTAAATTTAACCTCTCAGAGCTTCAAGCAAACGCTATCCTAGATATGAGGCTAAGCAAGCTAACGGGTCTTGAGCGCGAGAAACTAGAGGCTGAGCTGGCCGAGCTTATGGCTGAGATCGCAAGACTTGATGAAATTTTAAAAAGCGAGACATTGCTTGAAAATTTGATCAAAGAAGAGCTTCTTGAGATCAAAAATAAATTTAAAGTACCAAGAGTTACTGAGATCGTTGATGACTACGATGACATCGATATCGAAGACCTCATACCAAATGAAAATATGGTTGTAACCATAACTCACCGCGGCTACATCAAGCGTGTGCCAAGCAAGCAGTACGAGAAGCAAAAACGCGGTGGCAAGGGCAAAGTAGCGGTCACGACATACGATGATGACTTTATAGAGAGCTTCTTTACTTCAAATACCCACGATACGCTTATGTTTGTGACTGACCGCGGACAGCTCTACTGGCTAAAAGTCTATAAGATCCCAGAGGGAAGCCGCACAGCAAAGGGCAAAGCAGTTGTAAATTTGATCCAGTTGCAGCCTGATGAGAAGATCAAAGCGATCATCCCAACGACCGACTTTGACGAGAGCAAATCGCTAGCGTTCTTCACTAAAAATGGCATCGTAAAACGTACAAATTTAAGTGAGTTTAAAAACATCCGCTCAGTCGGCGTAAGAGCGATAAGCCTTGATGAGAACGACGAGCTAGTAACTGCACTCATCGCTCAAACATACGATGATATGCCAGTGACTGACCCAGAAAATGAGCTAAGCGTTGAGACAGAGGTGCTTGAGATAGAAGAGCTTCAAAATGAGATCGACGAAGATAATGTAAATGCCGAAGAGGACGCAAACTCAAGCGATGAGACAATGCTATTTGTCGTTACTAAAAAGGGTATGTGCCTTAAATTTAAGATCAGCAAAGTTCGCCAAATGGGAAGAACTGCACGCGGCGTAACTGGTATCAAATTTAAAGAGCCAGGCGATGAGGTCGTAGGCGCAGCAGTCATCGAAAGCAATGATCAAGAAATTTTAAGCATATCTCAAAAAGGTATCGGCAAGCGCACAACCGCTGATGAGTACCGCTTGACAAATCGTGGCGGCAAAGGCGTCATCTGTATGAAACTAACAAGCAGAACAGGCGATCTAGTAGGCGTTGTGATGGTTGATGAAGAGCAAGATCTTATGGCTCTAACATCAAGCGGTAAGATGATAAGAGTCGATATGCAAAGCATCCGCAAAGCAGGACGTAACACAAGTGGCGTGATCGTAGTAAATGTCGATGGCGATGATGTCGTAAGTATCGCAAGATGCCCTAAGGCAGATGATGGCGAGGATGAGGAAGAAGCACCAAGCGAAGATATGGGGCTTTTGGAATAAATTTTGCTATTAAATTTTAAATAAAAGCATAAAAAAGGTTGTTTATGAAGGTTAAAATTTTATCTTTTGCTTTGATGATTACTATTTTTGGCGGCTGCTCATTTAACGGCTTTATGGGTGAGCCAACTAACACATCAAACCGCAACGTAGTTATCCAAAAGGTCGATAAAGACGATCTTAGAGAGGTGATGAAAAAAGAGAAGATGATATATGATAGCGCTCCAAAAGAGACCACTTTTAGAGCCACAGGCGAGGGTATAGCTCCGCTAAATTCGCTCTCATACGCTCAGTCGGTCACTCTTGCAAAAAGAGCGGCGATGGCGGATGCTTATTCGCAGCTTGCTGGTAAGCTTTATGGCGTAAAGATCAACGCTGAAGACACCGTAAGAGACGCGATGCTAAACGACTCATCTATCACTTCAAAGGTTCAAGGTCTTGTCAAAAACGCAAGGATCGTGAACGAAAATTTCAAAGACGGGCTTTATAAGGTAAATATGGAGCTTAAGATAGACGAAGATAAGTGGCGAGAAGTCTTTTCTTACTAACTATATTTTTAAATTTCGCCTTTTGCTTGGAGGAGTTTATCTTCTGGGCGAAGGTTGATACGAAAAATCAAATAGTTGCCTTTGAAGAAATTTCATTTTCAAAGGCGATGACCCTTTCACCAAATCCAAAACCAAAATTTCTTTGCCAGATAGATGCTTTTAAAGATGAAAATACTACAACTCTTGGCTTTTTAAATTTACACAAAGATGAGATTTTTGACTGCTTTGCTTTAAAAAAAGTGATGATAAAAAATGAGCTAAATGTTAAAAATGCGCAGGTCACAAATGCTTCAAATTTGAAAATTTTGCCAGTTAGGTTTATGGTGGAATTTAAGCCAAAATCCGCTATCATCGGCACACTTCAATAAAAAGAGATCAAATGAATATCGTCATAGTAGAAGATGACATCAATATGCGAAAGTCGCTTGAGATCGCACTTGGCGAGTATGAAGAACTAAACATCAAAAGCTATAAGAGCGCAGTTGAAGCCCTAAAAAAACTAAGCGACGACACTGATCTAATCATCACCGACATAAACATGCCAAAGATGGATGGACTTGAGTTTATTAAGGAGTTAAACGGCAAATTTGACGTCATCATAATGACTGGAAACGCGACACTTAATAAGGCGATCGAGAGCGTTAGGCTCGGCGTAAAGGACTTTTTAACCAAGCCGTTTGACGTCTCAACGCTTTACGAGGCGATAAAAAGGGTCGAGCTTCTTAAGCAAAAAACTCCAAAAACTATAAAAAAAATAGAAACAAAAAGCGAAAATAACGGCTTTTTAGCCACTTCAAAGGCGCTTGAAGCTACGCTAAATATCGCGCTAAAAGCCGCAAGGACTGACGCTTCAATAATGCTTAGTGGCGAAAGCGGCGTTGGCAAGGAGGTCTTTGCTAAATTTATCCATGCAAACTCACCTAGAAAAGATGCAGCATTTGTTGCTTTAAATATGGCTGCTATCCCTGAAAATTTGATAGAAAGTGAGCTTTTTGGCTTTGAAAAAGGCGCATTCACCGACGCTGCGACTACAAAAAAAGGACAGTTTGAGCTAGCAAATGGCGGAACGCTATTTTTAGATGAGATCGGCGAGATGCCTATAAATTTACAGCCAAAATTGCTTCGTGCCTTGCAGGAGCGCGAGATAACAAGACTTGGCGCTACAAAGAGTGAAAAGATCGACGTTCGCATCATCTGTGCCACAAATGCAAATTTAGAGCTTGCGATGAGGGAGGGCAGGTTTAGAGAGGATCTTTTCTACCGCCTAAACACGATCCCGCTTTTCATCCCGCCACTTCGCGAGCGAAAGGATGAAATTTTGCCTATCGCGCAGGATACTTTGGAAAAATGTTGCAAAGAGTATGGCTTTGAGGCTAAAAATTTCTCAAAAGCGGCTAAAGAGGAGCTTTTGAGCTACGACTATCCAGGCAACATAAGAGAGCTCATTTCAGTCGTGCAGCGTGCAGCGATACTAAGCGAGGGTGATGAAATTTTGCCAAAAGATCTATTTTTGCAAGCCAGAAGCAAAAAATAGCCATAAATTTAAGTAAAATTACGAAAATTAAAAAAAGATAAGGAGAGCAGATGAGAAAATTTAACGTAGCAGTCGTTGGTGCTACTGGAGCGGTCGGCGAAGAGCTTTTTAGAGTGATGGAAGAGGTTGAGTTTCCAGTTGGAGAGCTTTTGCCGCTTGCTAGCGCAAAAAGTGCTGGCAGCGAGATCGAATTTAATGGCAAATATTACAAGGTAAAAGAGCTAACCGAAAAGGTTTTTAGCGAGCATGAGATAGATATTGCTTTTTTTAGTGCGGGCGGTTCAGTCTCAGAAAAATTTGCCAAATTTGCAGCTGATAGTGGCGCAGTAGTCATCGATAACACCAGCCATTTTAGGATGGATAAAGACATCCCTCTTGTTGTGCCAGAGTGTAATCCAAGTGATATTGCTATGTGGAAAAATCGCGGTATCATCGCAAATCCAAACTGCTCAACCATCCAAATGGTGCAAATTTTAAAACCACTAAACGACGCTTTTAGTATCAATAGAGTCGATGTTTCTACATACCAAGCAGCAAGCGGTGCTGGCAAAGAGGGTATGGAAGAGCTTGTCGTTCAGATGCAAAAATTCTTTGAGTTTAAGCTTGATGAGTGCGAGCCAAAGGTATTTGCGCACCGCCTAGCACTAAATGTGATCCCTCACATCGATGTCTTTTTGGACAATGACTACACAAAAGAAGAGATGAAAATGGTCAATGAAACGCAAAAAATTCTTCACAAAGATATAGAAGTTAGCGCTACCTGTGTGCGTGTGCCAGTGCTTAGAAGCCACTCTGAGGCGATTACTATACACTTTGATAAAGATGTAAGTGCGGATGCAGCAAGAGAAATTTTAAGCAAGGCTCCAAGCGTCGTTGTAGTCGATAATCCAGCAAATAAAGAGTATCCAATGCCTATCATTTCAAGCGATACAAATGAGACTTATGTCGGTAGGATCAGAGTTGATAATTACAGACCTAATGTGCTTCACCTTTGGTGCAGTGCCGATCAGATCCGCGTAGGGGCTGCGACAAATGCCGTCAGGATCGCACAAAAGTGGATCGCGATGCAAGAGTAAATAAAAAGGATTTTTATTGCGTAAGATATTTGAAAAAATTTTGCTTGCTAGCAACAGCTTTACACTTTTTCCAGTAGTTTTTGGACTTTTAGGTGCGATCGTACTTTTTATCATTGCAAGCTATGACGTCGGCAAGGTACTTTTAGAGGTTTATAAATATTTTTTTGCTGCAGATTTTCACGTTGAAAATTTTCACTCAGAAGTCGTTGGCGAGATCGTTGGAGCGATCGATCTATACTTGATGGCGCTTGTTCTTTATATATTTAGCTTCGGAATTTACGAGCTTTTCATCTCAGAGATCACACAGCTAAAGCAGTCAAAGCAGAGCAAAGTCTTAGAGGTTCACTCTCTTGATGAGCTAAAAGATAAGCTTGGCAAAGTGATCGTCATGGTCTTAATCGTAAATTTCTTCCAAAGGGTGCTTCACGCAAACTTTACGACACCGCTTGAGATGGCATATCTTGCGGCTTCTATCCTAGCGCTTTGTCTTGGACTTTATTTCCTTCACAAGGGAGATCACTAAAATTTTAAGCGTTTTTACGCTTAAAATTTCTTCTACATCTTTTCTTTAGCTATTTTTAGGTAATATCCCTTTAAAAATTTAAAGGAAATTTAATGATTTTTATAGACGCTTGTCTTAAAAAACCTACCCCTTATACGCCTGTTTGGATGATGCGCCAAGCTGGTAGATATCTACCAGAGTATATGCGAGTACGCGCACAAGCAGGGGATTTTTTATCTCTTTGCAAAGACTACAAAAAGGCTAGTGAAGTTACGCTTCAACCAGTTGAAATTCTTGGCGTTGATGCGGCGATTTTATTTAGCGACATTCTTGTTGTGCCTCTTGAAATGGGCATGGACTTGCGTTTTGAAAAGGGCGAGGGGCCAGTTTTTAGCAAGCCTTTGCGTGATAAGGCCGTACTTGATACACTTAGTATCGAAAAATCGACTAAAAATTTAGCATACGTCTATGATACGATCAGACTTACAAGAGAAAATTTGGCCAAAGATAAGGCGCTCATTGGCTTTTGCGGCGCACCTTGGACGATAGCTACATACATGATCGAGGGTGGTGGCAGTAAAACTTATGCGGTTTGCAAAAAAATGCTCTATCAAGATCCAGAATTTTTACATCAAATTTTAGAAAAAGTGACGCAATCTCTCATTCTTTATGTCAAAGAGCAGATAAGAGCAGGTGTAGATGCAGTGCAAATTTTTGATAGCTGGGCGGCTGCACTTGAAGAGCAGGCATATTTTGAGTTTGGATTTAACTACATAAACAAGATAGTTGATAGTGTTAAGGCCGAGTTTCCAGAAATTCCAGTCATCGTTTTTCCAAAAGGAATAAGTGGCTATCTGGATAAAATTTCAGGAAACTTTGACGTTTTTGGCGTTGATTGGAGCACACCGATCGAGCTAGCCAAAGCAAAACTTAGCCCAAGATACGTCCTTCAAGGCAATATAGAGCCAACAAGGCTTTATAGCAAAAAGGCGATAGATGAAGGCATTGAGAAAATTTTAAGCACGATGAAAGGTGCGCCTCATATTTTCAACCTTGGGCATGGAATTTTGCCTGATGTGCCAGTTGAGAATGCAAAATATTTTATAAAACAGGTACAGACAAAAAGTGCAAGGTAACAAGCCTTGCATCGTCTTTGGACCGATAAATTCTCGCCGTTTTGGCATGAGCCTTGGCATAGATCTAAGCCCAAAGCAAAAATCATGTAATTTTGACTGCGTTTATTGTGAGCTAAGTGGTGCAAAGCCAGTTGAAGAGATAGAAAATCCTCCAAGCGTTGATGAGATCATAAGCGATTTAAAAGAAGCATTAAAAACTCATCAAAACATCGATGTCATCACACTTACGGCAAATGGCGAACCAACTCTTTACCCACACTTAAAAGAGCTGATAGCAAAAGTAAATGAGCTAAAAGGTAGCACAAAAACACTTATTTTGAGTAATGGCTCAGGCGTGCGTGACCCAAAAATTTGTGAAGCACTACATGGGCTTGATATAGTGAAATTTAGCCTTGATAGCGCGGTGCAAAGTACTTTTAAAAAGATAGACCGCAACAAAAGCGGCATAGAAGTAAATGAACTTATAAAAGCAATGGCTAAATTTCGCAAGGAATTTAATGGCGAGCTTGTGCTTGAAATTTTGGTCGTGGCTGGATTTAACGACAAAGAAGAGGAATTTATAGCACTCAATGCAGCGATAAATGAGATAGCTCCGCACCGAGTGGATATTGGCACGATAGATCGCCCACCAGCTTACAATGTAAAGGGTGCAGACGCCAAAAAACTAGAGGAGCTAGCCAAGCAGATAAGTGGCGTACCGGTTAATATAGCTAGAGCTCACAAGATAGAGCAAAAGTATAACTTTAGTGAGGATGAAATTCTAGAAATGCTAAGGCGTCGTCCGCAAACTATTGCAAATATTGAAGAAAATTTCTCAGAGTACTCAAAGCAAATTTTAAACAAGCTCTTGCAACAAGATGTGATTTATCTAGCAGATGTTGCTGGAGTGAAATTTTACAAACTAAGAGCATAAATGAAAAGAATCCTTACAATACAAGATATCTCGTGCGTTGGCAAATGTTCCCTTACTGTAGCACTTCCAGTAATTAGCGCGCAAGGCATTGAAGCGTGTATTTTGCCTACTGCGTTGCTTTCGACTCATACTGGCTTTAAAAATTTCACATTTCGTGATTTGACTGATGAATTTGACTCGGTAACACAAGTATGGCACAAAGAAAATATCACATTTGATGGAATTTATACTGGATTTTTAGGTAGCTTTGGTCAGCTTGAGCTGATAGAGAAAATTTTTAATGAGTTTAGTGGCTCTGCTCCGCTAATACTTGTGGATCCTTGCATGGGTGACAATGGCAAGCTTTATCATGGGTTTGATGAAAAATTTGTTATGAAAATGCGTGAGCTTTGCTCAAAAGTTCATGTTATAACGCCAAATATAACTGAAGCAAGTTTTATGTGTGGCAAATCATTTTTGAGAGATGAATATAGTGAAGATTATATTTTGGACTTGCTAGAAAATTTGGCTAGTTTTGGTGCATATAAAATCGTGTTAAAGGGTATTAGATACAAGCAAAATGAATGCGGCATCATAGCTTACGACGCAAAGACGAAAGAGAAAGTAGAATATTTTCATGAATTTTTACCATTTCACACAAGTGGAACTGGAGATATATTTGCCTCTGTGCTTTTTGGCTCACTAGTAAATGGCGAAACGATAGAGGCTGCCATAAAAAAGGCGGCAAATTTTGTGCTTGATAGCATCAAAGCCACATTGAAAGATCAAAACCGCACTTGGTATGGCGTACAGTTTGAAAAGATACTTGGTACTCTTGCAAAATAGGCGGGCAAACTACTTATTTAAAATTTTTAATAACACAACGATATGGCAAAGATTTATATCTTTGCTAGCTGTTAGAAGTGCTATATCTCCATGCTCTTTTTCTAGTTTTTTTAGCATTTTAAAGCAAGATTGCGCTTTTTCATTATCAAGCTCGAGCTCAAATTTCTCACAAAACTCATCAAATCTAGCTTCTCTATCTTCATGAAACCACTCTCTTAAAGCAGTGCTTGGTGTGATATCCTTTAGCCAAAGGAAATTTGAAAATATCTCTTTTCTTATGCCCCTTGGATAGAGTCTATCAACAAAAGCCGCCCTCATATCCAAACTATCATCTTTGATAAAATCATAAATTCTATAAGCTTTAAACATGTTTGTAATTGTAATGCTGTAAGGTTAATGAATAAATTTTTTAGACTAACTTATAATTTTTTAAAATTTACCTTGCGTTTTTTTTTGAAATAGAATAATGCCAAAATTTATTTAAGGAGGTTAAATGAAAATTTCAAATTTGATAGTTTTTTGCACTATCTTATTTTTATTTTCTGGTTGTGTAGCGCCACAATTTACGCCAAAGCCATTATTGCCAGATTCAAAAGGCATAGCAATGGTAAATTCTACACCTTATAACTGTAAAGTTTTAGGCGAAGCAGAGGGAAGTGACGAGGCAAATGGCAGAATGAATCCAACTATTGAAGGGCTTAGACAAGGCGCAATGAATGATCTAAAAAATGAGGCAATTGAGATCGTTGGACTTCACAAGAGAGTCGTACTTTATATTGTAAATGAATCACCGCTTTGCTACTATGGACAAAATCTTGATATTTGCCCTAGAGGCAGTCAGTTTGCGGCATCTTATAGAATAAAAGCACAAATTTTTGACTGTGGCGATAAGAATTAAACTAGGGCTAGAAATAGTCCTAAAAAGAATAAATTTAAATTAAAGCTCGTTTTGATAAAATCCCAACATAAAAATCACTAAAAAGGTTATCATTATGAGAGGCTATAAAATTTTCTCAGGAACGGCTAATATTGAGCTTTCAAAGAAAATTTCGCAATATCTTTCACTTCCTCTTAGCGAGGCAAGTATAAAAAGATTTAGCGATGGAGAGATCAGTGTGCAAATCGGCGAGAGCGTGCGCGGAAAAGATGTTTTTGTCATTCAGCCAACATGTGCACCGACAAATACAAATTTAATGGAACTACTTATCTTAACTGACGCTTTAAGACGTAGTAGTGCAAGCTCTATAACAGCGATTGTGCCGTATTTTGGCTACGCTAGACAAGATAGAAAAGCAGCTCCTAGAGTGCCGATCACTGCAAAACTAGTGGCAAACATGATGCAAACAGCAGGTATCGATAGAGTCGTCACTATGGATCTTCATGCAGGACAAATTCAAGGATTTTTTGATATTCCGGTTGATAACCTTTATGGAAGTATCATTTTTAATGACTACGTAAGAGCTAAAAATTTACCAAATCCAATCGTTGCAAGCCCTGATGTAGGTGGCGTGGCTCGTGCTAGAGCCTTAGCTAAAAATCTAAATCTTGACATGGTTATCGTAGATAAACGCCGCGAAAAAGCAAATGAAAGCGAAGTGATGAATATAATCGGTGACGTAAATGGTAAAGATGTGATTTTAGTCGATGATATGATCGATACCGCTGGTACGATCGTAAAGGCAGCTGAAATTTTTAAAGAGCGTGGTGCAACTAGCGTTATGGCATTTTGTACGCATCCAGTCCTTAGTGGACCAGCTTACGATAGGCTAAGACTAGGCTTTTTAGATGAGCTAGTGGTAACAGATACGATCCCTCTAGCTGAGGAGCTTTCTTGTATAAAAGTGCTAAGTGCAGCTTCTTTATTTGGCGAAGTGATACGCCGTGTATATCACAATGAAAGCGTAAATAGCTTATTTTAATTAATCTTGGCTTTTGTTTTGAGTGTTTCAGGCAAAAGCCAAATCTTCTTTATCTATTGTTTTTAGAATTACTTGATTAAAATTTTAACTCTGATAAATCAAAATTTATAGCAAAAAGATAGCCTCTATTTATAGCTGGAATTTTTAAAATTCTAGCCTTCTCCTTAAAAATTTTTGGCATTATGGTTTTACAAAATGGAGTTACTAGAAGGTAAGTATCTGCGTATCCGACAGCAATCTTGCCGCTTAGCACCACGCTTGTTTGCTTTGCTAAATTTGCACTTAGCTCATCTTTTTGAGCTTTGCTTAGAAGCACGTTTAGCTCTTTTGCCGCCATATCGACACCTCGTATCGCATTACTATCATTTTTTATGATAAAAATTTCATCACTTATTTTTGTGATATTTGGCATTAAAATTTGTCTATCGGCTTCTAAAAACTCAAAGCTCTTTTGTACGCCACTAAAATATCTATCCAAAAATGGCTCACTAAAATTTAGCCTCATGAAGCTTCTTTTAAACTCGCCTTTTAAATTTGTCTCATCGATAAAATAGTGTAAATTTCTCTCGTCAAGATAGCTTTGAAGCTCTTTTTTGCGTAAATTTAAAAGCGGCCTAACTAGCCAAAAGTACTTTCTCTTTTCAAGCTCGCTCATACCAAAGAGCTCTTTTAGTCCAGCACCCTTGCTAAGCTGCATCAAAAACCACTCAAATTTATCGTCAAATTGATGAGCTAAGATCAAATTTTTGTAGCTAAATTTTTGACAAATCTTGCCAAAAAACTCATATCTTACCTCGCGCGCATTTTTTTCAAAATTTGAATTATCTAAAAAAACGCTTTTTGTATAAATTTTTTTACCAAATTTATCTGCGAGCTCTTTTGCGCTTTTTATCTCGTTTTTACTTTGCTCTCGAACATTGTAATCAACCATCGCTAGATCAAATTTGATCCCAGACTCTTCTAAAATGTAAAAAAGTGCGGTGCTGTCTATGCCGTGCGAGAATGCAAGCAGGTTTGCACCTGAGCTTAGCTTTTCTCGCACATTTTGGCTTATCATTTTGCTTTTTTGATGATTTTAGCGATCAGTTTTTGATCGACCACATCGTTTACTTCACAAAGATAGAGTGAGCCGATCTCAAGCTCTTTTACATCGCTCTCGTTTATTAGAATTTCGCCGTCTATATCTTTATCCCAGATATCTTTTTTGGCTGCGTAAAACATCTCGCCCTCGCTACTTTCGCCCTCAAGAGAAGCATAAATTTGCTTGCCAAGCTCTTTTTGAAGGCTCTCATTTATCGATTTTTTGGTGATCTTTTCTATCTTGTTTAGTCTTTTTGAGATGATCTTAGCTGGGATTTGCTCCATTTCAAAAGATGCCGTATCTTCTTCTTTTGAGTAGGCAAAGGCTGAAATTCTATCAAATTTAAATTCTTCTAAAAATTTACAAAGCTCATCAAAATCCTCCTCGCTCTCGCCTGGATGACCCACGATGACACCAGTTCGTAAGAATGAATTCTCGGCATTTCTCATCAAATTTAAAAGCTCTTTGATCTTTTTAGCGCCACTTCCACGCTTCATTATCTTTAGCATATCTTCGCTGATGTGTTGGATCGGCATGTCAAAGTAGTTGTGAAAGACAGGCGAGGCGACGATACGCTCAATTAGCTCCTTGCTGGTCGTACTTGGGTAGAGGTAGAGTATCCTAGCACTTCTTACGCCCTTTATCTTTTCTATCTCGTCTATTAAATTTATTAGCCCGTCGCTAATGCCCTGATCGCGCATATATGAGCTTGAGTCTTGTGATAAAAAGCTAAAGTCGTAGTAGCCTTTTTTGACTAAATTTTTGACCTCATTTACGATGTTTTCAAGAGAGCGTGATTTTAGCTTGCCTTTAAAAGTTGGAATGGCACAAAAGCTGCATTTTTGGTTACAGCCCTCTGAAATTTTGATGTAGGCGTGGTAGTTTGAGCCAGTTATCACACGCTCTTCATTTGCTTGTAGATAAGTTTGTGGGCTAAATAAATTTTGCTTTTTTAAGATGATCTCATCGATCTTGTCATAGTCAGCCACACCGGTAAAGAGATCGACCTCTGGTAGCTCTTTCATAAGCTCATCTTTATATCGCTGCATAAGACAGCCAGTTACTACTAGCAAAGAGCCATTTTTACGAGCTTCATGCATCTCAAGTATGGTTTGTATGCTCTCTTCTTTAGCAGATTTTATAAAGCCACAGGTATTTACGATGATAACGTCAGCGTCGCTGATATCATCCGTGATATCGTAGTTTTGCAGTCTACCAAGCATTATTTCTGAATCAACTAAATTTTTGTTACAGCCAAGTGAAATTAAGTGAAGTTTTGGCATTTTTAGATCCAGATGTTGTCTATTAGTCTAGTTTTGCCGACATAAGCTGCTACTAAAATGATGGTGTTATTTTTTTCTATTTTGGAAATTTCATTTAAATTTCTATCCGTAATGGCGACATAATCAACCTTTAATGGCTCTAACACTTCAAGCATCTTTGTTTTGATCTCACTTGTGTCTTCCTCGCCGTTTTGGATCAAATTTTGTGCTTTATTTAGCGATCTTGAAAGCCTTAGAGCATTACATTTATCTTCGTCGCAGATATAGACATTTCTACTTGAAAGTGCAAGTCCGTCCGGCTCTCTAACGATATCGCAAGCCACTAGGCTGGTATTAAGAAAAAATGTCTTTATCATGTTTTGCACGATGATTAATTGTTGTGTATCTTTTTTGCCCATGTAAACGCTATTTGCACGAGTTATGCGAAATAGCTTGTTTAGCACCCTTAAGACGCCATCAAAGTGGCCTGGCCTAGTTTTGCCCTCTAAGATGGCTGAAAATTTCTTTGGAGCGACGATTAGAGGCTCATCTTCAAAGTAAAGCTCACCAGCATCTGGAATAAAAATAGCGCTAACGGCATTTTGCTCACAAATTTTAATGTCGCTTTGCTCTTTTCTTGGGTATTTGTCCAGATCTTCGCCTGGTAAAAATTGAGTTGGATTAACGAATGTTGAGACGATACTTATCTCATTTTCGCTCACGCATTTTTTGATAAGGCTAACGTGTCCGTTATGAAGCGCGCCCATGGTCGGCACAAAACCGATCTTTGCGCTTGTGCTAGAGACGAAATTTTCAAGTTCTTTTATAGTTCTTATGATTTGCATTTTGACTCTTTTTATTTGAAATTTTAACTTGGCATTGTAACAAAAAAGGATTAAAAGGGCGTAAATTTAAAAATGTAAGCAACTTTTGGCTAAAATCGGCAAAAATTTTTGGAGAAAAACTTGGATAGTTACGAATACAACGAGCTTTTAAAGAAGCTACAAACAAAAGTTGAAAACATAGGCTCTATCGTAAAGCCTGAAGAGATCAAGGCTAGACTAAAAGAGATCGAGGCCATAGAGCAAGACCCTGACTTTTGGCAGGATATCGCAAGAGCTGGGGCACTAAATAAAGAAAAAACTAAAATTTCAAACATGCTTGCAAAATTTAATGATGCTAATCAGGCAGTAAGTGACGCAAAGGAGCTCTTTGAGCTAGCAAATTCTGAAAATGACGAAGAGACTATAAATTCTCTTTTTGATGACGCTAAAAATTTAGATGAAAAGATAGTAAATCTTGAAATTTCTATGCTTTTAAGTGGCGAAGATGATGGCAAAAACGCGATTGTATCGATCCACCCTGGAGCTGGTGGCACTGAGAGTAACGACTGGGCGAGCATGCTTTATAGGATGTATCTTAGATTTTGCGAGCGCGAGGGCTTTAAGGTCGAGACTCTTGACTTTCAAGAGGGTGAAGAGGCGGGGCTAAAGGACGTGAGCTTTATCGTAAAAGGTGAAAATGCTTATGGCTACTTCAAGGCAGAAAATGGCATCCACAGGCTCGTTCGCACAAGTCCATTTGATAGTGCAGGGCGCCGTCATACGAGCTTTTCAAGTGTCATGGTAAGCCCTGAAATAGATGATGACATAGAGATCGAGATCGAAGAGAAAGATCTAAAGATAGACACTTATAGAGCCAGTGGTGCAGGCGGTCAGCACGTAAATAAAACTGAATCAGCCATCCGCATCACGCATATACCAACTGGCATCGTCGTGCAGTGCCAAAACGACCGCAGTCAGCACAAAAACAGAGCTACAGCGATGAAAATGCTAAAGTCTCGTCTTTACGAGCTTGAGCTGATGAAACAACAAGAAGCTAGTAACAGCGTAGAAAAAAGCGAAATCGGCTGGGGTCATCAGATAAGATCATACGTACTCTTCCCGTATCAGCAGGTAAAAGATAACCGCAGTGGCGAGGCATACTCACAAACTGACGCGATACTTGATGGGGATATCAAAAAGATGATAGAGGGCGTCTTGATCGCTCAAAAGGCTGAGGCGTAATAAATTTATAAAAAGAGATGAGAGCTAAAATTTCATCTCTTTTAGCTTTGTGCAAGCCTCTTCTTTGCCTTTAAAGCAAGCCTCATCAAGATAAATTCTCGCTTTCTTATAGTCATTTTTGCCTAGATAGATAAGCCCTAGATCGTAGCTGGCCTCGCTTGAGCCAAGACTTACAGCTTTTTCATAAAAATATATCGCTTTTTCTAAATTTTTATTGACCCCAAGGCCGTACTCGTAGATATATCCAGCGCTTCTTAGTCCGTCTATGTTTCCGTATCTGCCAGCTGTCTCAAACCAAAAAAGTGCCCTTAAGATATCCTTGCTAAAGCCTTTGCCGTCACGAAAACAAACGCCAGTTTGCTGCATGGCTAGGACATTGCCATCTTTTGCGTAGTCGTAAAATCTCTTGCAAGCTTTTTGGTAGTTGCCCTCGTTATATAGATAGATGGCGTCTGCTATCTGCTCTACTTCAGGATCAAGTGGTGGCTCGCTAAGACCAAAATTTTGTGAAATTTGATCTAACGAACATCCCCAAAATAGCAAAACACTAAACACAAAAATGATAAATTTTTTCATATTTGTCCTTGAAAATTTAGGCGATTTTATCCAATTTTATCTTATAATGCCCGCAAATTTTAAGCAAAAGGAACGATATGGATCATAATGCACTTTTAATCCAGCTTGGCTATAACGTCAATGAAACGACCACTGCTCAAATGTGTAGAATTTTAAACAATACTGATGGTCTTTTGCCAAAGAGTATAATTGAACTAAACGATCATTTAAAGCCGCACCTTTGTTTTGTGGCGATGAGTGGAAGTGAAGATAGACTAAAGATAAAAAATGTAGCTACCGTTAATGAAATAAAAGAGCGAGTTGATGAGATTATAAAAAACTGGGCTAATAAATATAAAATGGAGCTAAAAAAGATAAATGAAACAACTTACTATGTAATGGGAAAGATAAGGGACTGAAAATGAAATATGATATTGTAATTATTGGTTTTGGAAAAGCTGGCAAAACGCTAGCGGTTAAAGCTGCCGCACTTGGCAAAAAAGTAGCTCTTGTAGAGAGATCGCCAAAGATGTATGGAGGCACTTGCATAAATGTTGGCTGCATACCAACCAAACGTCTAATAACAGCCGCTAAAGAGGCAAAATTTGTAAATAATAGCGTTGAAAGCGAATATTACACACTTAGTGTGGAAAATAAAAATAAACTAATTTCAGCTTTGAATGCTAAAAACTATGCAATGCTAAATGATAAAGAAAATATCGATGTGATCGATGGTGTTGGCTCATTTGCTAGTGAAAATAGCGTTCTTGTAACAACGCCAAGTGGTGAGAAAAAGATAATAGAGGGCGACTTTATCATCATAAATAGTGGCTCAAAAGAGGCAGATACTCCTTTTGAGGTTGTAAGCTCAAATGTATTTTTAAGCCAAACTTTGCTTGATCTAAAAAATTTACCAAAGCATTTTGTCATTATCGGTAGCGGTTTTATCGGTATAGAGTTTGCATCAATGTTTGCAAATTTTGGCTCAAAAGTGACTATCGTAGGGCGTTCAAAACTACTTAAAAACGAAGATGATGATATAGCTAATAGCGTAAAAGAGGCTCTTAGGGTACAAGGCGTTGAAATTTTAGAGGGTTGCGAGATAGAGTGCATTAAAGAAAATATATTAAATTTCAAGCAAAATGGCGAGCAAAGATGCCTTAGAGCTGATGCATTTTTGATTGCGCTTGGCAGAGTGGCAAATGTAGATGATTTAAATTTAAAAGCTGCTGGAATTGAGCTAAATGAAAAAGGCTTTATAAAGACAAATGAAAACCTTCAAACAAATGTGCCAAACATCTATGCGGTAGGCGACGTGCGCGGTGGAGAGCTTTTTACCTACACGAGCTTGGATGATTTTAGGATAGTTTATTCACAAATTTTTGGTGATAAAAAGAGAAATACTAAAAATAGAAGCATTCATGCAAATGTGCTGTTCACCGACACTCCACTAGCAAGAGTTGGAATGAACGCCAAAGAAGCAAGTAAATTTGGGCTAAATTTTAAAGAGCTAAAGCTTAGTATGGCAACAGTGCCAGGCGCAAAAGTGCTAAATCACGATGTAGGTATGTTAAAAGCTATCGTTGATGCACAAAGCGGCGAAATTTTAGGTGCTAGCTTTCACTGCATCTATGCAAATGAGCTGATAAATGAAATCGCAATTGCTATGAATTTAAAAGCAAATGCAAATTTCTTTAAAAATCAAATTTTCACTCATCCAAGTATCAGTGAAGCACTAAATGACTTATTTGGACAATTTTAAAAGGAAAAGAATGAAAAAATATTTATTGCTTTTATCGGCTTTATTTTTCACTGGCTGCTTAAATGTGATTGGTGTAGGACAAAAACAAGATGATTCGTGGCAGCAACCAAAGGATGAAAAAATAGTGCAAAATAAAGAGCAAATTTCAAGAAATGCGATCGAAATTTTAATACCAAAATGCGAAGAAGGCGATGCGGAAGCTTGCAACGATTTGGGTGTAAATTACGAGCTTTTAAAAGAATATGAAAATGCTTTAACAAATTATAAAAAAGCTTGCGATGCTAAGGTGCAAGTCGGTTGTGCAAATTTGGGCACTCTTTATGAGCTTGGACTTGGAGTTAAAAAAAATCCAAAAAAGGCAATTTCGATTTATAAAGAAAGTTGCAATGGCGGAGGCATGCAAGCTTGCTATCATTTAGGCAATGCTTATAGAAAAGGTGAGATCGTTAAGCAAGATTATTACTTAGCAATGCAAGCTTATACAAATGCATGCAATGCTGGCGATTTGCCAAGTTGTGCTAATATCGGAGCGATGTATGAGCTTGGTCTTGGTGTCAATAAAGACGAAAAAAGGGCTTATGGAATTTATAAAGTCGCTTGCTTTCGTGGGCTAAGCAAGGCATGCCCGCAGATGAAAAGACTAGGCACAAAGCTAGGAATGTAAGTGAAAAAGGTCTTAAATTTTGGTCTTATTTTGGCTATGGGCTTTATGCTTAGTGGTTGCTGGTCGTGGCAAAAGATGGTAAGCTTTGGCTTTTGGCAAAGTGATGAAGAGGCGAGGGCAGAGCGTCTTGAGCTTGAAAAAGAGAAGATGGTGCAAAACTGCGAGAGCGGAAATAGCATCGACTGCAACAATTTAGCCGTAAATTTTAGCAACGAAAAGGACTTTGTAAAAGCAAAAGGCTACTACGAAAAGGCTTGCAATGCTGGTCTTGCGACGGCTTGTTCTAATTTGGGTCAAATTTATGAGCAAGGGCTGATTGATGAGCAAAAAGATATGGAAAAAGCTCTAAAACTTTATAAACTAGCTTGTGATAGCGGTGATGGCGTTGGCTGCTATAACGAAGCAATGGGGCTAAAATCCTACATCGAAAGCGAAAATTTAAAGACTCATAAGATAGATAGAACTAAGGCTGAGGCTAGAGTGCTAAGGCTTTTGGCAAAGAGCTGCGAGCTTGAATACGCTCAGTCGTGCTTTTTGCTTGCAAAGCTAAGCGGCGATGAAGCAAAGGCAAATGCACTTTACAAAAGAGCTTGCCAGCTTGGTAAGTGCGTGGATAAAAGCAAGGAATAAACTTGCTTTTTAACTCATATGCCTTTGTATTTGTATTTTTGCCGCTTGTATTTTTTGTATATTTTTTTCTGAATAAAAAGAGACTAAGTACTCTTGCAAAAGCTTTTTTGGTGAGTGCTAGTATATTTTTCTATGCTTATTGGAGCGTTTATTATCTGCCCGATTTTGCTGGGAAGTATTGTTTTTAACTTTTTTGTTTCAAAATTTTTAGCAAAATATAAAAACAAAGCTATTTTGATTCTTGGCATAGTTTGCAATCTTGCTTTGCTTGGATATTTCAAATATGCTGATTTTTTAATATCAAATTTAAATGCTGTTGCAAGTACAAATTTAACTTTACTTCATATCGCTTTGCCGCTTGCGCTTAGTTTTGTTACATTTCAGCAAATAGCATATCTAGTGGATAGTTATAACGAGCAGACAAAAGAGAATAGTTTTTTAAATTACTGTCTTTTTATAACATTTTTCCCACAGCTTATTGCTGGTCCGATAGTTCATCACAAGGAGATGATGCCGCAGTTTGCAAATAAATTTAATCTTATAAAAAACTATAAATTTATAGCTCTTGGGCTTTTTGTTTTTAGTATGGGACTATTTAAGAAGAGCGTGGTTGCTGATACTTTTTCGATCTTTGCAAATGCTGGATTTGATGTGGAGAGAAATTTGACTTTTCTGCAAGCATGGGTGACATCGCTTTCATATACCTTTCAGCTTTATTTTGATTTTAGCGGTTATTGTGATATGGCGATAGGTCTTGCGTTGCTTTTTAACATAAGACTTCCTATAAATTTTTAACTCTCCGTATAAGGCTTTAAATATTCAGGATTTTTGGCACAGGTGGCACATTACATTGTCGCGTTTTCTAAGAGACTATATCTATATCCCACTCGGAGGCAATAGAAAAGGTCAATATCGTACCTATATAAATTTGTTTTTAGTGTTTTTGATAGGCGGTCTTTGGCATGGGGCTGCTTGGACATTTGTTGTTTGGGGTGCTTTACATGGTGTTGCTATTGTTGGCAAAAGTTAAATTTTAAATTAAATAAAATCATTGCTTGGATCATCACCTTTAACTTTGTAAATTTTACATGGATATTTTTTAGGGCAAAAAGCTTTAAAGATGCCATGAAAGTGATCCGAGGGATGTTTTTTGGTGAGCTTAAAATAGACGTTAATTATCTTGAGATATTTTTTATCGTTTTAGCTTTTTTGGTTGTTTTACTTTTTAAAAACTCTATGCAAATGGCATTTGATAAGAAATTTAAATTTACTATCTGGCAAATTTTTGTAACATCTTTCTTTTTATTTATATCAATCTTAGTAATTAGGCTTAATAATGCGAGTGAATTTTTATACTTTAGATTTTAAGAAAAAAATATTTCTATGCCTATCTTTGGTAGTATTTGCTATGGTTGGGCTTGATGTTGTACTTTATGTTTTTGTAGAAAGTAGAACAAGTAAGAAAAATTTCGTTGATAATAAAATTTCAAAAGCGGAGCACTTTAAGCTAAATAGCGAAAAGCAAAAGGATATCGTTTTTGTTGGAAGCAGTAGGACGTTTAATCATATTTCAACAAACATTTTTAAAGAAAATAATATTGGTATTTATAATTTTGGCGTTTCTGGAAATTCTATAGGTGACTATCCTTTTATTGTAAATGCTATTAAAAAAGTTGGTACAAAAGAGATTGTTATTAGTATAAGAGTTAGCGATCTTTTTAAAGATTATATTGAGAGAGATGTCAAAATTTATACCACTGATGAACTAATGGCAAATTTTGGCACAAATAAGATAACGTTTTTAAAAACACTGCCAGATTATTTAGCAGGCTTGCATTTGTTTTTAAGATACTCTGAAGCTATCTATAATAGAGTAATTATGACTTATGGTAAATTTACACCAAAGACTGCAACCAATGTAAATAATTTTAGTGTAGAAAATTTCTTTAATATTGAAGCAAATAGTGATTGCGAGCTAATTAACACAAGTGAAGTAAATTCAAATTTTACAAAAGACAAAAAGATTATTGTTGCAAAATGTAGCAATGGTGATAATATACTTTTTGCAAATACAATACCGAGAGAGAATTATGGCAAGGTTATTGAATTAAAAGAGCTGAATTTAAACACATTAAAATACATGCAAAATTATATAATAGATCCACTGGTTAAAAACGGCATGAAAGTAATTATTTTACTTGAACCAATGTTTGATGGAATGAGACTTCAATATAGTATAAATGAAATAATATCAGCCATCAAAAATGCCAAAATTGTTGATCTTACAAATTTAAAATTTGGCGATGAAGAATTATCTGATTGGGAACATTTAAACTATCTTGGCAGAAAAAGATATAGTGAGTTTTTGGTTGAACTTTATCTTAACGGTGAACTTTAATTTCTTACTTCAACCCAAAAACTTTTATATTAAAAGTAGTATGGATTTTATCCTTTTCGCCTTTCATGACGATAGGAAATTCTGTCTTTACGATACTGTCATAGCTACTAAGCGCATCTAAAAAGTCATAAAATTTTTGTGGTGTCCTTAGAGAGCTAGTTACATTTAGGCGAAATCTAAAAAATTTCTCACTAGCGTTATTATCACTTTCTTCTATTTTACTAAGGCTTACTTCACTGAAAAATTTAGAGGCAAAATCTATAAATTTATCTTTATCAAATTTATTCTCAAAAGCTGAAATGATAGCTCCATCTTTTTGTTTGGTTGCTTCAAGGACTTTAAATTTAGCTTCAAATTCATTTTTTACTTTTGTATAAGATGAGGTCTGTGAATAATTTTGTCTAGTTAGGCTTTTAAATTCTTTTATATTTGGCACGATAAAACCAAATATCATAATGAAACAAACTACGATAAAAGCAAATATAAAAAGTAAAAGCTTGACAGGATCTATTTTTTCTAAGCTCGTATCTTTTTTACTCATTATATCCCTCAGAATTATCAATTTTATTTGTACTTATAAATCCATACCAGCCGTTTTTGCTTTGATAAAAGCTGGTATTTGAAGTCGTAAAAATAGATCTTAAAGGCGAAGCTAGAAGCTGATTAAATACATCTTTTGTCGGCGTTATACCACGAATGATGAGTGAGTTTTTATCCATAAAAACCTCTTCGAGCGTTATACTGTCAGGCACTAGATCAAAAAGATTGTGCAAGCTTTGCTTGAGAATAGAATTTGATGTGAAAATATCATTTGCAGATTCTATTTGTACACCTAGTTTAGATGAAATTTCATCTGTTGTGACTATTTTTTGACTAAGTTCTTTTTGCTCATTTGATAAAAAATTTATATTTTTTTCAATTGAATAGTTTTTGTAAAGTATAAAGAAATTTGTTGCCAAAAGAGCTACAAACACAAAGCTTATAAGGCTTAGCCAAATTTTGCTAAAGATAGATATAAGTGGTCTTGGTTCCGGAGCAATAAAGCTAAATCTCATAATATTATCTCTTCTTGCATGATTTCATTCATAATATGATTTGTATTCACTGGATACACAGAAGTCTCCACTAAAAGCTCAGATTGCAGATATTGTAAAAAGGTTGCACTTGTTTTTGTATTTTCAAAAACAATGATTTGTTCAATAAAATCGCCGCCGTAGAGAGGATTTTCGTAAAATTCTTTTACAGCCTTTACGATGTAATCAAACATCTTCATGTCATACCCAAAAATAGCAACCGATTTTTCTACATTTGTAGAAACTGGCATATTTAGTTCATAGTTTAGATCTTCAAATTCTTTTGGCTTATCATCACTTAAAAAATCGTCTAAACTTTTAAAATCATCAAGTGATGTTGCGTCATTTTCTTCTTTAATTATTAAGTTATCAATATCTGTTATATCTTCTTCTTTTAGGCTTTCAGCTTCCCGGTTGGTTTCTTCAATGCCAGACATATTTAAAAAAGTAGATAACTTCATTTGTTTATCTTTAAAGATCGCAAGCGTAAACGAATGTGCATGGATATAAAGATAAAGTGTAGTTTTTGGAGAAATTCCGCGTTTTAAAAGCTCGTGAAAGAGTAGGGCAATAGGTGAGTAGATGAGATCTACACTATCTTGTCCAAATAAATTTTTATATTTTTTTATAGCATTTAAATTTGCATAAATACTCCAGCTATCCTGCATGATAAGGCTTGTAAGATTTTTAGTATTTATATTAAATTTTTTATATTCATCAAAGCTAGTGCTAGGAAGCGCGCCTTGCGAGTCATCATTAAAAAAAACTGAAACATATACACCAAAATATGCTTTTTCTTGTTCTTCTATATATTTTATGATTTTTTCATCGATATTATCGATATTTATATCTGTAAATTTAGCGTTTATAGTTTTTAAAAGTTTGCCATTTCTAAAGACCTGACCGAAGAATATGCACTCATTGCCCTCCAACACGACGCTTAAAAAAAGGTTAGAAAAAAGCTTTTTAACGCTAAAAGACATAAATCTCCTAAATTTAGTGCATAATTTTCGTTATGGTAGCTAAAAAGGGATTAAATAAGTTTAAAACAGCTCGTTTTTAAGCTTAACGAAAATCTCTTTTGTATTTAAAGCTTCATTTTTTAGCTCATTATCAAGTAGGACCGAGTTTTTAAGGTCGTCAAAATCCTCTATCATCACATCACACATCATCTTAATGCGCTCACTATCAGCCTTGCTGACGCTACTTTGGCTCATTTTTTTGATACGCTCAAGATACTCTTTGCCATTTTTTATGTATGAGCTAAATTTGATAGCAGCCTTGCTTTGATTTAGCACAGTATTTGCCATTTTGTTATAAATATCTATATCAAGTGCTTTTTGGCTTAAATTTAAAGCCTTTTCATATTCTTTGTTTTCGTATAAAAATTTTGCTTCAAGAGCGAGTTTATAGGAGTTATCACTATAAAAAAATAGTCCGAATAAAACAATTAGAAAGATGGCTATAAAAATAGATAGTTTATTTTTCATAAATTTCATCCAAAATTTCTTTTATCTCGTCGCTTATTTGCGGATTTTTATGAGCATACTTTTTCCACCAAATCTTTAAATTTGCTCTAAAGTCCTCTTTGTTTTGCAAAATGCTCTTTCCGCCATCATTTTGTGAGGCTTGCCAAAGCTCATTTTGTATCTTTTCTTTTGCCTCTTTTTGCTCTAAATTTGCCACGCTAAATGGGGCTGAGAGGCTAAAATTTATAGTTGAAAATGGCTTAGGAAGTATCATCTTATCCCAGCTTTTAAACTCCCAAAACGATCTTGCTTCGTAATTTAGAGCATAAATTTCACAAGATGACTTTTGTGCGATCACCGCAGCTCCGTCTGCTACGCTGTGTCTTGGACCGCGTGGGCCATCTGGCGTGATGATGACGTCGTGACCTTGCTTTATCTCTCTTAGGGCTTCTATAAGCGCCCTTGCACCGCCTTTTGAGCTGCTGCCTCTAATGGTACCGATGCCAAAAAATTTGATTATTCTAGTGATTAGCTCGCCATCTTTGTGGTCGCTTATTATCACCTTGCCTTGTTTTCTGTTTTGGCTACTCCACCAGCGTCTGTAAGCAAAGCTCATAAAGCTAAGCCTGCCGTGCCAAAAGACTACGACGCAGCCATTTTGTGGTAAGAAATTTGGAGTGTAGCTCTTTTTGCAGGTTAAAAAAATGAGCCACATTAAAATATAGATGAAAAAGACGCCAACATTTAGGGCGAGCTTTTCAAATGTATTTTTAAATTTGCAGCTCGCCATACAAAACCATTCGTTTTGGGTTTGTGATCTTGATTTTTTGTGTAGTGCCAAGAAGCTCTTCGCTGCCATCAACTTGAACTAAAAAGTTGTTAAAACTTCGCCCAGCAACGCCGCCATTTGCTCTTAGCTCTTCAAAATATACATCAAAAATTTTATCTTTTTGTGCCGCCACGATCTCGTCTAAAATTTCATTGTGGCGATTTTGTAGGCGAGTAAGCCTTTCTGAAGCGGTTTTATCATCTATTTGATTTGTGAAAGTAGCTGCCTTTGTAAGCGGACGAGGCGAATACTTAAAGCTAAAAATTTGCTCAAATCTAACTTGCTCAAGCACATCCATCGTATCTTCAAATTCACTATCGCTCTCGCCTGGAAATGCGACGATGATATCAGTTGATATGCTAACATCAGGACACATCTTTCTAAGTCTTAACGCACGGTCTAAAAACCACTCTTTTGTGTATCCGCGCTTCATCTCGCGTAAAACTTTGGTATTTCCGCTTTGAAGTGGCATGTGCATAGACTTACAAATTTTAGGGTTGTTAGTGAAAATTTCTAGAAATTTATCATCCATGTGAAGTGGGTGCGGGCTTGTAAATCTTATCCTCTCAACGCCCTCTATCTCGCTTATCTTTACTAAAAGATCGCTAAAATCGATATTTTCTTGCATGCCTGAAAATCTTTTGCCATAGTTATTGACATTTTGCCCTAGCAAAAATATCTCTTTTGCACCGCTTTTTGCGGCCTTTTCTACCTCTTTTAAGATGAGACCTGAAGGGATAGAAATTTCATCGCCTCTGGTGTGTGGTACGATGCAATAGGTGCACTTTTTATCGCAGCCGATAGAGATGTTGATATGACTTTTATATGGCGAGCCTCTAAATTCGCCAAATGCATATTCACTCTCGTCGTGGTTGATGTCGGTTGAGATAAATTTAGGCGTATTTACAGCTTTTGTGATCTTGCTGACGTTTCTTGCACCAAGGACAAAGTCAACATAAGGTGCGCGCTTAAAAATTTCGCTACCTAAATGGCTTGCAGTACAGCCACAAACGCCTATTTTGGCACCTCTTTTTTTAGCTTTTTCAAAGGCTCCGACCTCGCTAAAGAGCTTATGAACTGGCTTTTCACGAACCGAGCAAGTATTTATAAGGATTAAATCAGCTTCTTCTATATTTTGTGTTAGGGAGTAGTCTTCTTTTTGTGAGAGCTCAGCTATGATATGCTCGCTGTCACGAACATTCATAGCACAGCCTAGAGTTTGGATAAAGAGTTTTTTACTCATTAAAGTATATGCACTTCATACATGTAGTCGCTATCATCAAGTCCGTATTTTACGGTTCTGTGATAAACGCTTAGCCCTTTTTCTTCAAAATGCTCGACTAAGGCGATTAGTTGTTTGTGTGTGTTTTCTTTATCAAAATAGAAAATTTTCTGACCCTCTTTTTCGACAGCTGCCTCTATTTTTTCTAGTGAAATCGTTTTTGGTTTTGCGTCTAATTCAGCTCTTGCAAGTTTTAGCTCCATTTTTAATCCTTTCAAAATCTTAAATTTTAATCGGTCAATATATCCAAAACATCATAAAAAAAGGATTAAATAAAAGTTAATAATAAGCTTAAAGTTATTAAAAGTATGGCTTATGTATAATTTCAAAACTTCACGAAAAATCCCCGAAATTTATCGTTACAATGGAGAAAAAATGGAAAGAATTTCAGATATCATCGAGTCAATTGCAAATGAGAAAAATTTAGAGATAGAAGATGTAAAAGAGCGTGTTATAAGAGCCTTGATAAATACTGCAAAAAGAGTTTATGGCGAAAATTATGAGTATGACGTGAGCATCGATGCAAATAAAAATTTAAAGCTTTATCAAAAAATTTCAATCGTAGCAAACGACGATGAGAGGCTTGAAGAGGACAATGAGCACTTTTTAAGCTTAAAAGAGGCTAAAAAGATAGATAGTGGCGTAGAGATCGGTGATGAGCTTACTTACGAGCTAAGTCTTGATAACCTTGGTAGAACCGCAGCCCAAACACTTCACAAGGAGCTTGAGTATCACATCCAGCGCCTAGTTGAAGAGAAAATTTTACAAAAATATAATGAAATGAGCGGTCACATGGTCTTTGGACCAGTTGTTAGAGTCGATAATGACGAAAACACTTTTATTGAGATAGATGAGCTTCGTGCTATATTGCCACGTAAAAACCGCATAAAAGGCGAGAAATTTAAAGTTGGCGACGTTGTAAAGGCGGTCATTAGAAAAGTTTTTACAGATAAAAATTTAGGCATAAAGGTCGAGCTTTCAAGGACTTCGCCAAAATTTCTTGAAGCACTGCTAACTTCAGAAGTGCCTGAGATAAAAGATGGTGGCATCATCATTCAAGGAAGTGCGAGAATTCCTGGCGAAAGGGCTAAAGTAGCACTCATCTCAACCACTCCAAACATCGATCCAGTTGGTGCAACGGTCGGCACAAAGGGCGTTAGGATAAATGCCGTAAGCAAAGAGCTTCATGGTGAGAGTATCGATGCGATCGAATACACCACTGAGCCAGCGATCTTGGTGGCTCGCGCTATGGCACCTGCGATCATCACATCTGTAAAGATCGAAGAAAATAAGGCGATCGTGACACTTGCAAGCGAACAAAAGAGTAAGGCGATCGGCAAAAACGGCATAAATATCCGCCTAGCAAGCATGCTAACTGGCTATGAGATCGAGCTAAATGAGCTTGGCTCAAAAACTAGTAGCAATGCAAAAAATAATGAGCCAATCAAAGACTTAAAAGCACTTTTTGGTGATAACTAATGAAATTTCAAATAAGAAAAGCGACTATTGACGATATAGACGTGATATGCGAGCTTGTAAGAGAGCTTGCAAGCTATGAGAATTTAAGTGATCAAGTCACTTTTACAAATGAAATTTTTGCAGACTCTATCTTTAATAAAAATCATGCAAAGGCCCTTATCTGCGAGAGTAAGGGCAGGGCTATTGGCTATGCTATCTATTTTTACACATTTTCTACATTTTTAGGGCTTGGCGGGATCTATCTTGAGGACATTTACGTCAAAAAAGAGTTTAGAAATCAAGGCATCGGTAAGGCATTTTTTAAATTTTTAGCTCAAATTTGCAAGGATGAAAATTTAAAAAGGCTTGAGTGGTGCTGCCTAAACTGGAATGAGCCAAGCATTAAATTTTATGAAAGCATGGGTGCTACAAATCAATCTCTTGAGTGGAGAAACTACCGCTTGGACGGCGAAAATTTAGAAAAACTTTTAAATTTATAGTTTGTTTTTAAATAAAAAGCTCAAATTTGCTTTGAAATTTGAGCTTGTGGGTGATTAAAATTTATATGTATATCCCAAATAAAGACCTACATTTGTCTCTTTTATTTTTGCATTATCATATTTTGCTATGGAGCTATATTTAGTTCTATCAGCTTTTACACCAAACTCAACTGCATTGTTTTCATTAATAGAGTATTCAGCACCAATTCTTGCACCTAGTATCCAGCCATTTGTATTAGCTTTTTCCGAGCCATCATGAGTGTCAAATACATCCATTTTAAGCTTTGAGTAGCCAGTGTAGCCACCAAGAACTAGTTTTATGTCCTTTGTTAACTCTGGTGTATAGTCTGCGCCCACTATAAATTTATGTGTACTCCATTTTATTACTGTGCCATCTTCATCGCCAAGTGATTTCTTTGCTTGAAAGTCGTAAATGTAAGTCCCATAAACTCTAAAACTATCAAAATCATAGCCAGCTTTTAGTCCGATACCTGGTTGAGCTTTTTTGACTTTTGTTGTGTCATTATCGCTTTTTGCTGTTAATTTTGAATTAAAAGAGTAATCTCCTTCGATTCCAATAAACGCTCCTTGTGCTAAAGCAGTGGCGCTAGCCAGACTTAAGCCTAAAGCAACTTTTAAAACTACATTTTTCATTTTTACTCCTTATTTAAAAAATGTTTGACTGGTATTCTAAATTTTATTGTATTAAATAAAGTTTAAATATTCAATTAAATATATAAAAAACATAAAATAATTCAATTGTTTTCTTATCAGAATAAAATTTATAAAATCACTCGAAAAAAGGAGTGTAAAGTGGCTAAGATGACAAAACGTGATATGGCTTATCATTTAGACGTTGATGTCGCAACGCTTTACAACTGGCGAAAACACAAGCCAAACCTTTATCGTATTGTGATGCTTGGATTTAAATTTGATGAGCTTATAGAGCAGAGCAAAAAGACTTGTAATGAGCTTTGCGAATATGAAAATTTAATCAATCAAGACATAGAAAAATTTAGTAAATAATCATTTAAAAATTGTAATCTCTTTTATAATAGCAAGAGTTAGAAAATTCAAAATTTCTAAGATATTTTTAGCTAGATATTTTAGGTGAAAAAATTTGAGCTCAAAGCAAGCGCTTTAAGCTCAGTTAAATTTACTCGTTTAGGATAGAAAGAAGTTCTTTATTGTCTTTTGTTTTTAACATTTTTGCGTATAAGAATTTAAGTGCTTCGACATCGTCCATTGTGGCGATCGCAGAGCGGATAGCCCAAATTTTTTGAAGTTCGTCAGGTTTTTGAAGTAGCTCTTCTTTTCTGGTACCTGATTTTAGCACGTTGATAGCTGGGTAAATTCTGCGGTCTGAGATATTGCGGTCAAGCACGATCTCGCTGTTTCCAGTACCTTTAAACTCTTCAAATATCACTTCGTCCATGCGTGAACCAGTGTCGATTAGCGCGGTTGCGATGATGGTTAGTGAGCCGCCATGTTCGATGTTTCTAGCAGCGCCAAAGAAACGTTTTGGCTTGTGAAGTGCGTTTGCATCCACGCCACCAGTTAGTACCTTGCCGCTTGGTGGGGTTACTGTGTTGTAGGCGCGGGCTAGACGGGTTATGCTATCAAGCAATATAATGACGTCTTTGCCCATCTCAACTAGACGTTTTGCCTTTTCTATGACAAGCTCTGCTACGCGGACATGATTAAGCGCTGGCAGGTCAAATGTCGAGCTAAAAACCTCACCTTTTACGCAGCGCTGCATATCGGTAACTTCTTCTGGTCTCTCATCGACTAGAAGCACCATTAACTGGGCTTCTGGGTGATTTTTAGCGATGCCGTGAGCTAACTCTTTCATAAGCTCAGTTTTACCGCTTCTTGGAGGTGCGACGATGAGACCACGCTGACCCTTACCAATAGGCGTGAAAAGGTCAAGTACGCGGCCCGTTAGCTTCATCGGATCATACTCTAAATTTAGCTTTTCGGTTGGGAAAAGCGGGGTTAGGTTGTCAAATAATGGCCTCTCTTTTGCATCTGCTAGAGGCATGTAGTTTACGGCCTCTATCTTTAAAAGGGCGTAGTATTTTTCCTGATCTTTTGGCTCTCTTACTTGGCCGGTGATGATGTCGCCCACACGAAGTGCAAATTTACGGATCTGCGAGTTTGAAACATAAGCGTCGTTTGAGCTGTCGCTTAAATTTGCATCAACAGCCCTTAAAAAGCCGTAGCCTTCGTTTGTTATCTCTAAAATTCCAGTAAAAAGTATAAATCCGCCTTGTTTTGTCTGGGTTTTTAGTATCTCAAATATCAAATCCTGCCTGCGAAATTCGCGTGGATTTTCGACACCAACGCCATTTGCGATCTGCACTAGCTCATCTAAACTAAGCGTTCTTAGCTCTTCGATTTTATGTCCGTCTACTGGTATGTGTGTTCTTGATGCTTGATGTTTTTTTGTAGTTTTTGTGTTTTGAGCAGCACTTTGCTCGGTTTGGTTATTTTCCATATTTCCTCTTTAAATGCGGGGATAATTTTGCAGAATTTCTAGGTTTCAAAAAGAAGTTTTTGAAAGTTTTGGCATTTTATAAAAATAAAACTTTGTTGTCAAGAAATGGCATAAAATAAAATTTTTGCTCAAAAATGGTTGATTTGCTATAATCTCGCCATTTTATAACGATAACAAAAGAAGAAATTTGTGCCTATTTTTGTAGTTTGCCTACCATAAATTTATATGGTGCGTAATAGGCATGCGATGCAACAATATTGGTAAAAATTTTAGATAAAAGAAAGTAAAAATGCCACAAAGTAGATGTGCTCATTGTAGATTAAAATTTGATGAAAGCGTGATGATCTCAAATGAAAGCGGGCTTAAATTTTGCTGCGCTGGCTGCAAAGGCGTTTATGAAATTTTAAATGAAAATGGGCTTAGTGAGTTTTATGAACGTCTTGGTAAAAATACACTCACGCCAGCAAGCAACGGTGCAAATATCAAAAATTTAGCGGCAAATTTTAGCGAGCTTGTGACAAAAGAGGGCGACTTTAGTCAAATTTCATTTTTAATCGATGGTATCACTTGCTCAGCTTGCATATGGCTACTTGAAAAGGCACTTTTTAACTTGCCTGGCGTCTTGGAGGTAAATATCAACTCGCTTAATCAAAAGGCGGTCATTGTTTTTGATGAGCAAGAGCTTTTGGTAGAGCAAATAATTGAAAAAATTTATACCGTTGGTTATGTCCCAAAACCCTATGTCACGAGTCAAAAAGAGGACGAGCTAGCTAAGAAAAGAAGAAAATTTTACACAAAAGCGCTAGTTGGTATCTTTGCTACGATGAACATTATGTGGCTAGCCATTGCTCAGTATAGTGGGTATTTTAGTGGCATAAGAGGCGATATAAAAGATATTTTAAGCTTTGCGCAGTTTGCATTAGCAACGCCTGTGCTTTTTTATACTGGTAGCGAGTTTTTCAAAGGAGCAAAGATAGCCATAAAAAACGCTTCGCCAAATATGGATTTACTCGTTATCACCGGAGCTAGCATAACATATATCTACTCGATTTATGCGATGTTTACGAGGAGTGGCGAGAGCTATTTTGACTCGGTTGCGATGATCATCACCTTTGTTTTTGTCGGTAAATTTTTAGAAATATTGGGCAAGAAAAAGGCGCTTGAGACTTCAAATTTCTTAAATGATATGCTGCTTGCAAAGGTATGCATTTTAGAGGATGGCAAGGATGTTTTAAAAGAGCCAAGAGATGTAAATTTGGGCGAAAAGATCGTGCTAAGATCAGGCGAAAGAGCGCTACTTGATGGAGTAGTGCTTAGTGGCGAGGCAAGCGTGGATAGCTCAAGCCTAACTGGAGAGAGCCTGCCTGTGACCTTGGGAGTGGGGCAAGAGGTGAAAAGTGGCATCATTTGCCAAAATGGACAAATCATCTATGAAGCAAAGGAAATTTTTAAAAATTCTTATCTAAATCAGCTTATAAATTTGCTCCAAACTGCAGAGCTAAAAAAGCCAAATATCGAGCTAGTAGTCAATAAAATCGCTTCTAAATTTTCTCTTAGCGTGCTGACGTTAGCATTTTTTACATTTTGGTTTTGGTACTTTAAATTTGGCTTTTCAGAAGCCATTGTCACGGCTGTTAGCGTCATCGTGATCGCTTGCCCTTGTGCGCTTGCGCTTGCCACGCCAGTTAGTAGCGTTTGCGCCCTTGGTGTGGCTTTTAAAAATAGAGTGCTTTTTAAGGAGGCTAAATTTTTTGAAAGCCTTGCAAAGTGCGATGTAGCGGTATTTGATAAGACTGGCACGCTCACAAAGGCGGAATTTGAAGTTAGTGATTTTTTCATAAAAGAGAGCATAAACTTAGATGAAATTTATTCGCTAGCTCTTATATCAAATCATCAAATAAGCGTGGCAGTGGCTAAATTTCTAAAGCAAAAAGGCGCAAGGAAAATAGAGCTTAAAAATACAAATTTAAGCGTAGCAAAGGGTGTTGAGGCTGAAATTTCAGGTAAAAAATTTTATGCAGGAAGCAAACGATTTTTAGTTGAAAATGGTATTAGTTTTGATGAAGCTGAAGAAAATGTGAGCTTTTTTGTGGGACTTAATGGTGAGCTAGTGGCGAAATTTTACCTAAAAGATAGTATAAAACCTGAAGCAAAGACCTTGATAGACGAGCTAAAGAATGCCAATATGAAAGTGTGTATCTTAAGTGGCGACGTGCAAAAAGTGGTAAAAAATGTGGCAGATGAGCTTGGCGTGAGTGAGTTTAGAGCAGAGATGTTGCCTGAAACGAAAGCTAAATTTATAAGCAAACTAAAAGAGCAGGGCAAAAAGGTTCTAATGGTAGGAGATGGCATAAATGACGCAGCAGCGCTTAGCCTTGCTCATGTTGCCATTTGTATGGGAAGTGGGGCGGCGATAAGCTTAGAAAGAAGCGATGTAGTGCTACTTGATGATAGTTTAAAAAGTCTAGCAAAGGCCATAAAAATCTCAAAATTTACTTACAAAACGATAAAGCAAAATTTGCTCTTTTGTCTTCTTTATAATGTTCTTGCTCTGCCATTTGCTGTGTGTGGCTATGTCATTCCGCTATTTGCTGCACTTTTTATGTCACTTAGCTCGCTAAGTGTTATCTTAAACTCGCTTTATATTGCTAGAAAATTTAAGGAAAAATAATGGATAGCGCAACACTTGCGATGCTAGTTTTTATCTCAGTTTTGATGGGAGCATTTTTGCTTTTTGGCGTGATTTGGGGGATAAAAAATAAGCAATTTGAGGACTACCGAAAATTTTTGGACGGAGCAAATTTAGACGATGAAGATGCGCTAAATGAAGCTTATGAGTTAGAGCTTCGCAAAAAAGAAGCTCTAAAAAAAAGAGCAAAATCTAATAAAGATAAAATTTAGCTCTCAATCGTTGGCTCGCCAAAGAGCCTATTTGCCTCTTTTAGTATTCCTTGTTCTCTTTGCCTTTGAAGCTCTTCTGGCGTTTTTGGCTCTTTATTTAGCATCAAAGAAAAGTTATTTTTCTCGTTTTGTAGCTCGCTTTTTATCTCGATTTTTGACTCATTTTTAGTTTCAATGTTATTTGCATTTAGTCTTGAAATTTCCTCATCAAGCTCGTCTAATTCGCTTTTTTCATTATTTTCTAAAGAGGCTTTAGGCATCTTAGTTTGTGCTTTTTGCTCATCGCTCTTTGCATTTACTATCTTCGCATTTTGTCCAAAAAGCGTACGCAATATCTCATTTAAAATTTTCCAATTTTTCTTAAAATATTCAAGATTTTCATCTTTTGCATTTACTATCAGTCCAAGCTCATTATTATTAAAGAAGCTAAATTCTACAAATTCTTTAAAAAACTCGCCAAGATCGTAATTTCTATCATAAATTTTTGTTAAAAAGAGTTCATATGGACCTTGCATTTTAGCAGGAGCTGCTTGGCTTTTTTGAGTGATGACTTCTGTGATTTGAGTGGAATTTTCGCTATTTTTTGAGATCACTTCATTTATAGCGTCATCGATATCTTGTAAATTTAGCGCTTCTATCATCATAAAAAGCATTAGCATTAGTACAAAGCCATTGTCGCTACTTACATTTAGCATACCTTTAGCTTGTGCCAAAATCCTAAAAAATCTCTCATAAACAAGTAGAGAAATTTTTGAGTCATTTTCTATAAATTTTTGCTTTAAATTTGCCAAAATTTCATCTATTATCATCTCTGGATCGTAGCTTTCAAGTTCGCTTACAAGCACTCTAATGGCATTCTTGTCGTGATTTAAAACATGAGCTATTATCTCTTCGATCTTTTCTGGATCAAGAAGTCCTAACATCGATGCTACGCCATTTGCCGTGACATTATTTGCCCCGTAAATGATAGCTTGATCAAGAAGTGTCAAAGTATCTCTTAACGATCCTCCGCCACTTCTTGCTAAAATTTCAAGTGCCTCTTTTTCGTAGCTAATGCCTTCTTTGCTTAAAATAAACTCAAGATGTTTAATGATGCTGTATCTGCTTATTTGCTTAAACCTAAAATGCTGCGTTCTTGAAAGCACAGTTGTTGGAAGTTTTAATGGATCAGTCGTCGCTAGGATAAATTTTACATAGCTTGGTGGCTCTTCAAGCGTTTTTAAAAGAGCGTTAAATGCCTCTTTGGTTAGCATATGCACTTCGTCAATTATAAAAATTTTATATCTTGCCATTGCTGGAGCATATTTTGTTTGCTCTATCAGCTCTCTTATGTCATCTATCTTTCTGTGGCTAGCAGCGTCCATTTCGATGATGTCCATATG
Source organism: Campylobacter concisus (assembly GCF_003048535.1). Classification (NCBI taxonomy): domain Bacteria; kingdom Pseudomonadati; phylum Campylobacterota; class Epsilonproteobacteria; order Campylobacterales; family Campylobacteraceae; genus Campylobacter; species Campylobacter concisus. The sequence goes on along the minus strand of NZ_PIRQ01000002.1, from coordinate 93,790 downwards.
CCTTGACTCATTTGCCATGATGCATTGTGGGCATACTTCACATGGCTTTGAAGTAGGTCCTTTTTCGCATACTAGAGCTTTTGAAAATATCCTGGCACTTGAAGTTTTTCCACTGCCTCTAAGCCCAGAAAATAGATATGCGTGGCTTATGCGACCCTCGTCAAGTGCATGTATTAGGCTTTTGCTAACTGCTTCTTGACCTATGAGCTCGTCAAAATTTTTAGGGCGATATTTTAAAGCTAGTGCTTGCAATGCGGTATCCTTTTTATAAAGTTCAAGGATTTTATAAAAAAAGGCATAAATTTATGATTATTTATCCTTTTCATATAGTTAAAATTTTCGATCTTTTAGATTGCTTTTAGTTAAATTTTAGATAATTGGTAATTTAAAAAGGATGAAAATGTCTGCATTTTGGAGTGGATTTTTTACAAGTTTATCTTTAATATTGGCTATCGGCGCGCAAAATGCATTTGTTTTGAAGCAGGGTATAAAAAAGGAACATGTTTTTGCAGTTTGCTTAATATGCGCACTTGGTGATGCCTTGCTTATATTTGCTGGAGTTTTTGGTTTTGCAAAAGTGCTACAAAAATTTGAGTTTTTTAAACAGGTTGCCATATATGGTGGTTTTATCTTTTTATTTGTCTATAGTCTAAAGAGTTTGTATGGTGCATTTAAAAATCCCAAAAGCCTTCTTCCTAGTGTGCAACACGAGTCAAAATTTAGCAAAATAGTGCTTTTGACGCTTGCTTTTACTTGGCTAAATCCTCACGTCTATCTTGATACGATGCTTTTAATAGGATCTATTTCAACAAAATTTGGAGATGAAAATATAATTTTTGGCATCGGTGCTAGTCTTGCATCGCTATTTTTCTTCTTTTCTTTAGGATATGGAGCAAGAGTTCTCGCTCCAGTTTTTGCAAAAGAATTTTCATGGAAAATTTTAGAAATTTTTGTTGGGATTATTATGCTTCTAATCGCTTTTAGTTTACTTTTTACTAAAGTATAGATAAGATACATAAAATTTTACGCTAAATATTTTGTATTTTTATATGTATTAAAAATTTACATATTATTAATGTAAGATGCATTGATATGTACGACGGAGATTTTATGTTTTAAATTTGATTAAAAAAGTCTCCAAGCCCAAAATGAGCTTGGAGATTGCGTTTTAGCAAGAGAAGCAAGTTTTAAACTCATAAGCGGTTGGGCGCGCTTCGTAAGGCCAAACCTGAGTTTCAAATTTCATGTGCTGATAAGTGTCGATGAAAAGATCGGTCATTATTGGTTTTAAGTATTCATTATCTCGAATCAGTGCTTCAAGGCTACCACGAAGTGTGTGTGGAAGCTGCTCTATGCCACGCTCTCTGATCTCATCAAGATGAAGCTTAAATAAATTTTCATCCATCGGACCAACTGGCTCATATTTGTGTTTAACGCCGTCAAGTCCTGCCATTAGCATCGCTGAAAAGGCTAGATAAGGGTTTGCTGTGCTATCTGGAAATCTCATCTCAGCCCTAACTGACTTCTCACCAGCTCCATAAGGTATGCGGATACTCGCTGAGCGGTTTTGACTAGAGTATGTTAGGATAGATGGCGCTTCAAAGCCAGGGATTAGGCGTTTGTAGCTATTTGTGCTTGGGTTAGTAAAGGCTGCAACGCTTCTTGCGTGTTTTAAAACGCCACCAATGTAGTATCTTGCGAAATCACTTAAATTTGCGTAGTTTCCTTCTTTGTAGAATAAATTTTTACCATCTTTCCAGACTGATTGATGCACGTGCATGCCGCTTCCGTTATCGCCATAAAGTGGTTTTGGCATAAATGTAACTGTCTTGCCATTTAGGTGAGCCACCATGCGAACGACGTATTTGTAGATTTGAACATTATCGGCGGCTTCGACTAGATTGCCAAATTTCACGCCGATCTCACCTTGACCTTGAGCGACTTCGTGGTGTCCTAAAAAGACTTCAAGACCAACTTGCTCTAGAACTTGCATCATTTCAGCTCTTAGATCTACCATGCTGTCGATTGGCTGAGTCATCAAGTAGCCGCCTTTTCTGCGTGGGCGATGACCTGTGTTGTAGCTATCTTTGAAGTCAGTAGCATCGTTCCACTCGCCTTCTTCGCTATCTACTTGATACATCGCGCAGTTTGGGCTATCGATGATTTTGACGTTATCAAAGACAAAAAATTCATTCTCAGGGCCAAAATACGCCTCGTCACCAAGACCGCTATCTTTTACATATTGCATTGCTCTTTTAGCAATTGAGCGAGGGCATTTTTCATAAATTTGACCCTTGTAAATGTCGTAAATATCGCAAAAAACAACGACTGTAATATCAGAAGTAAATGGGTCTAAAAATGCAGTTGTAGCTTCTGGCTTCATTATCATGTCGCTCTTATCAATTGGTTGCCAGCCATGCATAGAGCTAGCGTCCATCGGGATACCGTTTGTGAAATTTTCTTTCGTAACAGCTTTTATATTGTAGCTAATGCTGTGCCAAGCACCACCTAAATCAGTAAATCTGAAATCTACAAATTTGACTTCATTTTCTTTACAAAAATCAAAAAAATGATCTATATTTTGGACGAATTTTCCCACTTTTTTCTCCTTTTAATTTTTAAATTTTTCGTATTCTATCATAAAACCTAATATTTAAGATTAAATTTATATTTTATTTGAACCCAATCTAAAATTTTACTAATTCTCTATCTCTATTTTTAAAAATAGCACTTTTTGAATAACCTAAATCTCTAGCTATTTGCTCGCAAATTTCACCATTTTTACCGATATCCTCTTTTGTGTGAGCGTCTGAGCCAAAGGTGATGGTTATATCTTTTTCGGCTATTAGTTCAAGTAAATTTACGCTTGGATATTGCTCGCCGATAGGTTTTCTAAAGCCAGCGGCATTTATCTCAACAACTAAATTTGCTTCTTTTATCGCATTTACTGCATTTTTAGCCAAAATTCTAACATCCTTTTTTGGCAAAAATTTAAAAAGTTTTAAAAGATCGATATGTCCCATAATATCAAATTTGCCAAGCTTGGCTGATCTTTCTACATGATCAAAATACTCTTGCCAAATTTGATCTAAGTCTTTGCCCTCGTAGCCACCGATAAATTCTGGATTGTCAAATGCCCAGCCATTAAAAAAATGCACAGAGCCTATCAGGTAATCAACTTTTCTAGCAAAAACTCGCTCATCCATAAATCCATCTAAAAAATCCATCTCATAGCCAAGCAAAATTTCTATCTCACCACTAAATTCATCTCTTAAATGTAAAATTTCGTCTTCATAGCCTTGCATTTCATCAAAGCTCATTCTGTAAGCTTCATCGTAGTTCATCGGTGCGTGATCGCTAAAACCAAAGTATTTTGTGCCAGCTTTTATTGCGTTTTGTACATACTCTCTTGGCTCGCCAACTGCGTGTTTGCAAAGTGGCGTGTGGTTGTGAAGATCGACGGTCATTTTTAGCCTTTTAAGGTCGTTTATTTTTAAAAATGCTATCTAAAAATTTATAAATTTAAAGATAAAAGCATTGCCTTTAAACTTACTTTTTATTTAAATCCTATATAATCAAGCCAAATTTTATTAGGAGCTTTTATGACCCAAGAGGAACTTGACGCACTTATGGCAGGTGGGCTAGATGATGAGTTAGATGATACTAAAGAAGATGCTGGCCAAGAGGTTGCGGACGTCAAAGAGGATATGGACGAGGTAACAGAAGTTGCAGAAGCAATCGATACTAAAGATGAGCCACAGTCAAAATCAGAAAGCAATTCAAAGAATGCGGAAAATTACAGAGTGAGTGCAGATGGTGTTTGGCCACCACCACCACCAACGGAAGATCACAAAATGGTTCATCAGCTTGACGATGTAACAAGAGATAGCGAAGAGAAAGCTACTCAGATGTTTGACAAGCTTGAGACGATAAATAACTTTTTCATGGACGCTGAGAGCGACTCAAATAGCCTAAAAGACGCGATAAACTCAAACATTGAGCTATTTACGACACTAAGTGAGAAATTTCCAAAGATTGCCGCATTTAGCGAGGCTTTAGAGAAAAACAACTCACTTCTTGGCACGATCGATAATATCATCGGAAATTTACAAATGGGGCAAGATGAGATCATGATGGCTATGGATATGATGCAGTATCAAGACATCCATAGACAAAAGATCGAGCGTGTTATCAACGTTATGAGGGCACTTAGCAAATATATGAATACCTTGTTTGAAGGTAAAATCGACGATGAAAAACGTGTTGGCTCTGCTGTTCACATCGCAGGCGATACAACGACTGAAAACTTAGTGAGCAACGACGATATCGAAGCCTTGATAGAAAGTTTGGGTAAAAAATAGTGCTAAAAAGGCCTGAGCTTTTATCTCCAGCTGGAAATTTAACAAAACTTAAAATCGCCCTTGAATACGGAGCCGACGCTGTTTATGGCTCTGTGGCTAGCTTTTCACTAAGGACTAGATCGGCAAGGGAGTTTAACCTTGAGACTTTCAAAGAGGCGATAGACTACACACATGCAAAGGGAAAGAAATTTTATGCGACCATAAATGCTTTTCCTTTTAACTCTCAGATCGAGCCACTAAAAAGGCACTTGCAGACTATCTCGGCTATGAAGCCAGATGCCTTTATCATCGCAACTCCAGGCGTTATGAGTCTAGCAAAAGCCATCGCTCCTGATATCGAGATACATCTCTCAACTCAGGCAAATGTCATGAACATGCTTGATGCAAAAATTTATCATGACATGGGCGCAAAACGTATCGTCGTAGCACGCGAGATGAACTTAAAAGATGTCATAAAGATAAAAGAAGAAATTCCAACTCTTGATATCGAAATTTTCGTCCATGGCTCGATGTGCTTTGCCTACTCTGGCAGGTGCTTAGTAAGCTCAGTGCAAAGCGGACGTATGTCAAATCGCGGCAGCTGTGCAAATGACTGCAGATTTAAGTATGAGCTATACGCTAAAAACGAAGAGAGTGGCGTGCTTTTTCGCTTAGAAGAGGACGAAAATGGCACTCACATCATGAACTCAAAGGATCTTTGCCTCATCTCGCACATCAAAGAGATCGTTGATAGCGGCGTGATAGATAGCCTAAAAATAGAAGGTCGCACAAAGAGCGAGTATTACGCAGCTTGCACAGCGAGAGCTTATAAAATGGCGATAGATGATGCACTGGATGGTAAATTTGACGCGCAAATTTATGAAAATGAGATAAATACACTGAAAAATCGCGGCTTTACGGACGGCTACTTGGTGCATAGACCTTATGAACGAACCGATACGCAAAATCATGTTAGTAGCCTAGAGGAGGGCACTCATCAGGTAAATGCCATAAGCGAAGATGGCGAGTTTTTTAAATGTAAATATAAAATTTTTCCAGGAAACAGCTATGAGATCGTAGCGCCGACTGGATCACGTATAGAAGATAGTGAAAATGAAATTTCAAAGGTCTATTCACAAGATGGCAAAAAATTTATCAAATTTAAACAACTCATCACTAAAAAAGGCAAGGTCATGAGCGAAATTCACAGCGGTAATGAAAATGAGATAAACCTTGGCGTTAAGCTGCCAAAATTTAGCTTTTTGAGGGAGAAAATATGAAATTTGTTTCTGTTATAATGGGAAGCAAGAGTGACTATGAGATCGTTAGCGAGGCGGCAAAAACTCTAGAAAAATTTGGCGTAAAATATGAGTTGATAATAAGCTCAGCTCATAGAAGTCCAAAAAGGACGAGCGAGTACGTCGCAAATGCTGAGAAAAAGGGCGCAAAAGTATTTATTGCAGCTGCGGGCATGGCAGCTCACTTAGCTGGAGCGATCGCTGCAAATACAACCAAGCCAGTTATCGGTATACCTATGGCAGGCTCAGCTCTGAGCGGCGTTGACGCACTTTACTCAACGGTACAAATGCCAAGTGGTATGCCAGTGGCAACTCTAGCTATCGGCAAGGCTGGTGCTATAAATGCAGCTTATTTGGCGGTGCAAATTTTAGCTCTTGAAGATGAGGGGCTAGCAAGTGCTCTAAAAGCCGATAGAGAGGCAAAGATAAAGGCCTTAGAGGAAGACTCTTCAAAGGTTGAAGTGATACTGTAAAAAGGAGAAGCGGTGCAGACTTATCTTGGTGTTGATGAATTTTGCAAACTTGTGCACTTGGAGCGTGAAGTTATCGAAGATATGATAAATCGTGGCGTTTTGAAAACCAAAGAGGAAAATGGAGAAATTTTGATAGAAGCGAGCGAAGGAACGATGAGTGTGGTGCCTAGTGTTTCGCAAAATTTATCTATGCAACCGCAAGGCCAAGATGGTATCAGCTTTGTTGAAAAGACGATTGGAACGATATTAAATTTACACGAAAAGGTGCTTGACGCAAAGGATGAGACGCTTGAAACCCTAAGAAATGAGAATAAATTTTTAAAAGAGGCGCTCATTTCGATGCAAGAGCTCTATGATGAAGATAGAAAAACAGTCGAGACGCTTACAAAGCAGCTTAAAATTTCACAAGATGAAGTTGAATTTCTAAAACGAAAATACAAGCTCATGTGGAACCAAGCGGTTGAAAATTTTAACGGACAAAAGTAGTTTATGAAGATTATAAATTTAGAAGATAGCTTTGAAATTTACGGAGTAAAAACTCGCACTAAAAATGAAGATGAGATAGACGGCAAGGGTAAAATTCCGGCTTTATGGTCTAAATTTATGAGTGAATACTATGATGGCAAGAGTGAAATTTATAGCGTTTACTGCAACTATGAAAGCGATTTTGATGGACATTACGATAACTTCATCGGTACAAAATTAAGCCACAAAAGTGATAAAATTTTAGAGATAAAAAGTGGCAAATATGCCGTTTTTAGTTTTGCAAGAGAGCCGCAAAATGTTGCAAAATTTTGGGGTGAAATTTGGAAATATTTTGAAAGTAGTGAGCTAAAAAGAGCCTATGAAACAGATTTTGAGCTTTACAGCAGTGACGAGATAAAAATTTTTATATCTATTTTAGGTTAGAAAAAATGAATAAAAAAAACAATAGTTCAATCTTAAGTTTTATTGAAAATTTTGGTAACAAATTACCAAATCCAACTATGCTTTTTATCTATCTTTCGATTATTACGATAATAATATCGTTTGTATTAGAAAAGATGGGCGTTGGTGTAAGCTACCAGGCTATCAAAGATGGACAAATATCACAGCTTAATGCAAATGTTATAAATTTGCTTTCTGCTGATAGTCTTAGATCTTTTGTTTCGTCTGTGCTTAAAAATTTTACTAATTTTTATCCTTTGGGAGTAGTTTTTGCGATTATTCTAGGTATTGGTATCGCAGACAAGTCTGGACTTTTATCAGCACTTATGACAAAGATTGCCTTAAAATCTTCCAAAATATGGGTAACTCCAATCGTTATTTTCCTTGGTGTAATGTCAAATGTTGCTTCCTCGGTTGGCTATGTTGTGCTAATCCCGCTTGGAGCTATTTTATTTGCTGGATTTGGTCGTCATCCAATTGCTGGACTAGCTGCTGCTTTTGCTGGTGTTAGCGGTGGCTGGTCGGCAAATTTATTAATCGGTACAAATGACCCGATGTTTGCGGCATTTTCTATGCAAGCAGCTAGCGTGTTAAATCCAGATTATGTGGTACTAGCAACTGCAAATTGGTATTTTATGATCGCTTCGACATTTTTGATCGTATTTGTTGGCTGGTTTGTGACAGATAAAATCGTAGAGCCTAGGCTTGGTAAATTTGATTTTTTGGGTGATTTTAGCCTAAAAGAGCATAGCGAGATAAGTGCAGAGCAAAAACGTGGCTTAAAATTTTCGCTAATAGCGTTGATTGTTTTTGTGATTTTATTGCTTGTGGCTATTTTGCCTTCAGGCTCTTTATTTGGAGCAAAAGGCAATGAAAGCTTTATGAAATCTACTTTTATGCATTCTATTGTTGTTTTTATGATGTTACTTTTTATAGTGGTAGGTGTCGCTTACGGTGTAGGTGCTAGGAGTATAAAAAGCAGTAATGACGCCATAAAATTTATGGAACAATCTATTTCTGAGCTATCAGGTTTTTTGGTTTTGATATTTTTCGCAGCCCAATTTACATATCTTTTTAATACCTCAAATATTGGGCTAGTGCTTTCTATAAAAGGTTCTATTTTTCTAAAAGAGATCGGATTAACTGGACTTAGCCTTATCATAGTTTTTATTTTCTTGATCGCTTTTATAAATTTATTTATAGCTGTTGATTCTGCAAAGTGGGCGATGATGGCTCCGATTTTTGTACCAATGTTTATGAATCTTGGACTCTCGCCAGAGCTTACACAGGCTGCTTTTAGAATAGGTGACTCTACTACAAATATAATAACGCCTTTGATGCCGTTTTTTGTTTTGATAGTAGCTTTTATGCAAAAATACAATAAAGAGTTAAAAATCGGATCAGTGGTTTCTATTATGCTTCCTTATACGGTTGCATTTTTAATTTCTTGGACAGCGCTAATGTCGTTTTGGTACATTTTTGATCTACCGCTAGGACCTGGTGCAGTTATACACTATGTAAAGTAAAATTTTAAAAGGAAAGCAATGACATTTTCACAAATAATATTAACCCTTCAAAACTATTGGCAAGAGCAAGGTTGCGTTATACTTCAGCCATACGACATGCCAGCTGGTGCTGGTACTTATCATCAAGCGACTTTTTTAAGAAGCCTTGGGCCAAAGCCGTGGGCTACTGCATATGTAGCTCCAAGCCGCCGTCCGACTGATGGCAGATATGGCGAAAACCCAAACCGCCTAGGCGCTTATTATCAGTTTCAAGTACTCATAAAGCCAAGTCCAGAAAATATCCAAGAGCTTTATCTAAAAAGTCTTGAAAAGCTTGGGTTAAATTTAAAAGATCATGACATCCGCTTTGTCGAGGATAACTGGGAGAGCCCAACGCTGGGCGCTTGGGGGCTAGGCTGGGAGGTCTGGCTAGACGGCATGGAGGTGACGCAGTTTACGTATTTTCAACAAGTGGGTGGCATCGCGTGCGAGCTGATCTCTGGTGAGATAACATATGGCCTTGAACGTTTGGCCATGTATCTACAAGATGTAAATAGCGTCTACGACATCGTTTGGGACGATAGGGGTGGCAATATCGTAACCTATGCCGACGTTCACAAACAAGGTGAGTACGAGTGGAGTAAATATAACTTTGAAGTAGCAAACGTCGATATGCTTTTTAACCAGTTTGAAAACGCATTTAACGAGTGCAAACGCTGCTTAGAGGCTAAAATTTCACTGCCAGCTTACGACTACTGCATGCTTGCGGCTCACACATTTAACGTCCTTGACGCGCGCGGAGCGATTAGTGTAACGCAAAGGCAAGACTACATCCTAAAAATTCGAGAGCTTGCAAAAGAGTGTGCGCTAACTTATAAAGAGAGCCTAGAGCAAAAGTAAAATTTTATGAAAATAGCTGAAATTTATAAAATTCTAGATGAAATTTGCCCGTTTGCGAGCCAAGAGCCTTGGGATAATAGTGGCCTTCAAGTTGGCTCATTTGATAGCGAATTTGAGCGAATTTATCTAAGTCTTGATTTAGATAGCGAACTTTTGCAAAATGTCTTGCCAAATTCGCTCATCATCACTCACCATCCACTCATTTTTAAGGAGCTAAAAAGCCTAGACTACAGCCTTTATCCAAGCTCACTCATAAGAGAGATGATGATAAAAAATATCTCGCTCATCTCGCTTCATACAAACGCTGACCTTGCATTTTTAAATGAAAAATTTGTAACGCAGGTTTTGGGGCTTGAAATTTCAAACAAAGAGGGCTTTTTGATCTATGCTGATGTGAAGATGAAATTTAGCGAGCTTTGTGAATTTGTAAAAGAAAAACTTGGGCTAGAAAATTTAAGAGTGGTTCATGCAAAAGATGAAATTTCTAAAATTTGTATCTGCACCGGAAGTGGCGCAGATCTCATCCAAGATGTAAAAGCAGACGCCTTTTTGACAGGCGATCTAAAGTATCATCAAGCTCTTTATGCAAAGGAAAATGGGCTAAATTTAATCGATATAAATCACTATGAAAGTGAACGTTATTTTGGTGATTTTTTAGCAAAATATTTGCAAAATCTGAAAATTGAAGTTATAATACGCAATTCTAAAAATCCATTTACATATTGCTAACAAAAAAAGGAAACATTATGAATAAATACTTACAACAATTAGTTGAATTATCTGATCTTGATAAACAAATAGATGGCTTTATACCACGCATTCAAGACATAGAAAAGGCTTATAAAAATATAGAAGAAGAGTGCGAAACCATAACGGTTAATATAGAAAGACTAGATGAAGAGGTAAGTGACTTAAAATCTCAAAAATTAGGAACAAATGCTCATATTGCCGAGTTTAGTGCAAAGATAAAAGATGTAGCTAAAAAAAGCTCAAGTGCAAAAAGCGAAAAGGAGATAAAAGCTCTAAGTCTTGAAGAGGATATTGCAAAAGAGCAACTTGAGGCTGCAAATGAGGAGATCGCTAGACTTGAGAAGCTAATAGATAGTAAAAATAGTCAAAAAGATGAGCTTGGTGCAAAAAAAGCTGAACTTAAAGAGAATTTAAAAAATATAAAAAGCAAAACTTCATCTGAACTTGAAAATATCGGGAAAGAACGTGAAGAAGTTTATGCTAAAAAAGACAAGCTTATCGCCACTATGAATCAAAAAATTTTGGCATTTTATGAAAAAATTAGAAAATGGGCTCACAATACGGCTGTTGTTCCTGTAAAAAAACAAGCTTGTTATGGCTGCTTTATGCAGATAAATGACAAAACTTTCTCTGCTGTTATCAAGGGCGAAGATATCGTTACATGTCCGCATTGTGGCAGAATTTTATACAAACAAGAGCAATAACACATTTCGTGATAATAATATATTACTTTCTAGCCTCAATACTCTATCTATTTGGGGCTATCTTTCTACTCATCTTAAGTTTTAAAAAAAAGTATCATAAGTCGATTCCAGCACGTTTTTTCCTCTTTAATAATCCTAAATTTCAAGATGCAGATGTGCATTTTCACGCTTGTTCGTTTGGTGAAGTGCAAGCACTTAAACCTTTGATGCAAAAATTTGATAGCAAAGCCATAAGTGTGGTGACAAATACTGGCTTTGAAGCGGCAAGTAAAATTTGCTCTAACGCGAGATTTTTGCCATTTGAAATTTTTTTGCCATTTTGGCTAAAAAAGAGCAAAATTTTAGTTATTTTTGAGGCTGAGCTTTGGCTTATGCTAGTTTTCATGGCAAAGCTAAAAGGCAGCCGTGTGATATTAATAAATGCGAGAATTTCAGACAGAAGCTACAAAAGCTACTTGAAATTTGGCTTTTTTTATAGGTATCTTTTTAAATTTATAGATAAGATTTACGCTCAAAGTGAGCTTGATAAAGAGCGGCTAAAGTCACTTGGTGCAGGTGAAACAGAGGTCGTTGGTAACATAAAAGCTTCGTTTTTGCCAAGCGTGAGTAAAATTTATGAAAAGCCAAAAGCTAGAGTGATCGTGCTAGCAAGCACGCATACAGGCGAAGAAGAGATGATTTTGCAAAATTTAAATTTAAAAGAAAACGATCTCTTGATCATCGCTCCACGCCATCCTGAGAGGTTTACAGAGGTTGAGAAGATAGCAGGCGACTACGCTAAAAAGCATGATTTTAGCTTTGCGAAATTTAGTCAAACGTATAAATTTGAAGCTAAAGTAAATTTGCTTGACACTTTAGGCGAGCTTGTAAATGTCTATGCTATTAGCGATATAGTAGTGCTTGGAGGCAGTTTTGTACCAAATATCGGTGGGCATAATCCAATCGAGTGCGCACAATTTAACCCAGTAATAATAAGTGGTGAGTTTATATTTAACCAAAAGGCGTTATTTAGCCTAGTTGAAAACATCTACATCGCAAAAGCCAGCGAGATTGGCGGTATAATAGATAGTGATGCCAAAAAGAGCAAGATCACTGTGCAAGCAAGCTCTGATGCGATCATAGAAGATATAAGGAGCACTTTATGAGTGAAGAAAAAGCGTATAAAATTTTAGCCAAACAAAAAAATATCTCAAACAACGAGGCAAAGGAGCTAATTGACAGCGGTCTAGTTTATGCCAAAGGGCAAAAGGTAATGATAGCTCGTGCTTTGATGAGTGAAAATACTAAATTTAGCGTCGAGGAGATGCCAAAGCCAAGCATTATCTTTGAAGATGAAAATTTAATAGCCATCAATAAGCCTGCTGCCATAACTAGCGAAAAAATCAGTCAAATTTATAAATTTCCACTCCTTCACAGGCTCGATAAAGATACGAGCGGGGTGCTGCTTCTTGTAAAAAATGACGAATTTGCTAGCCTTGCGATAAATGAGTTTAAAAAGATGAAGGTTGATAAAATTTACGTGGCTGCAGTTAGGGGTATAATGAGCGAGGAGGTGGTCGTAAATGAGCCGATCCTAACGATAAAAAATAAAAATGGCGCCTTTTCAAAGATATCAAAAGATGGCAAAGAGGCGATCAGTGAAATTTCACCGCTCATGGTTGTGGGTAAAAAAACGCTTGTAAAAGTTGCCATAAAAACAGGCAGGACGCACCAGATAAGAGTGCATTTGGCTAGTTTAAATTTACCTATCGTTGGCGATGAGAAATATGGCAAAAATAGGGCAAATAGAATGTTCTTGCATGCCTATTCTATCGCTCTTTTAGACTATAAATTTAAAGCGCCGATCCCAAGAGAATTTAACTCTCTTGGATTTGAGCTATCTAATAAATTTGAAATTTAAAGAGCAATAAAGAAATTATTTAGTAATATACGCCCTTTAATAACAACTTAGAAAGGTGATTAGTGTTCGAACAAATTAGCGAGTCTTTTAGATTAGCTGTTAGCAAGATACGTTTTGTAGATGACGAAAAAGCTCTAAAAAACGCACTTGACGTGCTTAAAAAAGCTCTTTTAAAAGCTGATGTTCATCATAAAGTCACCAAAGATCTACTTGTATCTATTGAAAGCGAGCTAAAGCAAACTGGCGTTGGTCAAAAGAATTTCTTGGATGCGATAAAGTCAAATTTAACGACTATTTTAACAGCTCCTGGCAATCAAGGCTTTGTCTATGCGCCAGTTGCACCGACCATTGTTTTGATGGCTGGTTTGCAAGGTAGCGGTAAGACAACGACAACTATCAAGCTTGCAAACTATCTAAAACTAAGAAAGAAAAAAGTTTTAGTTGCGGCTTGTGACTTGCAAAGATTAGCGGCGGTTGAGCAGCTAAGACAGCTCTGCGAAGCAAATGAAATCGATCTTTTTTATATAGAAAATGAAAACAACCCTATAAAAGTAGCAAAAGAGGCGCTAGAAAAAGCAAAAAGCGGTCTTTATGATGTGCTTTTAGTGGATACCGCTGGTCGTCTTGCGATCGATGAAAAGTTGATGCAAGAGATAAAAGATGTAAAAAATGCGATAAATCCACATGAAATTTTCTACGTAGCTGACGCTATGAGTGGTCAAGATGCTGTAAAAACAGCTACAAGTTTTAATGAAATTTTGGGAATTTCTGGAGTTATCCTTTCTAAATTTGACTCCGACTCAAAGGGTGGAGTAGCTATTAGCATCGCAAAACAGCTAAATATTCCACTTAGATTTGTTGGTACTGGCGAGAAAGTAGCTGACATTGAGAGCTTTATACCAGATCGCATTGTAAGCCGTATAATGGGTGAGGGTGACTTGGCCACTTTGGTAGAAAAAACATCGACTATTATCGATGAAAAAGAGGCAAAACGTCTAAATCAAAAGATAAAAAAAGGTCAGTTTAATTTTAATGACTTTTTGGATCAAATGGAGAGTGTTAAAAAGCTTGGCAGTATGAAGTCATTAATGGGAATGATACCTGGACTTTCAAATATTGCAAATCAAATAAAAGATATAGATCTTGATAATTCAAAAGAAATTTTACATATTAAGGCTATGATAAACTCTATGACGCAAAAAGAGCGTGAAAATCCTGAACTTTTGAATAATAGTAGAAAAAGACGTTTGGCGGCTGGTTCTGGACTATCTCAAGTAGAGGTAAATCGTTTTTTAAAGCAGTTTGAAAATGCTTCAAAGCTTGCTAAGAAATTTTCAGGAAAAGGTGGAGCAAAGGGACTTGCAAATATGCTTTCTCAAGCAAATTTAAAAAGACCTGTTTGATAAAAGGGTTTAAATTTGGATATTTGTTATCTAAATTTAAGCTTTATTTAAAAACAAGAGGAGAATATAATATGGCAACAGTAGTAAGACTAACAAGAATGGGACGTAAAAAAAGACCTTTTTATCGTATAGTTGTTACAGATAGTAGAAAAAGACGCGATAGTGGCTGGATAGAAAGTATTGGCTATTACAACCCTATGGTTGAACCAAATGTTATAAATTTTAATAAAGAGAGATTAGATTACTGGAAAAGCGTTGGTGCTAAACTTAGCGATAGAGTTGCGCAAATTACAAAATAATGGTTAAAAATTTTTTATACGAATACGCCAAGTTGATTGCTGATTTTCCTGATAAAGTAAGTGTTGATCGCCAGGAACTTGGTGAAAATTTTGCTGAGATAATTATAAGTGCTGATAAGATTGATACAGGAAAACTTATCGGTAAAGATGGCAAAATGATAAATGCTATAAAGACCGTTATTATTGGTTGTAAAGCCAAAGATAATACAAGTTATAGGGTAACGGTAAAAGCTATTGAATAGTGATATTGTTGAAGTCGCTACCATCGGAAGATGTGTTGGTTTAAAGGGCTACTTAAAGCTTCACAATAAGAGCGACTTCCCAGAACAGTTTAAAAAAGGTGCAACCTTTTTTGATAAAAACAATGATCAGCTGACCATAAAAGACTACAATAGACAAAAAGAGCTGGTGTTGTTTGAAAATTTTGATGACTTAGACCTTGCTAAAACGCTTGTAAATATAACTATATACACCACAAAAGAGCTCACTAGAAAAAACTGCAAATTAAAAAAAAATGAATTTTTTCAATTTGATATTATTGGCTTAAAAGTTATAGAAAATGGTAAAATTTTGGGTATTGTAGAAGATATTCAAGATAATTTTGCAAATTCACTTTTATACATAAAAACTGATGAAGAGCTTACCTTAGGTGGTAAACCAAAGAATTTTTACATTCCATATTTAGAGCATTTTATTATAAGTGTAAATTTATACAATGAAGAGATTTTGGTAAAAGGTGCTAGAGCCATTTTAGAAAATTCATGACATTTACGTTTATTACACTTTTTGAAAATTTAGTTAAACCTTATTTTTATGATTCTATTTTAAAACGTGCAATTGGTAATAAATTTATTGAAATTGATTTTATAAATCCAAGAAATTTTACTAAAGATAAGTATAATAAAGTTGATGATTATATGATCGGAGGCGGAGCAGGGCTTTTGATGTTTCCACAGCCTTTGGATGAGTCGATCAAATTTCTAAAAGAAAAAGATAAAAATATTCATGTGATATTTTTAACGCCAGCTGGTAAAAAATTTAATCAAAATGACGCAAAGAGGCTTTCTAAAAAAGATCACATTTGTTTTGTTTGCAGTAGATATGAAGGCCTTGATGAACGAGTTGTTGAGCTTTGGGCAGATGAAGTTTTTTGCATAGGCGATTTTGTTTTAACTGGCGGAGAGCTTCCTGCGCTTTGTATGAGTGATGCAATATCAAGAAATATACCTGGAGTTTTAGGAAATGATATGAGTCTTGAAGTTGAGAGTTTTGAGGATAATTTGCTTGAAGCCCCATCTTTTACAAAGCCTGATAATTTTAGATCAATCTTTGTGGTTTCAGAGTTTTTAAAGGGTAACCATGCTAAAATCCACACTTTAAAAAATAAGATGGCTCACTGCAAAACAAGGTACTTTCGCCCTGATTTATATCAAAAGCTAAAGCCACATAAATAAGGAAAAACATGAGAAATAAATACATTGAAGCGTTTGAAAATGCTCAAATTGCTAGTAAGAATATTCCTGACTTCCGTGCAGGTGATACATTGCGTGTGGCTACTCGTATTCATGAGGGCGACAAAACAAGAATTCAAAATTTTGAAGGTATTTGTATAGCTAGACGCGGTAGCGGCACTGGCGAAACATTTATTATCAGAAAAATAGGTGCTAATAGTGTTGGTGTTGAGAGAATTTTTCCAATCTTTAGTGACTCTATTGAAGAGATTAAGGTTCTTAGAAAAGGTCGTGTTAGAAGAGCTAAGCTATTCTATCTACGTGAACTACGTGGTAAAGCAGCTAAGATCCGCGAACTTAGAAAATAGTCTTCCATTTGTCCTGAGAATTTCAGGGCAAAATTTCTTTCTTTTATGCTTAAATTTTACTATTCTACATAATATAGTTTTTAAGTTTTTCAAAAAATAAATTCTAAAGTATTATGATATTTCTTAATGCGATATGTTTTAAGTGTTGTTTGTTAAAATTTTAAAGAGTTATTATGCTAAATATATTTTCAAGAATAAAATTATTTAAATATTTTTAAAAAGTGTTGAATGATTTGTTAAATATAAAAATCACAATATTGCTGATATGATCTTGAAAGATGAGCTTGAAAGTGGCGATGAGATCACCATCGATAGCGATGGCGAGAAGATCATCATTAAGAAAAAATAACTTCAAATTTACTTGGCAGGTCGAATTTGACTTGCCAAGTATAAATAAATTTAACTAATATCCTTATTTGATCTGTAATAAAATATAAAAAATAGCACGCAAAGCATCGCTATAAAGGCAAAGACTATCAATGTGCCATCTTTAAATGAGCTTAAAAACATACCGTTTGTATTCATGCCAAAAAAGCCAGTGATGAAATTTATTGGTAAAAATAGCGCCGAAAGTAGCGTTAAAAGGTAGATATTTTTGTTGATCTTGTCGTTTTTGTCGCTTTGTATAAATGAGTAGATGTCATCGACCCTATAGGAGTATTCGTTGGCTATGGTTTTAAAGACACTTGCTTCGTGGATGCTGTTTTTAAGCTCTTTTTTAAGACCTTGTTGCTCACTTTGGCAGATAGCAAGTGCTTCGTAAAAGTGCGAAATGCTATTTTGAAATTTTCTGATCTCATACTTTAAAAAGTGGTGTCTTTTTATAAATTTCTCAAAATTTTTCTGGCTAGCATAAATTTTCTCATACTCGTTTAGCTCGTCTCGATGCTCTAAAATTTTATTTGCATATTCGTTACAAATCCCCTTAATAGCTGCTTTAAATGTGCTTTTGTCGCATTCATGTTCAAGATCTTCTTTGTAAATTTTGCCATCTTTAAATAAAAATTTAAAAACTTGCTTTTGTGATAATGAGATGAGTGTTATGTAGTCAAACTCATCTCCATAAAAATATCCGCTAAGTGCGTTTTTATAGCTCATCTGTGCTCCTTTTTGCGTAGAAATTTCTTTTAAATTTAGCAAATTCGCCAGCCTCTATCGCCTCTCTCATCTCTTCCATCAAATTTAGATAGTAGTGCAGGTTATGAAGGCTTGCTAGTCTAAAAAACGTGAGCTCTCTAGCCTTAAAAAGGTGGTTTAGATAGCCTCTGGAGTAGCGCTTGCAGGTGTAGCACTGGCAGGCTGGGTCTATCGGCACGTGATCGTTTATAAATTTAGATGATTTTATATTTATCTTGCCAAAGCTAGTAAAAAGCGTGCCGTTTCTTGCATTTCTTGTTGGCATGACGCAGTCAAACATATCAACGCCTCGCTCCACGTTTTCCACGAGATCTTCTGGTGTGCCAACGCCCATTAGATAACGCGGCCTTAGCTCATCCATAAATGGCATAACCGCCTCAACAGTGTCATACATCGCCTCGTTGCTCTCGCCAACGCTTAGTCCTCCTATTGCAAGGCCATCAAATGGCAGCTCATTTAAAGCTTCGGCGCAAAATTTACGTGCCTCATAATCGGTGCCTCCTTGAACGATGCCAAAGATATTTTGCTGTAAGCCAACGCCCTTGCTTTGCATAAATTTATGATAATCAATCGCCTCTTTTGCCCATTTTATCGTTCGTTTTATGCTTAGATCGATTCTTTTTGGCTCAGCAGGCAAGGCGACCAGATCATCAAGTATCATCATAATATCGCTGCCTAGATCGTACTGCGTGTCAAGGACGGATCTTGGCGTAAAATAGTGCGTGCTGCCGTCGATATGGCTTTTAAATTTTATCCCACC
The DNA here is from genome assembly GCF_003048535.1 of Campylobacter concisus. NCBI lineage: Bacteria > Pseudomonadati > Campylobacterota > Epsilonproteobacteria > Campylobacterales > Campylobacteraceae > Campylobacter > Campylobacter concisus. The sequence goes on along the minus strand of NZ_PIRQ01000002.1, from coordinate 75,575 downwards.
ATCATCATTTTTGGTGTTTGATCTAAGTGAAAATGCCTGAAATCCGCCGCTATCTGTTAAAAACGAGCGCTCAAACTTAGAAAATCCATGAAGTCCGCCAAACTCACGCACGACCTTGCCACCAGGGCGCAAGTACATATGATATGTGTTTGCTAAAATTATCTTTGCGTCTAAAATTTCACTCATATCAAAGGCGTCTAAGCTTTTAACCGCGCCAACCGTGCCAACTGGCATGAAAACTGGCGTTTGTATCACGCTGTGGGCAGTTGTTAGGATACCACGCCTTGCATTTCCATCTTTTTTTATAACTTCAAATTTCATCTAAATCCTTAAATTTTTTGATTTTCTATTTTAACAAAATTTATAATATAATCTAGAAATTTTAAGGCAAAGGAACTTTTTGCAAAAGAAAAATGATGTCATTTTTGTAGTGGCAAATGGCGCTCAGACTATAAAATTTATAGGTGAGTTTAGCTATAAAGATGCAAAAAAATTACAAAGCATTTTTAAAAAAATCCAAAAACTTAACGGCAATGTTAAATTTGACTTTAGTGAGCTAAAAAGCATTGATTACGCTGTTTTGATACTTTTAAGAAATGCACTAAATGGTAAGAAATTTGAGATCATCACAAATGACGAGAAGATAAGAGCGATGGGCGATCTTTTAAATGATGAAAAGATCGATTTTGATTACACACCACCGCATAATAGTCTAAATTTTTTCTCACGACTTGGTGAAAAAATTTGTGAAGGTTTTGTAAATTTAGCTGAGTTTGGGACGTTTTTGGGCGAATTTTTGATAAAAAGCGTAAAAATTTTATTTAATCCAGCTAGTCTTAGATTTAGAGAATTTAGCAACTATATAAAAGATGGTGGTGTAAATGCTGTTTTTATCGTATCACTCACCGCTTTTTTGATAGGCGTTGTGCTTGCCTATCTTGGCAGTGCGATGCTTGCAAGTTTTGGGGCAAGTATATTTATAGTTGAGATCATGGGTATGCTAACGCTTAGAGAGGTGGCCCCACTCATCGCTGCTATTGTCATCGCAGGCAGGTCGGCTTCTAGCTTTACAGCGCAAATTGGCGCTATGAAGCTAACTGAGGAGATAGACGCGATGAAGACGATGGGCTTTGAGCCTTTTAACTTCTTAGTGCTGCCGCGCATCATCGCCATGGTGCTTTGTGTGCCTGTTATTATCTTTATAGCTGACGCGATAAGCATCTTAGGACAGATGATCATTTGCCAAACGATACTTGATATCAGCTTTAGCGACTATCTAAATAGATTTCGCGAGATGGTTGAGCTTAGGCACTTTGCTGTTGGTATGATAAAGGCTCCATTTTTTGGTGCGGTAATAGCGATCATTGGCTGTATGAGGGGATTTGGTGTGAGTCAAAACGCTCAAAGCCTTGGAGCAATGACAACAGTTAGCGTTGTAAATGCGATATTTTGGGTCATCGCGCTTGATGCGTTTTTCGCGATAATTTTTATGTGGCTAAAGATATGAACGAGATAATAGTTGGGAAAAACATAACGACAAGTTATGGCGATAAGATAATGCACGATAACGTGAGCTGGAGCGTAAAAGAGGCTGAAATTTATGGCTTTTTAGGTGGCAGTGGTGCTGGTAAAACGACGCTTATGAAGACGATGATATATCTAAAAAAGCCAAGCGAGGGCGATATATTTTTTGACGGTGTTAATATGTGGAAAAGTAGTCAAGAGGAGCAGCAAGATATAAAACTAAAAAGTGGGACGATGTTTCAGTTTGGAGCACTTTATAGCTCAATGACGATCCTTGACAATGTGGGCGTTTTGCTTCATGAGTACTCTAAATTTAACAAGCGTCAGATCGATGAGATAGCGATGTTTTGGATACAAAAAGTGGGGCTTAAAAAAGAGGTCTCGATGCTTTATCCAAGCGAGCTAAGTGGTGGTATGAAAAAGCGTGCTGCGCTAGCAAGAGCCTTGGTGCTAAGCCCAAGGGTGCTATTTTTAGATGAGCCAAATAGTGGCCTCGATCCTGTTAGCTCACGCCAGATGGATGCACTCATAAAAGAGCTTCGTGATAGCATCGGCGTGACCGTTGTCATGGTGACTCATGATGCTGATAGTATCTTTGATATTTTGGATAGATTTTTGATAATAGATAATAAAAAAATAGCCTTTGAGGGAAATATAAAAGAGCTTGAATATCTTAAAAACAACCCACTTGAAGAGCTATTTAAAATGAGGAAAAAGTAGATGGAAAATAGAAATTCTTATACTATTGTCGGTATGTTTTTTATGGCTTGCCTTACAGCATTTGCGATATTTATCTGGTGGATGACTAGTAAAAATAATACAAAGGTTGATTTTAAAGAGTACTACATCCACACAACCGAGCTGCCAAGTGGATTAAAGGTCGATTCTACGGTTAAATTTATCGGTGTGCCAGCTGGAAGTGTTAGTGATATAAATTTTGTCGATGATAAAAACGCTCTTATAAACATCACAATGAAGATAAGAGAAGATCTGCCTATCAAGGCTGATAGCATAGCAAGCATCGAAGTTCAGGCTATTAGTGGCGTGGCAAGCATAAATATAAGCCGTGGCACAAAGGATTTTTCACCAGATCAAAAGCCTGTCTTGCAGATTGAAGAGAGCTTATTTTCAAAACTTGGAAACAATGCAGAAAACATCACCTTGAAGATAAATCAAACCCTTGACAAGGTTGATAACTTTTTCTCTCCTGAAAATATCGCTCACGTAGAATCGATCCTTAAAAATATCGATAAATTTACACAAGTTTTAACTGACGAAGAGGGGTTGAGCGAGATTGACAGTATTGTAAAAAATGTAAAAAATTTCACAGATAACTTAAACAAAACTGATACAAAAGAGCTTGCTAAAAATTTAAATAGGCTAATTTCAAATGCAAACCAAGTTTTTGTATCGGCAAATTCGGCTATTACTGGATATAATTCGTTGCAAGAACTTATCACCGAAAAAGCAAAAGATGGCGAGTACGACCTTAGAAATACGGTTGGGCCGTTATTAAGAGAAGCGAGTGATTTTTTAAATGGATTTGATAAGACGCTTCGTGAGTTTAGAGGTGCGCTCCAAAGACTCGAAGATAATCCTTATGAGTTTTTCTTTACAAATCCAGTCTCAAACGACAAAGGAGATAAGAAATGAGAAATTTGATATACATAGTGGCTGCTTTTTTCTTTCTTGGCTGCTCACTAAAGACAGATGTGCCGCAAGCTACGATGTATGAAATCCACTATTCAAACAAAGAGTGCTCAGCTGAAAACAAGCAAAAAGAGCTAAAAAATGTCTTCATAGAAAACGTGAGTGCTCTTGACATGGTTGATACTAGAAAAATTTTGATCGTGGCTGAAAATAATAAAATCAGATACCTAAGCGATGCTAAATTTGTCTCTGAGCCAAGCGAAATGGTCTATAAATCACTTGTAAAAGGGCTTTATTCAAACTGTGCTGCTAAGCCGATATTTTCACCAAATGCAAAAGATCTTAGACTAAAAGTAAGCATCATCTCTCTTCAAATAAGAGGCGACAAGGCCGAAGTTTCGCTAGCTTATGAGCTATTTAATGCAAACACTTCACTAAAATCAGGCATGATCACAAAAGAAATTTTCTGCCCAGATCCAAGCTCAAGTACTATTTTTGATACGATAAACAAGGCTACAAATTTAGCAATCGACACACTAATCTCTGAAATAATCTCTTAAATTTTCTTGGCTGTAAATTTCTAAATTTATAGCCAAAATAGCTTATTTTAAAGACCTTTTGTTATAATGTGAGCTTTAAAATACGGAGAATTGATGAAGAAAATTTTAATAATCGCAGATGGAACTTTCGCAAGAAATTTTTTAAACAGACTGCTTGAAACAAAATCAAATTTACACCACTATATCGTTGTTTCAAGTGAGGATTACAGCCAAAAATCAAATTATGAAAATTTTACATTTTACCAGTTTGACCCAACTAGCCTCTCAAAGCTAAAAAGTGTGAGTGATGGTTATTTTAGTCAGTTTTGTATAGTTTGCGATGATAAAAATGAGGCGGTTGCTGTTTATGAAAATTTAAGACAGATCAGCACAAAGACCGAGACTGTTTTTATGAGCTCATGGGAGCTTGATGAAAAATGCAAAGAAATATTTGCAAGCGATAAACACTTAAGTGTAGTTGATATCAGAGATATTGCAGCATCAAGACTTATGGATTATTTACCAGATCTACCAGTTTTAGCCGATAATATCGGCCTTAGTGAGGGCGAGATCATGGAAGTTAAGGTGCCAATAGGTAGCTCTTATATGTATCGTCACATCAGCTCGGTAGCTCAGAAAAAATGGCGAATAGCCCTCATATATCGAGGCAGCGAGATCATCTTGCCAAAGCCAAATGTAATGATACAGCCAAGCGATATATTACTAATCGTTGGTGATCCAAATGTGCTTCAAAATGTTTATCGCTCGATCAAGCGTGAAAGTGGGCAGTTTCCAAGTCCATTTGGTAGCAATATCTATGTGCTGATCGATATGATCTCTATGGACAAAGAACGTGTTAGCAAGCTCATAAAGGATAGCTTGTATTTGCATTCAAAGCTAAATAATAAACGCCTTTTTTTTAGAGTGATAAATCCAACTTTAGGCGAAAATTTAGATACTTTAAAAGCGATGAAAGAGAAAAATATCATTGTTTTGATGGATTATTTTAATAGTGATAACAAATCTATAAAATATGATGTTTTAAAGCACGACATCGGTCTAATCTTAAGCGATGATAAATACTTTTTTAAATTTAAAAAGCTATTTTATGAGCTAAAACTTCCAGTGCTAAAAACGGGTAAAATTTTGCTCTCAAATATAAAAGAGGGCGTGATACTAGGCGATCAAAGTCAAGAAGTGGAGAATCAATCAGCTGTGATAACAGACTGCTGTGCACAGCTTGATCTTGAGATGAAATTTTACTATTTTGACAATAAGCATAGCGATGATGAGGCGTTAAGAGAGCATTTTGAGAGCATTAGCGCGCTATTTTCTAAGCGTATAAAGATAGAAAATCACAATCTTAAAAATCCGCTTGTAAAACTAAAAAATACAAAAGATTTGCTTCATTTTGTAATGTTTAGCAAAAGCGTGGCAAATGGTGGGGCATTTGCCTTTTTATCGACAAATTTAAATAGGCTTTATAAAAAACTAAGCCAAAATGCACAGCTTTTTGTGCCAGTAAGTGAGTAAAAATGCAGATAAATTTAAATCTTAAAGAAAAAGTATCAAGCTATAAAATTTATATAAACGAGTTTGAAAGATTAGAGCTAAAAGGTAAGGTTGGCATCGTTACAAACGCTAAAGTAGCGGGGCTTCATCTTGAAAAGCTACTTAGTGTTTTGAAGTGTGATGAGAAATTTATCATAAGTGTGCCTGACGGCGAAGAGTATAAAAACCTTGAAACGTTAGAGCAAATTTTAGAGCAGCTTTTTGTGAGCAAATTTGATCGCTCATCTACGCTAATCGCATTTGGTGGTGGCGTCATAAGTGATATGACTGGCTTTGTGGCGAGCATCTATGAAAGAGGAATAAATTTCATAAATATCCCAACTACGCTTTTGGCACAAGTTGATGCGAGTGTGGGTGGAAAGACTGGAGTAAATAACAAATTTGGTAAAAATTTAATAGGCTCTTTTTATCAGCCAAAAGCGGTTTTTTGTGAGACAGGCTTTTTAAAAACATTGCCAAAGAGAGAAATTGCAGCAGGTATTGCTGAAGCTTTAAAGATGGCGATAACATTTGATAAAGAGATGTTTGATTGGTTAAAAAGTGTAAATTTAAATGATGAAAATTTAGCCAGACTGGTTGAAAAATCGATAAATTTAAAGGCGAAAGTGGTTGAGCAAGATGAGAAAGAAAAAGGCTTAAGGGCTATTTTAAACTACGGTCACACATTTGCTCATGTCATCGAAAACGAAACAAACTACAAAGAGTTTTTGCATGGCGAAGCGGTGGCGATAGGTATGAATATGGCAAATCGTTTAAGCGTAAAACTAGGACTCATGAGCGAGGCAGAGGCTGAAGAGATCAGGCAGGCTTTAGTAAAATTTGATCTTCCAGTAGGTTATAAAATACAAAACGAAAATGCATTTTATGAGGCATTTTTTATGGATAAAAAGACAAAAGATGATAAGATAAATTTCATCATTGCAGATAAAATCGGCAGTGCGATCATCAAAAATGACGTCAAAAAAGAAGACGTTTTAAAAATTTTAAGAGAATTTAAATGAAAAAGATCATAGCTTTACTACTTTTTTGCTTTGCCATTTATGCTGAGGAGAACGTTACGCTTGAGCAAAATAGCTCACAAAATTTACAAAATAACGAGCTTATAAAAGATATTTCAAATCTAGATAACTCCCTAAAAAACAATATCTGGATCACAAGGTATGCTAACTATAACACTTATCAAAGGCTTATTGATGAGCTTGAAAAAAATGAAAATGAACTAAAGAAACTGGACAAAAGCTCAAGAAGAGGCAGCGATATCATAAAAAGAATCCAAACTCTAAAGGAGCAGATAAATTTACTAAAAGAGTATGAAAAAACACCATTTTCAAATATGTTAGCAGCTCCTGAAATGGATACTCCACCAAGGATAACAAGTCCTGTTGCACTTATATCTGGCTTTTCGTATATCAAAAAGATAAAGAGTGATAAGATCGAGTATCAAAGGCATATAAAAGAGCTTGATACGCTTTTAGAAAAGCTTGAAACAAAAGAAAATTTACTAAATAGACTAAATTTGATCGAAGAAAATGAGCAAAATAGAGAAAGCCTAAACTTGGTAAAACAAGAAATAGGCGACTTTAAAGCTGCAAAACAGATTGCTGATACAACTTATAATGTCTATGAAAAAAGAGCTGATGAGGCTATAAATTTAACCACCTCTGATATAAAAGCTCAGTTTTTAAGCATGGGCTATACAGCTATCATCATTCTTTTGACGATCGGACTAACATTTATCGCTAAATTTATCGTTAAAAGAACAATTACTGATAATGAGAGATTTTACACGGTCAATAAATTTTTAAATGTTTTAAATATCACCGTTATCATCATAATCTTACTTTTTTCGTATATCGAAAACGTCACATATCTAGTAACCGTGCTAGGTTTTGCTTCGGCTGGTATCGCCATTGCGATGAAAGATATGTTTATGAGTATGCTTGGCTGGATGGTGATCATGTTTGGTGGCTCTATACATGTTGGTGATAGGATCAGAGTACTTCATGATGGCAGTGAATTTGTGGGTGATGTGATCGATATCTCTTTGCTTAGGCTGACCGTTTTTGAGGATGTTAGCTACTCGACTTATAAGACAAACCGCCGTGCAGGCAGAATTATCTTTGTGCCAAATAACTATATCTTTACTGACCTCATCGCAAACTATGCTCATTATGGTATGAAGACCGTTTGGGATGGTATAGATATCGTTATTAGCTTTGATAGTAATCATAAAAAAGCTGTGTATCTAGCAAGAAATGTCGTTAAAAAATACTCAAAAGGCTATACCGATATCGCAAAACGCCAGATGAATAAACTAAGAAGCCAATACAGTATCAAAAACCCAAATGTCGAGCCAAGAATTTATACATTTTTTGAGCCTTATGGTATAAATGTCTCATGCTGGTATATGGCAAATTCTTATGCGACTTTGGCTCTTAGAAGCACTATTAGCGCAGAGATAATAGAAGCATTTTTAGCTCAAGATGATATAAAGATCGCTTATCCAACACAAACCATGTTTATAGGCAAAAAAGAAAATCCAAGCGATCACACCGCTCACAGCGAGCAAGAGAGTGAAAATTCTTAATGCAAAAGATATTTTTTAAAACATTTGGATGTCGCACAAATATCTATGATACTGAGCTTTTAAAAAGCTACATCAAGGACTACGAGATCACAAATGATGAAGAGAGCGCCGATATTGTAGTCATAAACTCGTGCACTGTTACAAATTCTGCCGATAGCGGTGTCAGAAACTACATAAACGGTGTAAAAAGGCGCGGGGCTAAGGTGGTGCTGACTGGATGTGGCGCGGTTAGTAAGGGCAAAGAGCTATTTAATAGCGGTATATTTGGCGTACTTGGAGCTAGTAAAAAGAGCGATCTAAATGAGCTTTTAAAGCAAGAAAAACCATTTTTTGAGCTTGGAAATTTAAACTCAGTTGATAAAAATATAGTTACAAATTATGAAAATCATACTAAGGCTTTTATAAAAATTCAAGAAGGCTGCAACTTTAACTGCAGCTACTGCATCATCCCTTCAGTGCGCGGCAAGGCTAGAAGCATGGATGAGGCTATGATACTAAAAGAGGCAAAGATTTTAGCTCAAAACGGATATAATGAGCTTGTGCTAACTGGCACGAATATAGGCAGTTACGGCAAAGATACAAATAGCTCTCTTGGTAAGCTTTTGGCAAACTTGGGTAAAATTTCTGGCATAAGACGCATTAGACTTGGAAGTATTGAGCCAAGCCAGATAGATGAGAGCTTTAGAGAAATTTTAAAAGAAGAGTGGCTGGAGCGTCATTTGCACATCGCACTTCAGCACACGAGTCAGGCTATGCTAAAGATCATGCGAAGACGAAATAACGCATTTAGTGATTTGGAACTTTTTAATGAGCTTAGCTCACTTGGCTTTGCCCTTGGCACGGACTACATCGTGGGTCATCCAGGCGAGAGTGAGGAAATTTGGGCAGAGGCGGTGGAAAATTTTAAAAAATTTCCTATCACACATCTGCACGCTTTTGTATATTCACCAAGGCGTGATACGCATTCAGCGACACTAAAAAGCGATGTTAGCGGTGATGTGGCAAAAAGTAGGCTAAAAATTTTACAAGGCATTGCATTGCAAAATAATGGAAATTTTAGAAAAAAGCATAACGGAGTTTTGAAAATTTTAGTCGAGCAAAAAAATGGTGAGTTTTACGAGGGCTTTGATCAGTTTTATAACAAAGCTAAAATTTTAAGCCAAAAAGATATAACAAAAGAGTGGGTGGAGGTAAGCGAATATGAAGTTAAGCCAGATGCCAATTATGCAAAAATTTAAATTTAATAAAAAAAATATCCTAATAATCGCAGCTGTCGCATTAATCAGCGTGCTGTTATTTGCCGTTAGCAAAGAGCCACGAAATATCACATATTCGCAATATATGCAGCTAATGGATGGAAATTTTATAGACCGCGCTGTAATCGATGATGATGAAGTCGTGCTTTATGCACAAAACAATCGTTTTTCTATTATAAAAGAGGGCATCGATCTAAAAGAGCTTATTAAAAAAGTGCCTGTTGAAAAGACTAAGCAATACATCACTCCAGGCATGATCTGGGGATTTATCATCTTTGTCTGCTTCGTGCTTTGGTACGCTTATATCTTTAGAAGTATCAGAAAAAAAGAGGAGAGCTTGCTTAGTAAAAAAGAGGGTGCATTTGAGATAGAAAGCGTGCTAAATCAAAACACTATGCCAGTCATCTCAAATGTGAGATTTAGCGATGTAGCTGGGATTAGTGAGGTCAAAAGCGAGCTTAGCGAGATAGTTGATTTTCTAAAAAATCCACAAAAATATAGAAATTTTGGTATCAAAATGCCAAAAGGCGTGCTAATGATCGGCCCTCCAGGCGTTGGTAAGACGCTTGTAGCAAAGGCAGTTGCTGGCGAGGCAAATGTGCCGTTTTTTTATCAAAACGGTGCAAGCTTTGTGCAAATTTATGTTGGTATGGGTGCAAAAAGAGTACGAGAGCTTTTTAGTAGAGCCAAGTCCTATGCGCCTTCAATCATCTTTATCGACGAGATAGATGCTGTTGGTAAGAGCAGGGGTGGGACTAGAAACGACGAGCGAGAAGCTACGCTAAATCAGCTACTAACCGAGATGGACGGCTTTGAAGATAACTCAGGCGTCATCGTCATAGCTGCTACAAATAGGATCGAGATGATCGACGAGGCGCTACTTAGATCAGGGCGTTTTGATAGGAGAATTTTTCTTTCTATGCCTGATTTTAACGATAGGGTAGCGATCTTAAACACATATCTAAAAGATAAAAACTGCGAAGTGGCCGCTGAGGATATCGCCAAAATGAGCGTTGGCTTTTCAGGTGCGGCACTTAGCACACTTGTAAATGAAGCTGCGATAAATGCTCTAAGAAATAATGAGAGCGTACTAAAAATAAGAGACTTTGAGGCTGTTTTAAATAAGGTCTTGCTCGGTAAGAAAAAGGTTCTAAGCTACAGCGAGAGCGAGAAAAAAATCCAAGCCGTCTATCAAGGCGCAAAGGCGCTAAGTGCCTACTGGTTTGATGTGAAATTTGAAAAAATTTCGCTCATAGAAGACCGCTTTATGGCGACTGAGCAAGAGATCGAGTCAAAGTCACAGATGCTCTCACGCATAAAGGTGCTTATCTCTGGCATGTGCAAGCTTGAGATAGATGAGAATGACATCTTTTCAAACTCAAGTAACGACTTAAATTTAGCAAAAGAGATCGCTTCAAAGATGGTTTATGAATACGGCATGGGAAGTTCATTTGTCCCTAATCCAAATGATGTAGAAGAAATTTTAAAACAAGCAAAAGAAGAGATAATGTCCTTTTTAAAGGGTACAAACGAGCAGATCGCAAAGATCAGCTCATATCTGCTAGCGTACGAGAGTGTAGATAAAGAAACGCTAGCAAAAATTTTAAGCGAAAACTATTAAAGGAGAAAAAGTGAAAGCAAAAATAGGCATATTAACCCTTTCTGACCGCGCAAGCGAAGGCACATACGAGGACAAATCAGGCCCAGCGATCAAAGAGGTGCTCGATAGCTGGATAGTGAGCGAGCGTGAGTACTTTTACGAGGTTATACCAGATGAGTTTGAGCTGATAAAAGAGAGGCTTGTGCGCATGGTGGATGTACTTGGCTGCGACCTTGTGCTAACTACTGGCGGTACAGGACCAGCGGTGAGAGACGTTACGCCAGAGGCTACTGAGGCGGTTTGCGAGAAGATGATGCCAGGCTTTGGCGAGCTAATGAGAGCTGCAAGCTTGCAATACGTCCCAACAGCGATCCTGTCGCGCCAAACAGCAGGTATCAGAGGCCACGCGCTCATCATAAATTTACCAGGTCAGCCAAAAGCGATAAAAGAGTGCTTGGAGCCGGTATTTCCGTCAGTGCCATACTGCATAGACCTGATCGAGGGTACATATATCGAGACTGATGAAAACGTTATGAAGGTCTTCCGCCCAAAACAAAAGAAAATCTCGTAAATGGGTTTGACAGATAGCCTAAATTTAAAAGCCACTGCCTTTGCAAATAGGTGGCGACTTGTTATTAAAATTTGGCTTGTTTTTTCTTTTTTATCCTATGCGCTAGCATATTATTTTGAGTTAGAGGTTTTTGGCTTTATCTCGGCCATTTCTATCTTTGGCTGTGTTTGCCTGCTAGCCTTTAGCTCACTTCTTTGGTTTGTCGCTAGCCTTGTATTTTTGCAACCCTTGGTGTTTTTACTACTTGAAAAATTTGATGAAAGCATTACTGTTTATGCTTTAGCCTGCTCAATTTGGCTGCTTGGCTGGATCACTTTGTCGCTTGTGGTCGATGATAAATTTGCAAGACTGGGAAATGACATCTTGCTAAAGATCTCTCGCATAGTTCTTGTTGGCGAGTTTGCCTTGCTATATTTTTTTAACCACAACAGCAGCCTTGACATAGAGACTTTAATAAAGTCAAATTTGACAAAGTCGCTGCTTTTATTGCTAAACTCCTATATGCTGCCATCGCTTGTGACGCTACTTATATTTGATATAAAAACATATATCGCTAGCAAAAATGAGTAAAATTTTACGTATTATTTTATGTAATTTATACTAAATTTAGCCGTTTTTGCTCTCTGTTATCTTTTTTATAAGCTCCATATCACCATTCATTGCTAGGCTCATAAAACAAATGCCACTTGCGCCCACTTTTATAGCTTCTTTGTAGTTTTTAATACCCAGTCCGCCAAGTGCGTAAATTTCTTTATCAAAGCTTTTTAGCTCACTTATAAAATTTAGCCCTTTTGGCTCTAAATTTGGCTTGCAAGAGGTGGCAAATATATGAGAAGCGACCAGCACGTCAGCGATAGAGGCTGAAATTTTAGCCTGTTCTAGGTCGTGAGCTGGTGCGTAAATTTTAGCTGTTTTTCTAAATTCATCTAAAAAAACGCCGTGATTTTTAAAAAAGTCAAGCTGCGCTGAAGTGAGCCAAAAGTCGCTCTTTAGCTTGCAAGCTACGTCAAAAAATTGATTAATGATAAATTTCTTGCGGTAGTTTTCACAAATTTGAGCCACAACCCTAGCAAGATTATAAAAATCAGCCTCGCTTAGCCCCTTTGCACGAAGCAAAATTTCATCCACACCAGCCTTGCAAAGTAGTTGAATTCTCTTTAAAAAGTCATCGCTCTTATAGCTGTCAAAGTCGGCCACGCAGAGAATTTTAAACATAGACATACTCGCTCATTAATGGCTCTAGGCCGTTTGCTTTTATCATAGCCTTGATCTCATCCACGCTTCTGCTATCACTTATCTCAAACTGCTCGTCGCCCTTTTTCTCTTCGCCGTGAGCGCCGATGCTTACTTTTACGCCAGCGCTTATCTTATTTGCGGCGATCTTTACGGCGTTGTCACGAAATTTTGCCTTTTCTCTGGTTGAGATCGTTATGCTAGCTGTTGGCATGAAAATTCTATAAGCACAGATCACTTGTAAAAGCTCGCGCTCACCCACGTCACGCGGGTTGATGCGGTCGTTGTTTATGATAGGGCGAAGTCTTGGGCATGAAAATGCGATCTCAGCGTGCGGATACTTTTTTTGAACTAAGCTTGCGTGAAGTGCCGTAGCAAAGGCGTCAAGCCTAAAGTCATCTATGCCAAGAAGTGCGGCAAAGCCAACCCCTCTCATACCCCCAAGAAGCGCTCGCTCTTGCGCATTTAAGCGGTATGGGAAAATTCTTTTATTGCCACCAAGGTGGATTTTTTCGTATTTTGTGGGATTGTAGGTCTCTTGAAAGACGGTCACGTAGTCTGCGCCGCTTTTGTGAAGTAGGGCGTAGCCCTCAGAGTTTAGCGGGTAAATTTCAACCCCAACGACTTTAAAAAATTTCTTTGCCAAAGCGCAGGCATTTGCGATGTAAGCGACACTTGAGTTGGTCTCGCTCTCGCCAGTTAGAATTAAAATTTCTTCTAAGCCGCTCTTTGAAATTTCTTTTAGCTCTCTTGTGATCTCCTCGTCGCTTAGCTTTGCCCTTTTTATATTATTTTTAGCGTTAAAACCGCAATAAACGCAGAGATTATCGCAGTAGTTTGCTATGTAAAGCGGGGTAAAAAGAGTGATGTTTGAGCCAAAATTTGCCCTTGTTTTTGCTTGAGCGAGTTTGGCTATTGGCTCTAAAAATGGCGCTGCAGCAGGCGAGAGTAGGGCTTTTAAATTTTCAAGCGAGCAGTGCTTTGCATTAAGAGCTGCTTTTACGTCTGCTTCGCTGTAAATTTCAGGCTTGTAGCTAGCGCGCTCTTTTAAAATCTCATCCATAATGTCGCTACCAACGTCCTGCATGTGTGGCAGCAGCTGCATGTGGTCGGTTCTTGTAAATTTCATCAGTCTAAAAATCCAGTGAGCGGAGATGAGGCATTTGCGCTTTTGCTCTTTGCGCCAAGCCCTGCTAGATAGGCGTTGCGACCAGCGATGATCGCCTCTTTAAAGGCTCTTGCCATGAGTGGGATATTTTTAGATGAGGCGATGGCTGTGTTTGCCATGATCGCAGCCGCTCCCATCTCCATTGCTTCGCACGCTTGTGAAGGCCTGCCGATGCCAGCATCTACGATGATTTGCGTATCAAGCTCGTTTATCAAAATTTCAATGATATCTTTAAAAACTAGCCCTTGGTTTGAGCCAATGGGCGCAGCTAGAGGCATTATACAGCTTGCCCCTGCGCTTAGCATCGCTCTTGCGGCATTTAGATCAGGAAACATGTATGGCATTGGCACAAAGCCGTCATTTGCCAAGGCTTCGCACGCTTTTATGGTTTCAGCGTTGTCTGGAAAGAGAAATTTAGAGTCAGTTATAATCTCTATCTTAACAAGCTCCCCGCATCCAAGCTCACGTGCGAGCTGGGCGATACGAACGGCCTCTTTGGCGTTTCTAGCACCACTTGTGTTTGGCAAAAGCGCCACGCCTTTTGGGATAAAGTCAAGTATATTTCGCTCTTTGCTCTCGTTTATGCGCCTAAGAGCAAGGGTTAGGATCTGCGCTCCAGCCTCGTTTATGGCTGAGTCGATGAGTTCGTGCGAGTACTTGCCAGAGCCAAGGATAAAGCGGCTTTGAAACTCCTTGCCGCCAAGGATCAAACTATCATTTTGCACTTACGCCTCCAAGCCCATAAGCAGTCTAATGGCTAAATTTGCCTCGTGGTTTGCGCAGACTGCGACGCGCGGCGCCATTAGCCCTTGACCGATCTTTGCCTCGTTTGTGAGGTCGCCGCAAAGATAGACATTTTTGGCAAATTTTATGGTTTTTATGAGATTTGAGCTAAAGTATCCTGCCATGCCAGAGGCACCGATGATCTTTTTATCTTTTAGGCTAGCACCAGCTTCATTTAGTATCATCGCCTTGCCAGCAACGTTGTCAAAGGCTTCGCATAAAATTTCGCACTCGCCAAATACGCTAGCCACGTTTTTTTCGTCCAAAAATATATCGTGAGTCTCGACCTCGACAAAGGGATTGACGTCATTTATCAGCTCTTTAAGCGCCTGTGTCTTTTTTAAGCCGATGTGGCGGACGAAATACTGCTGGCGGTTTAGATTGCTTGGCTCAACGACGTCAAAGTCGGCAAGCACTAGCTTTTTTACGCCAACTCTAGCTAGGCTTAGCGCGATATTTGAACCAAGACCGCCAAGTCCAGCCACGCCGATCACCGCTTTACTTAGGGCCAAATTTAACTCAGGGCTGTTTCGTGAGGCGATCATCGCGCGTAAAACTTCACGCTCAGGCATCACGCCACGCCTTATAAATACGACATTTGAGCCATCTTTTAGCTTGCTATCTTCTTTTATAGCAAAGCCATCAACGATAAAAATATCTGGCTTTGTCGCGTTAAATTTCTCTAAAAATTTATAAATTTCACTCTCTTTATCACCAAGTGCAAGCTCTTTTAGCTCGCTAAGGCTTTTTACTGGCACCTTAAATTTTGCGCCGTTTAATACAATCTCTATCATTTTCTCCTCATCCACCGCCAACTAAAGTGACGATCTCATAGGCTTTGGCCTCGCTCATAAAGCACTCACGCCAAAGCTTTTTTGGCAAAATTTCTCCGTCTCGCTCAAGGGCTATAAATTTAAGCTCATAACCATTTTGAGCTAAAAAATCATAAACATTTATATCGTTTTCAAGCTCGAAAATTTTGCCATTTACTATAAATTTGATCATTAAATTTTGTAGCTTTTTACAAAATTTGCGATCCTCTCGATCGCTTTTTTTATGCTCTCGATGTCTGTCGCAAAAGAAATTCTAAAGTATCCCTCCATGCCAAAGCCCACACCTGGCACAGTGGCTACGTTCGCTTCTTCAAGCATCTTTTTACAAAATCTAAGCGAGTCGCTATCTACATCTTTGCATTTTACAAATAGATAAAATGCGCCATCAGGTGTTACAACGCTTAATCCCGGAATCTCGTTTATCATTTTTACAGCCACATCACGTCTTTTCTCGTACTCTTTTCTCATGTTTTCGATATCTTCGTCAGTTTCACCTAGAAGTGATGGTATGGCACCTATTTGCACGATTGAGCTGATGTTGCTTGTGCTTTGGCTTTGAAGCTTTTTGATTCCAGCTATTAGCCAATCCATCGAGCTTGCGATATAGCCAAATCTCCAGCCAGGCATCGCGCCACACTTGCTTAGTCCATTTATCGTGACCGTTCTTTTAAAAAGATCCTCGCTTACTGAGGCTACTGCGTGAAATTTCTTGCCGTAGATCACTTTTTCATAAATTTCATCGCTTGTGATGATGATGTCAGTGCCCTTTAAAACCTCGCCAAATGCCGCGATCTCCTCTTTTGTATATACAGCTCCAGTTGGATTTGTCGGGTGATTTAGCGAAAAGACTTTGGTTTTTGGTGTGATCGCTTTTTTTAGCTGCTCGGCTGTGATTTTAAAATTTGTACTCTCGTCCGCCTCGATAAATACAGGCACACCACCGCAAAATTTAACGATCTCAGGGTAGCTCACCCAGTATGGAGAGGGAATGATTACCTCGTCGCCTGGGTTGATAAGCGCTTGAAATACATTAAAAAGTGAGTGCTTTGCGCCGATATTTGTGACGATTTGATTTGCTTTATAGTTAAGCCCATTATCTCTTTTTAGCTTTGCTCTAATGGCGTCTATAACCTCAGGCAGACCCGGCACTGGCGTGTATTTGCCGCTTTTGCTATCGTTATCAAGTGCGTTTTTTACAGTTTCTCTTATCTTTTTTGGAGTCATAAAGTCAGGCTCACCAGCTGAAAGCGAGATCACGTCGATGCCAGCAGCCTTCATCTCTTTGGCTTTTGTGCTGATCGCGATTGTGATTGACTCGCTTAATGTTTGCATTCTGTTTGCTAGTTGCATTTTTGTCCTTTTTAGTTGATTGTCTTTAAGTAGCTATTATCATTTAAAAATAGATAAAGTTCGCCCAAAATTTGCTTCTTTTGCGTTTCGTTTATCAGAGTTGATTTCTCTAAGCGCTCATTTAGAGTGTCTTGGATCTCGTAGATATCGTAGTCCATATCCTCCATGATATCAAGGATCGACTGGCTCTCTAGTAAATTTGTGACCTTGTAGCCATCACTTGTAAGTTCTATCGTAGCTTCTGTCGGGTGAGTAAAGAGATTGTGCTTCATGCCGATCACCTCTTGGTATGCGCCAACTAGGAAAAATCCCAAGAAATAGTCCTCCTTCTCCACATCCACGTCGTGTAAAAGCAGTGGGTTTTTCTCGTCGTCATAGCTGATCTCGCCGTCGCTATCGCAAGTGATATCCCAGATCGAAGCTGGCAAAGTAGGGCGCTCATCTAGCCTGTCAAGCGGCATGATAGGGAAATTTTGCTTTAGTCCCCAAAAGTCTGGCAGGCTTTGAAAGATCGAGAAATTTAACAGGTATCTCTCTTGAACCTCTTTTTGAATTTTAGTTAGATCGCTTGAGTTGCTCTTGTTGCCAAGCATCACGACAGCTTTTTTGCTGATGAGCCTTAAAAGTACCTCTGCGTTTGATCTATCTTGAAGATCAACATAGCCTAGATCAAAAAGCGTTAAAACACTCTCTGTGTGATGGATGGCGTCGTGTAGGTACTCTAGGGCGTTTGAAGGTTTGATTGATTTATAAAGATCGACTAGCTCGGTTATCAAATTTGGATTATTTTTCTTTAAATTTAGCTTCTCTTCGGTGTATTCTTGAGAAAATAGCTCAAGTACAGGAGCGACCAAAAGTGCGTGAGAAGCGGCGATGTAGCGACCTGACTCTATGAAAATATCTGGCTCGATCTCCTTTTTTTGCTCGCTTATAGTTTTAAGCATATAAACAACGTCGTTTGCATATTCGTTTAGTGTGTAGTTTCTGCTGCTTTCTTCTTTAAACTGCGAGTATTCTATCGCAAGACCACCACCTAAATTTATAGCTTTTAAATTTGAGGCACCCATTTTTCTAAGCTCAGCGTAGATGTTGCCAGCTTCAATGAGTGCCTTTTTGAGCGGATGGATCTCGCTTATTTGAGAGCCGATGTGAAAGTGTATCATTGTGAAGTTTTCAAGTAAATTTGCCTTTTTTAGCATCTTTACAGCTTCTATCAGCTCGGTTGATGTTAGGCCAAATTTAGAGTGTATACCACCACTTTTTGCCCAGAGCCCCGATCCTGTCGAGTGCAGTCTTACCCTAAGTCCGATCTTTGGTTTTGGTTTAAAGCGCTCTTTTGCAATGGCAATTATCGCTTCAAGCTCGTTTAGACCCTCGATCGTTAGCGTGATGTTGTGTCCCATCTCAGCGGCGATAAAGCCGATATTTATCATCTCTTTATCTTTAAAGCCATTTACGGTTATTGGAGCTTTTTCGTTATTGTAAGCCATAGTTAAAAGTAGCTCAGCCTTACTACCAGCTTCAAGACCGTAGTTATAAGGTTTGCCAAGGCGAACTAAATTTTTTACAAAGCCAGGATATTGATTGACTTTAAGTGGAAATACGGCATTAAAGCTGCCTTTGTAGGCAAATTCTTTCTTTGCCTTTGCAAAGCTTGCGTGGATCTGCTCGATCTGCTTTTGGATAAGGTGCGGAAAGCGAAGCAGTAGTGGCCCTCTATATCCGTCGTCTCTTATCTCTTTTACGATGTCGATAATCGCTGGTTTGCTGGCTGCATTTATACAGACTTTGCCATCTTCTATAACAAAATTTGAATTACCCCAAATGCTAAGTCCAAAATCATTCATCCCAGCTCCTTTTCAAGATCATCTAAATGTATCGTTTTTTCATCTTTGGTTTCTAAATTTTTATACCAAATTTTATTCTCTTTCATCTCGTTTTCGCCCACGCAAAGGAAAATTTTTGCATTTTTATTGTCGGCATTTTGCAGATGTTTTTGAAGCTTTTTAGCTTCATAAGAAATTTCAACCGGATATTTTTTGCGAAGTTTTGAGCCAAGATTATAGATAAAATCAACATTCGCCGCATCAAGCGCGCAAAGATAAACTCCGTCTCGCTCATCCTCAGCTTCACCTAAAATTTCCATTATCCTCTCAACACCCATCGCAAAGCCAACGCCATAACTTGCTCTACCGCCAAGGTACTCTACGAGCCTGTCGTATCTGCCACCACCTGCTACTGCACTTTGTGAGCCGATCTCATTGCTAATAAACTCAAACGCCGTCTTGCAGTAGTAGTCTAGCCCACGAACAAGCTTAGTGTCTATCTCAAATTTAACGCCATTTGCCGTTAAAATTTCTTGCAGTTTTTCAAAGTCAGCCTGTGCCTCATCGCTTAGGCTATCAGTGATAACTGGGGCATTTTTATAAATTTCTTGGCAACTCTCAACCTTGCAGTCAAGCACGCGGATAGGATTTAAAAGCTTGCGTCTTTTACAGTCCTCGCAAATTCTGTCGTCGTTTTCATCTAAAAATTTAACGAGCTTTTCTTTGTAAGACTTCATCGAGCTCTCGTCGCCAAGCGAGTTTATTTTTAGGGTTGTTTTTATATTTAGCCTATTAAAAATTTCACTCACCATCAAGATAATGCTCGCGTCCTCATAGACGCTGCCTTCGCCAAAGCACTCACAGCCAAACTGGTGAAACTCTCTTAAACGACCTTTTTGTGGGCGCTCGTAGCGAAACATCGAGCCGTGATAAAAGCAGCGTTTCGTTACATTTGCTCTGTCAAGTTTTGCCTCGATAAACGCTCTAACCACGCCAGCTGTGCCCTCAGGACGCAAGCAAACGTCGTTGCCGCCTTTGTCTTCAAACTGATACATCTCTTTGCCCACGATGTCGCTACTCTCGCCGACACTTCTTTTAAAAAGTGCTGTCTCCTCTAGGTGTGGGGTCAAAATTTGCTCATATCCGTAGTTTTTTGCGACTTCCTCGCAGGTTTTGATTATCCGCGCGTAAAGTTTAGCGCGAGCTGGAAGCATATCTTTCATGCCACGAAGTGCCGTTATCATCGCATTATCCTTTTTATTTTTTTGTGATTTTACTTAAAATTTATAAAATTTTCTATCTCTTTTGAAATTAGCTCTATGCTTTTAGATGCGTCTATAAAAAGCGTTTCAAAGCCATTTTTGATGAGAATTTGCTTCATCAGGCTTTGCACTTTTAAAAGATACTCTAGCCCGCGAGCTTCGATCTTATCGCTTGTGCCTCTATTTTTTAGGCGCGAGCTTATTAGCTCATGACTTGCTTCAAAAAAGACTATTTTGTCTGCAAATTTATCATTTAGCGCAAATTTATTAAGCTCTAAAAGTACGTTTTCATCTAAGCTTTCATCATTTGCCAAAGCGTAGGCGATGCCTGAGATAAAGCCTCTGTCGCTTAAAATGAGCTTACCTAAATTTGGCTTTACTAGCTTTTCAAAATGCTCAGCCCTGTCAGCTAAAAAGAGCAAAATTTCAGCCCTTTTGCCGATTTTTATGTTTGAGCTTAGTAAAATTTCACGTAAATTTTCACCAAGCTGCGTGCCGCCTGGCTCTTTTGTGACGATGGCATTGCTAAATTTAGAAGCTAAAATTTTTATCTGCGTACTCTTGCCAACGCCGTCAATGCCTTCAAACAAAACATACATTTTACGCCTTTAAATTTTTAAGAATTTTTGCTGGCACTAGGTTGCTCACGTCGCCATCGTGGCGTAAGACTGAGCGGACGATCGAGCTTGAGATGAAGGCGTTATTTAAGCTTGGCATAAGATAAACCGTCTCAAATTCGTCCCAAAGTGCGGCGTTTGCGTAGCCGATTTGTAGCTCGTATTCAAAGTCACTAACCGCGCGAAGGCCTCTGATCACAGTGTTTATGCCGTGTGATTTAGCAAAATCAACAAGTAAGTTATCAAAGCCAAGAACGCTTACGTTTTTTAGCTCACAAACCGCCTTTTTTGCCATCTCTATGCGCTTTTCATGTGCAAACATCGGCTGTTTGCTGTCACTTTTTGCGACTGCGACGATTACCTTGTCAAAAATTTTTGTGGCCCTTATGATGACGTCTAAATGACCGTTTGTAATGGGATCAAATGTCCCTGGATAGATGCAAGATTTTTTCAAATTTGCCACCTTTTGTAAAGATTATTTTCGATTTTTAAAGCATCAAGCCACTTGCCGATGATGAAATTTTCCATATCATCAAGGCTCTTTATATCTGCGTAGTAGCCCAAAACTGGCGGAGCGATGATAGCTCCAAGAGATGAGAGAAGCTGCATTTGAGAAAGCACGATCGTGGATAACGGCATCTCTCTAACTCCCAAAACTAGGGTTTGCCTCTCCTTTAGCGCGACACTTGCAGCCCTTGTGATGAGCGTGTCGCTTATGCCATTTGCGATTTTTGCTAGTGTGTTGGTAGAGCAGGGCGCTATTATCATCGCTTCTGTGCCAAACGAGCCAGAAGCCGGGCCCGCGCCAAGATCTTGGTCGTCATAAATTTTTACGCCAAGATCATTTAAATTTAGCTTTAAATTTTCCTCAGCCTCCAAAACCTTCATGGCATTTTTACTAACTATGATATGTGCCTCGCAACTATCTTTGGCGGCATTTACTAGCTTTAGAAAAAGTCCAGCCCCACTTGCTCCAGTGGCTGCAAATACTATCTTTTTCATCTTATCACTGCCTCATCTTTGCCTGAAACTGTGGCCTCTAAAATTTTATTATCTTTTGTTCTTATCTTTATCATATCACCTAAATTTCCATCCTCAAGTGCCTTTACTTCAGCTATTATCTTAACGCCATCCTCGCTCAAAACTGCATTTAGCATTTGACCTTTTTTTACTAAGCTTATGGCGTTAAACTGACGCTTGGTTAAAATTTCACCGCTTTTTATCTGCACTTTTGTTATAAGAGCTAAGCTATTTGAGTTAGAAAGTGCATCTTTTGGCCATTTGCCAAACTCAATCATCGTTGGCTGATAGTCAAGCAGGCTTAAAATATGGTTTGTATTCATTGAATTTATTGCTATGAAGGCTGGCATCTTAGCGTTAAAGCTAAATTTAAAATAGATACTTTTTAGACTCAGATCAATATCCTCAAATGATGCTCTAAATGTACCTTTTTGACTATTTTGATCACCTAAAAAGATATTTTTTAGGACGAGCTCTTTGAAATTTGCTGGAAGCTTATTTTGTGGACTGATGCTAAGATCGCTTATGCTGATACCAGGATATTCATCGCTAATTGATCTTAAAAATTGCATTTGAATCTCATCCATAATAGAGCAGTTCTTTACAAAAGCAACGCTTCCGCCACTTTTGTCATTATATGTTTTAAAATTTGCTGTTAGAATTTCATAGAGTTTTTTGCTATCTATCTTGGCTGCTCTTTTGCCCTCTAGGTTTAAAATTTCATTGTCTTCGCCTTCAAAGCCAAAAGTACTAAGTGAAATTTGATCATTTAGAACGCAATACATCGGATATATGTTGACTTCATTTGCAAAAAGTTTTGTGGAAAATAAAAAAATTAGTATAAAAAAGATGGAGCGGGAAACGAGATTCGAACTCGCGACCCCAACCTTGGCAAGGTTGTGCTCTACCCCTGAGCTATTCCCGCAGTCAAAATGAAGTCCGCATTCTATCAGATTGTTTTTCATTTGTCAAGATTTTATGGAAGTTTTATAAGAGAAATTTCACTATTTTGCAAAATTTCGCTTTGATCTGGGCTAGTTAAAAACATAAAAGTGCTTTTTAAAATATGATCTATCATGCCAGAGCCGTATTTTCCACCATTTGTTGCTATAAATTTATCATTTTCAATATTTCCAAAAATGGCATTGATCCTACCTGATTTTACCTTTAAATTTTGCGCATTTGTAGTATTTTGCATCACAAAGCAATCCTCTCTTAAAAGAGGCAAAACAAGCATCATCATGCAAACATAAGCTGCCATTGGATTTCCAGGGAGCACAAAGACTAGTTTGCCATCTTTTTCATAAGCCTTGCAAGGTCTGCCAGGTCTTATGTCAAGGTGTGAGAAAATTTCGTTGTATCCAAGCTCACTTAGAGCTATTTTCATAAAGTCAGCCTCACCAGCGCTTGCTCCGCCAGAGCAGACAATGATGTCATAGTTTGTAGTATTTAAAAATGCTTGTTTTACAGCGCTTAGCTCATCTTTTATGATGCCAAGATATGAGCTTTTTTGACCGATTGAGCTTAAAAGTGCGGTGATGCCAAGTGCGTTTGCATTGTAAATTTCATCCTCGCTAGCTCTTTGCCAAGGCTCGATGATCTCGTTTCCGCTTGAGTAAATTCCAACACTAGACTGCTTTTTCACATCTATAAAG
Source organism: Campylobacter concisus (assembly GCF_003048535.1). Classification (NCBI taxonomy): domain Bacteria; kingdom Pseudomonadati; phylum Campylobacterota; class Epsilonproteobacteria; order Campylobacterales; family Campylobacteraceae; genus Campylobacter; species Campylobacter concisus. The sequence continues at coordinate 52,529 of NZ_PIRQ01000002.1, read as the reverse complement.
CTTATGCCCTGAGCTGCTAGCATCATCACGCTTCTTGTGTTTAAAATTTCACCACTTTTTAGTAAAATTTCACCAACTTTTGTCTCTTCGCCTTTAAAGCGGTAAGCTTCGCCTTTTTTAAGCTTAGCTGGCGCTTTTACAAACTCGCCCTCAACTACGCAATCTTCAAACCTCATGACCGTGTCAGCGCCCTTTGGCATCTTTGCACCTGTCATTATCTTCACGCACTCGTTTTTGCCGATAGCTAGCTGCTCTTTATCGCCTGCAAAGGCACTTGCGATGATCTTATAAGGTTTATCTTTCTCGTCAAATTTAACCGCAAAGCCATCAAGCGCTGAGTTATCAAAACATGGCAGATTTTTTACTGCCACTACATCATTTGCTAATGTTCTACCAAGAGCCATGCTGATAGGCAAAATTTCACTATCTATTTTTAGTTTAAATTTGGATTTAAGCGCATCTAATGCATCATTTAGTAGCATTTTTACTCCTCAAGCCTAGTAATATTTGCACCAAGGCCTTGAAATTTCTCTTCTAAATTTTCATATCCTCTATCAAGGTGATAAATTCTATGTACCAAGCTTTCGCCATTTGCTATAAGAGCAGCTAGTATCAGCGCTGAGCTAGCTCTAAGATCTGTCGCCATCACATCGGCTGCATTTAGCTTAGCTGGTGCATAAACACTTGCAATATGTCCATTTAATTTAATATCCGCTCCCATTCTAGCAAGCTCACTAACGTGCATAAAGCGGTTTTCAAAAAGCCTCTCATCTATCGTGCTAACGCCATTTGCTGCAAGGCAAAGCGCCATAAATTGAGCTTGCATATCTGTTGGAAAGCCCGGATACTCGGTGGTTCTTATCTCCACTGGTTTTATCTCTTTTGCTGGCAATATCGTGATCTTATCGCCGTCTACTTCGATACCAAAGCCCATCTCTTCAAATTTATTTAAAATAGCCGTCATATGAGCTGCATTTGCCTTTGTTACCGAAATTTTGCTATTTGTTATAGCTCCAGCACAAAGGTATGTGCCAGCCTCGATCCTATCAGGGATGACCTCGATATCGCAAATTTCAAGTAATTTTTGGCCGCTCCCGGTTATCTTTAGTTCACTTGTGCCGATGCCTTCTATTTTAACGCCACTCTTAGCCAAAATTTCACAAATTTGCACCACTTCAGGCTCAAGCGCTACGTTAAAAAGCTCTGTCGTACCGTGCGCTAGAGCTGCAGCCATGATGATATTTTCACTGCCAGTTACGGTGATCTTATCAAAAACAATCTTTGCGCCTTTTAGGCCATTTGGTGCTGTTGCGACGACGTAGCCTTGCTTTATTTCTATATTTGCGCCCATTTTTTCGAGTGCATTTAGATGCAGATCGATAGGTCTTTGTCCGATCGCACATCCTCCAGGTAGGCTCACTTCGCAGTGACCAAAGCGTGCAAGAAGCGGTCCAAGCGTTAAGATCGATGCTCTCATCTTTCTAACGATATCGTAATTTGCAGTAGTTGAGCTTACACCACTTGTGTCTATGCTTAGTGAATTTTTATCTTTAAATTCACACTTTGCTCCTAGATTAGTTAGCAGTTGGCAAAGCGTTTTTATATCAGCGACATTTGGGATATTTGTTAAATTTACACTTTTTTTTGCAAGTAAGGTTAGGGCGATGATCGGTAGAGCAGCATTTTTGGCACCGCTTATTTTTACTTCGCCACTTAATTTGGCATTTCCTTTTATCTTTAAATAGTGCATCATTATTTTTTGCCTTAAGAAAATATATTTTTTGCCGATATTATATTGCTTTTTAACTTAGAATAAAGAAAGCAAAGCACTATTTCCGGTTCATTTACGTTTAAAAGTTAAAATTGCAAACACTAAAATTTTGGATATAAATATGTCAAATTCAATAAATAAAAAAATCTTTTTTATTCTTAGCATTATATTTTTTACAGGTTGTTCTTTTACTTCTAATCAACCGACAACTCCGCAAAATGAAACAAATCAAACCGTAACTTCAAGTGTTGATTTTAGTGAGCAAATGATTGGTGAAATCATAGATGAAGATAATGATAGAGAAGATAAAAAATTTGGTTCTTTTTTTAAAAAATACCTAAATACAAGAGCGGGCGGTGATTGCTCTGGCTTTGTTTCTATCGTAAATGCAAAGTATCAAAATATGTATTTTGATGAAAAGACAATAAATCGCTACTACGATAATGGCGGTAGAAAGTCAAAAGCGATCTATAATTTTTATGAAAGTAAAAATTTAATTACTCATAAAAATCCAAAAATAGGTGATCTTGTATTTTTCTCAAATACTCTTGGCAAGGGTGTTCAGAAAAATAAAGATAAGAAAAATATCACTCATGTTGGCATAGTTACGGCTGTCCTTGGCGATGAGACAGTAAAATTTATACATAATTCTGGCGGAAAGATAATTCATAGCTATATGAATCTAAAACAAAAAAACGTGCATCTAAAAGGAAATCAAGAGATAAATAGCTACCTTGTAAGATGTTCAAACTCAAGTTGCTTAGCAGCAAATAGATTTGCTGGATATGGCAAAGCAAAATAAATCAGAAATTTTTATTAAAAACCTTTTAAAACAAATACTAGGCTCAAATTTTAAGCATTATTTATATAAATTTACATTCGTAAATACAGATTTAAATAAAGAGAAAATATGAATTTTTATGATGAAATTTGGGAAATTTTAAATGAAGGCGAGATTGGGCTTAAATTTTTAAAATTTGAGCTATTTTATGAGAAATTTAAACGAGATTTTAATATAAATTTTTGTGAAAGCTCTAAACCAAATGAGTTAATAACACCTAGCTATGCAAAATTTTGTGAAGTAGTTAGCATGAAAGAGCTAAACAAAAAAGTAAAGCCAAAGGATAAAAATTTAAATTTTATCCATTCGGTAGCTCATATTGAATTTAGTGCTATTGACATCGCGCTTGATGCTTGTTATAGATTTAGAAATTTGCCAAGAGAATTTTATGAAGACTGGCTAGAAGTGGCTGAAGATGAGATCAGACACTTTTGTATGATAGAAAATTTGCTCTTAAAACAAGGCGGTAGATACGGCGAGCTAAGTGTACATGATGGACTTTTTATCGCACTTCAAAAGACTTCAAGTAGTCTAACTAGCCGTATGGCGCTACTGCCAAGATATATGGAGGCAAATGGGCTTGATGCAAACGCTCATATTATAAAAAGGCTTGAAGGCGAGGGTGGAAATGAAGAGCTCATTGAGTGCCTGAAAGTCATCTTAAAGGAGGAAGTCTCTCATGTTTATAAAGGCGATAAGTGGTTTAAATTTGCTTGCAAAAAAGAGGACATTGACGAAAATAGCTACTTTGACATTATCTTAAGTTTATATCCAAATTCATTTAAAAATGTTAGAGAGATCAATGAGCAAGATCGCTTAAAAGCTGGATTTAGCAAAGAAGAGCTTTGCTTGATAAAGAATTTCTCAAAGGAGAGATAGTGAGTAAAATTTATTTCATAAGACATTCAAAAGCGGTTGATGAGAATAAGGACGGAGCTAAAGATGCTTTAAGGGAGCTTAGTCAAAAAGGCAAAGAGGACGCTAAATTTATGGCAAATAGACTAAAAATGTATGATGTGATGCCAGGGGCTATCTTTTCTAGTAGTGCCAAAAGGTGCGAGCAAACAGCAAAGATTATCGCTAAAACTTTAAAATTTAAAGAAGAGACCAGTCTTATAGATGAGCTTTATGATATAAGCTTTGAAGATCTTTTAAAATTTGTCAAAAATATAGATGAGAGTTTGGATGAAATTTTTATCATCACACATAACCCGAGCATTACCGAAATTTGCGAGTATTTAAGCGATTCATCAATAGACAATATCCCAACTTCTGGAATATTTTGCGTTGAGTTTGGATGTAAATTTAGTGAGTTAAAAGAGGGTGGTGCAAAAGCGTTATTTTTTGACCACCCAAAAAAACATCAAAGATAATTTAACACTTTAGTTTTTATCTTTAAAAATTTCGTTATACGAAGTAAAAATTTGCTCGCTTAGATCTTCTATTTTTTTAGACTTATCAACAAAATAATTTAAATTTTGTTCGTTGTAACCAGAGGCTGACTTCTCGAGCAAGAGTTTGATTTCATTATTTAGCGACGTTGCAAGCTCTTTTGACTTATCAAAATTTTTATTTTGCTTGTGTTCGCTTATACTCTCGTTCTCATACCAATCTAGCAGACTTTGCGCTAAATCACGTATTTCCTCACTATATCCTTGCTCGTTTATAAGGTCAGAGTACACTTTAGTTTTGTAAGCGATTTGCGAAATTTTTGCGATTATAGCAAAGGTTTTATTTTCGACATATTTTGATGTTTGAGCAGTATTTTGTGCGTTTGCATTAAACTCGCTCAATACCTTTTTGAAATTTTCTACATTTTGTGTCGTTAGCTTAGAAATTTCATCGATTTTTTTAGAATTTTCATCGATATCATTTACCTCTTGCTGGAGTGTTTTTATATTGACTTCTATGTCGCTTGCGGCTTTTTGTGTGTTTTCGGCTAGCTTTCTTACCTCATCAGCGACTACCGCAAAACCACGTCCGTGCTCTCCTGCACGAGCAGCTTCAATGGCGGCGTTAAGAGCAAGTAGATTTGTCTGATCGGCAATATCTTTTATTAAATTTAAAACAGAGCTTATTTCAGAAGCCCTAGTGCTTAGCATGCCAGTAGCATTCGAGCAGCTTTGTACTAGACCATCAAGCTCTCCCATATTTTGACTAAGCTCGGCGATATTAGACATATTTTCTTTTGCTGTTTGTGCAGTTTGTTTAGCATCTGTTGCTGTTTGGCTTAAATTTTTGATACTTTCATTTAGATCATCTCTTACATAATTTATACCATTTATACCGTTTCCAAGTTTGTCAAGCTCGCTTGATAGAAGACCTCTAACCTTGCTTTTTTGGCCGTCTTTTATACCTGTGACACCCTTGCTCATAGATATGGCATTTCGTTTAAATAAACCCCTAAACCCTTCTACAAATATATTTCTATATGTTTTTGAGTTTTGTGCAGCTTGGACTGAGGTTGAAATTTCACGTTGAAGCGCCTCAACCTGATCTAATAGATCATTTATGCCAAGGGCGACTTCATACATCTCGTCCTTTTCTCCAATATTTACAATACGAGGCTCTAGTATGCCATTGCTTGCCGATTTGACAACACTTAAAATCTCATTTATTGCATTTGATTTTTTCTTAAACATATCTAGAACCTTTGTAAGTTGTTTATAAATTCATCATAGCTTGTTGATTTTTCTTCTAAGAATTTTAATAAATATTTTTTAGACGCTTCAATACCGCCATCTCGTTCTAGCTCAAGTAATTTTGCATAAAGTGGTTTTATGGTCTCTATCGCTTTTGCGTTTGGCTTACGTCTAACAGAATAGTAGCCAACGATATTATCTTGCTGATCAAGCGAGGCTGTGATATTGCCAAATACCCAGTAAAATCCACCATTGAGAGTTTTATTTTTAATAAAGGCAAAAATTTCCTCTTTATTTTGTATGCGTTCCCAAAGTAGCTTGAAAATAACTCTTGGCATATCAGTGTGCCTTATTATATTGTGCGGTTTTCCCAAGAGATCACCTTGTTTTACTCCTACGATATTTAAAAAAGGCTCGTTGCAATAAGTAATCCTTCCTTTTGTATCCGTTTTTGAAACTAAAAATGCGTTCTCATCAACGCCATATTCTCTTTCTATAGGCATTTTACTCCTTTAAATGTTGATTTAATTTTTAACAGCTTTTGCCATATCCCACATTGGCATAAATATACCAAGGGCGAGCAAAAGCACCATAGCTGCGATAAATATTAGTAGTATCGGCTCAATATAGTTTGAAATATTATCAATAATATCATTAAATTTCACTCTATAATAATCAGTAACTTTTTGTGTCATGTCATCTAAGCTACCACTTTGTTCGCCAGCACCTATCATCTGTATAAGCATACCCTCATAAAGTCCAGTTTGCCTAAAGGCCTCGGTTAAGCTTATGCCACGACCAACCAGTACTTTTACAGCAGTTAGCTTATTTCTTATGTCTTGATTTGAAACAGTTACAACGGCAGTATCTAGCGCATCAGCGATAGGAAGTCCCGCGCGAACAAGCTCTGTAAAGATTAGATTAAATCTACTCATATTTGCAAAAAATATTATCTTGCCCACAAGATAGACTTTTAGTAGGTATTTATCGACCTTATCCCTAAAATTTTCATCATTTGAATATTGCTTTTTTAGCAAAAAAGCAAATGCAATAAGAACAACTATTATATATATGCCGTAATTGCTCATTATGTATTCAATGTTTAGTAAAATTTTAGTAGGAAGAGGGAGGTCGGCATTAAGCTGGCTAAAAATTTCTCGAAATTGTGGAACAACTGATGTCATGAGCACAATAAAAGCCAAAATTATAGAGCATATTACGGTTATTGGATACCTTATAGCTTTTTTAAATTTTTGTTGGTTATCCCAGACTTCTTGCAAGATAGAAGCTAGCTTTGATAATGCATCAGCCATATTACCAGTGCTCTCTCCAAGCCTTACCATAGCGACAGTGACATCGCCTAGCTCTTCTTGAAAATTTTCTATACTTTGAGTTAAACTTGCACCTTGATTTAGGTCTTCATCTAGCGTTTGAAATATTGTTTTTAGCCTTTTATCCTCAGTAGCATTTGCTGTCTCTTTTATGCCATCATGTATTGATATACCAGCATTAGTCATAACGCTAAGTTGCCTTATGGTAGCAACTAGAGCTGGAATTTTTACTTTTGAAGAAGAGAATATTTTGTTAAATTTTTCTTGCAAGTCCAAAAAATCATTGTTAATACTTGAGACCTGAGTTTCTTTGATCTTTACTATCATGCCTTGAATATTTGCACGATTTTTTACATCATTTTTGCTATTGGCCTTTAGGCTCATCTTTTGGCGTTTGCCATCTTTTATATATTCTATTTCGTAAAATTTCATATCTTGGCAACTCTATATACTTCTTCGATGGTTGTTACACCATTTGCTGCGCGTATAACGCCATCGTGGAACATATCTATAAAGCCTTCGTCATAGGCGGCCTTTTTAAGCTCTTCTTTCGAAGCGTTATTTGCTACGATACTTGCTATATGATCGCTGATAGATAATATTTCGCTTATCATTTCACGCCCTAGATATCCAGTCTGTGAGCAATGTTGGCAACCTACGCTTTTATAAAATTGATAATCTTCAGGAAGAAATCTCTTAATCTCATCAAGAGCTTTTTGAGATAGCGTGACTTTTTGTTTGCAATACGGGCAAAGCTTTCTTACAAGCCTTTGAGCCTCGATGCAAACTAGTGCACCACTTACTAGATATGGCTCAATACCCATATCAACCATACGAGGTAAAGCGCTAATAGCGTCGTTTGTATGAAGTGTAGAAAAAACCAAGTGACCAGTTAGTGCCGCTTGAATTGCGATTCTAAGCGTCTCTTGATCTCTGATCTCACCTATCATAATAATGTCTGGATCTTGCCTTAGGATAGAGCGAAGAGCCGAGATAAAAGTAAGCCCAGCCTTCTCATTGACATGTACTTGTTGGATCATATTTAGCTGATACTCAACCGGATCTTCAACGGTAATAATCTTAGTTTTTACACTTTTTATATCATTTAATGCACCATAAAGTGTAGTCGTTTTTCCTGATCCTGTCGGACCAGTAACTAGGATAATGCCATAAGGCGCTTTCATGCTCTTTTTAAATTTGGCAAAGTTATCTGGATGCATACCAAGGTCTTCAATGTTTATGATAACTTTTGATTTGTCCAAAATTCTTAAAACTATGCTTTCGCCGTTTAAAATAGGTAGTGTAGAGATACGGAAATCGTACTCTTTATCTAAAATTTGAGCTGAAAATCTACCATCTTGTGGGCGGCGACGCTCCGCGATATCCATATTTGAAAGTAGCTTCATTCGGCTTACCATCGGAGGATAAATATCTTTATCAAATATAAATGTCTCACTTAGCATACCATCTATCCTGCTTCTTACGATACAGTTTGTCTCGGTTGGCTCGATGTGAATATCGCTCGCTCTGCTTTGAATAGATGTTTTTAAAATTATCTCAATTAGCTTTAAAATTCCAGAACTTTCTGTGCTTTGCCCTTGGCTACTGGAGCTTGAAAGCTCTTTTCTGATCTCTGTAATAACGTCCTTTATGCTTTCATTAAGAGCTATTTTGTTTATATATTTTTCTATCTGGGCTGGATCTGCGCAAGCTACTTTTAATAGCTTTCTGTTGAATAAATTTTGAACTTTATCTTGAATGATCACGTCAAAAGGATTTTTAAAAGCAACATAAACGCTTATCTCGTCTTCTTTTACGGGTATGGCGTTATATGATTTTAGCTGCGAGGTGCTTAGTTTTTCACTGATACGGTAGTCGATATCTATATCATCAAGATCAAAAAATGTGATTTTAAATTTATCACATACATATTGAATAAAGCGCTTTTGATCTATCTGAAGACTAGTTGAAATTTCATCAATGTCAGTGTGTCCTCTTCTATAAATATCAGATAGAATTTCAAAAAAAATCTCTTCTTCTAGCATATTTTCTTCAAGCAAAATAGCTAAAAGACTTTTTTCGTTTATCTTTTTTATCTCTATAATCTTTAAAATTTGCTCATCATTTAGTTTATTAAGTTGCTCTAATGTTTTTAGCGTTAAATTTTCTAAATTATTCATCTCTTCTCTTTATCTATACTCAATCTGCGAAGTAAGATCGTCATTTTTAAAAATTTTTAAAATCATTTTTGCAAAATTTGAGCCAGCGATTGCACTAAGCTCATATCTTGTATCTGAATTTGGCTCTTCAAAAATAAATACGCCGAGCTCCTCAACGTATTCTTTTTTGACAAATTTATCAAATATAAATGAAAGAATGTAATCGCTCTTTGGAAGTCTAATATAGCTTATATCAGCCCCATCCAAGATAGCATGAAGCAATAGCTTTTTTTTAAGCAATATATCAGCAAAATATGCTGCATTCTCTCTTGAGCTTTGTGTTTTTGATAGCTTGCTTGCTGGAAGAGCGAGCCTATCTATATCATTTGTTTTTAAGCAAGATATGCCAAAGATATTAAGAAATTCTTCATTTTGTGAATCTTTTAAAAGATCTTGTATTTTTTGATTACAAATTTTAGGATATTCAGCTTTTTCAAAATAACTTTTAATGTCAGCCGCCCCAAGCGCAAAGGCATTTAATGATAAAAATATAATAAGTAAAAATTTCACAACGTATCACTTTTTATCTTATTTATTAGCTCATTTATCTCGGGCTTATTTTTATTTTTATTATATTCTTCTAATGCACGCAATGCGTCATCTTTTTGCTTTAGCATATATTTTGCCTTAGCAAACATGACCCAAGACTCCTCAATGCTACTATCTAAATTATTTGCCGATAGTGCCCATTTTATAGTGTCGCTATATCTTTTGTCTTGATAGCATTTTCTTGCTATTTTAAGGGCGATTTCTGGATTTTTGCTTTTATTAAAATTTTCTTTTAGCATAGATATTTCATTGTTTTCACTTGAAATTTGAATATCAATTTTTGGCTTTGCTTTTGGTTCTAGTTCTATTACCTCTTCATTTGGTAGAGACTGTTCATTTTGTATGTTTTCATTTTCAGTTGGTAAATTTAGCTTTAACCAACCACCACTACTTCTTTGTTTTTTATCTGCTATCTGCTCTTTGTTATCTTCATTTAGTTTTATGGATTGTTCTAGCTTTTTCGCTATTTTCTCAGCAAGCTCATCTTGCTTCTTATCTGATTCAAACCTCTCTTTTGCTTGCTCACTTTTTTGTTTGCCATCTTCTAAAATATTTTTGCTGACATTAGTTTCAGCAAAGGTTATGTTTTTTTCTTTTATATCTGTTTGTATTGTCAAATTTTTCTCAACTAAAGTTGGAATATTGGTTGTCTCTTTTTTATTTTTAGCATTTGAGAAAAATAAAAAAGCACCAAAAATAAAAGCGATTAGCAATACCGTAATTATTAAAAGGCCTAACTTTTTATGTGATAACAATTTTAAAAAGCTATTTTTATTCTTTTTTTCGTACTCTTCATAGAGCTTTTCTAGCCTTTGAATTTCTTGTAATTCAAGCATGAATTATTCCTGTATCAAGTGCAGACATTGTCAAAATTTTAATATTTGCGTCCTCGCTACTTAATTTTGATGGCTGATTTTGTTCGTAATATTCACAAATTTCATAAAATTTATACATGATTTTATTTAGTGTGCGTAGATTTCCGCAACAAAGCTCATAGGCTTTGTCATAGTCTTTTTTCTGAAAATTTAGGTATTTATCGTAGCCTTTTTGTCCTATTTTTCTTTGCAAATAAACTATGATTTCATTCGTGTTTGCACTTCCAAGCTCTATGCTCTCCCAAATTCTAGTTTGAAAATAGTCCTTTGCTAACACATCTTCATTTTCAGTTTTATGAATAGTAAATAGAAATTTAAATAATCTTGTATCAGCCATCAGCCTTATTTTTTCAATCAATTCAGTAGGATAAAGTTGTGCTTCATCCAGGATGACAACTATTTGGTTTTGTAAAATTTCATCTTTATTTTTAAATTCCTTTGAGTAGTGTGCAACAAAACTTTCAAAATTATTTATATTATCAAGTTTATTTCCATATATATCTCCACAAAGAGCTTCTATAAATGTAGCCTCGCTAAAAAAAGGATGTGGGAAAAAAATTAATTTTTTATCCTTTTGAAGATCAGAGGCTATCTTGTTTAGCAAAAAAGTCTTTCCACTACCAGGCTTACCATAAAAAAGTATAAGTTTTAATGGCTTTTTTAGAGCCGAGACGATCTTATTGTAACAAGTGATTGAGTTATCTAGGTTAACAAAATCAGCTACTTCATCTTCGTTGATAAAGATATCTTTTATATCTGTATAAATATTCTTGTTATTCATAGATCGTTTTAGAAAAACCTAAGTCTTTTAATGATTGATTAAGTGGCTTTTTTTTGTCAAAATCAACTACATGAGGAGTGATGACAAAGATAAGCTCTGTTGTCTTTATATTGTCTCTTGTGCTTTTAAAGACACCACCTATAAGTGGGATATCAGAAAGAAGAGGCACAGAAGTATTATTTTTGCCCTTTGTCTGGCCTATTAATCCACCAAGAATAATAGTATCACCGCTATCAACTTGAACAACAGTTGAAAGCTTCTTTTGCACCGTATCTGGAGCAATCTCTCTTAACGCATTTTGTCTTGTGTCGTCTTCAGCGTATTTAAAGTTACTAAGCGATGGATTGATTCGAAGCATGATTTTATTATTATCAGAGACTTCTGGTAATAAATTTAATAATATGCCTATAAAAACAGAATATTGTTTATAAGTAGTTGTCAGCCTATCACTATTGCTGTTTCCATTGTCAGTTTTTTGTTGAACACGGTAGTTTATGTTATCACCAACTGAAATTAGAGCTTGCTGATTATTAAGTGTTGTTACTTTTGGGCTTGATATAACCTTTGTCTTTCCATTTGTTTCAAGAAAATTTATCATTCCATCAAGGCTAAAATTTAAATTAGCTGCGATATTTAATGTACGTCCAAATCCATCGCTTAGGCTATTGCCTTTATTTGTCCAAGTTGCACTTGAGCTCGGATTATTCCTTGAATTGCCAATGTATGTATTAAATCCAAGTTCAAATTTACTCCAGTCAACACCTTGCTTGTATTCATTATTTAACTCAACTGAAATAATAGAAACATCAATAATTACTTGTTTCTTTAGTCTTTTTTGCATTTCATCTATATACTTCTCAACTCGCTTAAGTTGAGAAGGGGTAGCTGTAACAGTGATAAGACCTGCATTTTGATTTATGATAGGATCAGGCGCTGTGATATGTTCGCTACTATTATTTAAAATAGCTTTAAGCTCAGCATCTAGTTTTTCCCAAAAGTCAAACCTTTCAGTAGTTTTTATAAGGTTGCTTGAGCCTTGAGAACTATCATCTTGGGAATTATCGCTACTACTTGAACCACTAGAAATTTCAGATGGAGTAGCATCCACTGAAGCTTGGGTGACAGCAGTTCCTTCTCTAATAGAAGTTATATAATCTAGTTTAAAAATTTGAGTTTTTAAAGATGAAATTTTTAATACATTATTTGAAAACTCGTAGCTTAAATTTTTCTCACTTAAAAGTAGGTCGAAAACTTCGCTAAGACTCATATTTCTGATATTAACACCAAAAACTTTATCTTTTAGCTCTGTTTTGCTATAAGTATCCTTTGCAACAATACTAAAGTTACACATTTCTGAAAGCTGATTTAACACATCTACTAGCGTAACATCATCTGAAATTTTCATATTAAAATTTTTGCTTAAACAACCACTCTCATTAGCACTAGCATAATTCATATTTAAGCAAATGAGTGCACCCATTATTAATATTTTATTTAATCTTAATCTCAACATTTTTACTTCCATTTTTTAAAATTAGCTCTTGTTTCTCATCGCCTTTTACTAAAAAAACGCTATTTTTAGTAATGTTAGCTATTTTGTAACCATCAACAATATCACCGACAGCATACCATTTGGAATCAATATTTGCTTTGTTTAATAAAATTGCTTTTAAACTAAGCCCTTTTGAAGCCTGAGTAATAATTGATAAATTTTGATCTGTTACCGTCTTGATAGGTTCTTGCTTAAAAGGATTTTTTATACTAGAAAGCTCAATATCGCTAAGACCGCTTCTTTTTTCCTTTATTTTTTCAAAAATTTTATCATAAGAGTCCATTTCCTCTTGAAGCTGATTAGCAAAAGCAATATTTAACAATAAAAAAGCCAATAAAATTTTTATTTTCATTAGTATTTCATCCCCCAAACAGATATTGAGATCTTAGCGCCAAGCTCTTTTTGGGTAGAATTTACATCCATTTTATGAAGATCAACCACTAGCTTTGATTCTTCAAGGCCATTTATATATGAAAGCATATCTTTAAAACCTCCCAAAAATGTCAAGTCAATATTTAAAATTTGCTCAATTTTTTGGAAATTTGGCTCTTTTATATCACTTTTTAACTCTAAAATTTTTATATTATTTTGCTTCGCTAAAGATACGATATTGTCTAAGAAATTTGCCCAATTTTGATCGTTAAATAATAAAAACGATAGTTCTTTTAGCTTTGAGTCAAAATGAGCATTAAATTTTAAAACACTAGAATATTTGCCTTTAAGCGTTTCAAGTATTTTGGTCTCTTCATTTATTTTAAAATTTTTATCCCCGCTAGGTGAGCTGGTCGATCTTAAATAATCTCTTGTTCTTGAAAGATCATTGCTAATTTTAGTATGCGAATTAAATCTTTCATCATAAAAATCTTGCGACGGATCAAAACAAAGCATATAAACAATATAAATAATAATTAAAGCTGAACCCAAAAAAATTATATTTGTTTCGCTTTGTTTTTTTGCGTCAAAATACTTATCTATTTTACTTAAAACGTCTTGTCTCATTGTCTAATCTCTATACTTATATTACTTTCATACTCGTTATTTTGTTTATCTTCTTTAATTTTTTTTGTATTTACTGAATATTTAGGCATCTTGCTGATATCTTTTATTAGCTGCGTAATCCTTTTTTCATTATCGCTAACAACGGTTACTGTTAAATTTTTATCGTTATTTTTAATATTTGTTATAAAAACGCTATTGCTGTTTATCGTATCGGTAATTTCGAAAAGATTTAAACCTTTCATTACGTAATGATCTTTTTTGTTTTCAATTTCTTGAAGCAACCCTTTTCTAAAATTTAACTTCTCTTCCTCTTTATCAGTTAATCCTTTTATATCATTTTGCTCTTTTTTTAGTCTTTCAAGAGTACTTCTTATTTGTGCTGCTTGCGCATTAAGCACATCAAGCTCATCACTTAGCTTTTGCGAATCTGCTTCTAAAATACTGCCAGCTATATAATTATAAAGAGGATAGGACATGCTTAGGCAAAAAGCAGCGGCACATGTCAGTATAAATTTACCGCTTTTTCTTTTTGTGAATGGATCAGGTCTAAGCAAATTTGAGAAGTTAAAATCAGCATTAAAGGCCTCTTTTTTGTAAAAATTTGCATACAAAGCCATCATGTTATACCGTTCGCTAATGGCTAAATTTTTAGAATTTATTACAGTGCTTATATTTAATTTCGTAGCATTTGTGCCAAGCTTTGTATTGATGAATTTCTCAAAACGCTCTATTTTATAGTCGCAGTCAATATAGATATTTTTTATATTTATACTATAGATTCTATTGACAACATTTATCGTGTCATTTACGTAAAATATATAGTCCTCAAAAACAGTATTTAGATCGTAGCTAAAGCCTTCTTCATTGCTATCTAAAAGTCCTCTTGTCTTTAGGATATCTAAAAAGCTTTCTAGGCTTACTTTTTCGCCGCTTTGCTCTATAAATTTATCTTTTAAATAATTTAGTGTGTATCTTAAACCTCTTGATGTAAGGTATTCTCCATTTACATAAATGCTTATAAATGCTTCATCGGCCCTAAATGTCAAAAAACAATCACTCTGAGTGCTAGGAAGTAAGCCTTTTTTATATATAACACTATATAAGAGTGGCTCTACAACGACATAATCTATAAAAGGTACTCTTTTAGAAATATTTTTAAAAATTTTATTTATAGTTTCGTTTGTAGCAATAAAAACATTAAAAATTCTATCTTCTTTTTCAACATTACTTTCAAAATAAACTATTTTATAGTCAATCGCAGGATCAAGAGAGAGCTCTTCGTAAATTTTGATAGAGATGTTGTTTTCAATATCCTCATCATCTATTGTTCTTGAGATGTTTATGGTGGCTGTTATTATATCTTTATACTCGATATAAGATATAAAAAAGTCTCGCTTTAGAATATTCTTTGAAAGACTTAGCGTATCGACATTACTATTAGAAAATCTAAAACCTTCATATTCATAAGGATCTAGCGTAACGATTGGATTATCGTTAATTTTTCTAAGCTTTAACATAAAAATTTACCTCATAATGCTCTAATTGGGCTGTATTTTAATATTTTTACAATAAAAAATCAATATCCAATTATTTTATTAAGGCTCTTTTCTTCTTTACTCCAGCCTTTCTTAACGACTACATCGAGTTTTAAAAAGACCTTTGATCCGGTTAAATTTTGTATTAACTTTCTTGCAAAAATTCCTATTCGTTTTATCGTTTCACCATTCCTACCGATGATCATACTTTTATGGATTTCACGCTCAGTGATGATACTTGCAAAAATTTCAGTAATGCTAGGTTTTTCTTTTACGCTTTTTATGATCGCATCGCTAAGATATGGGATCTCATCGCTTAAATTTTCATAGATCGCTTCAAGTATAAATTCTCTAAAAATTTCTTTTTCATTTGTTGAAGTAAGAAAATCTGGATCGTAAAAATACTCATGCTCTGGCAAAAGCTTGCAAATTTCATCAAGAAGCGGCTTTTTATAGGTAGGCTGCTTGGTGCTAAAAGTAAGAAGTGCTGCAAATTTATCTTGAAATTTTTGATACTTAGTGATCTTTTCAAGCACCTTTGCATTTGAGCTCTCATCGACTTTTGTTAGCACTAAGATGTGTGGTTTTTCAGGATTTAGAGCTAGAAATTTCTCATAGTCACTTGTATCATCATGAATAGGCGCTAAAAATACGATGAGATCGCAATCTCCCATCGATTTTATCGCTTGGCTAATTAGTAGTTGATTTATCGCCTTGTTGCTCTCGTGAAGCCCTGGCGTGTCGGTGAAGATGATCTGATCTTCGCCGTTCATAACTATGCCATTTATCTTTCTGCGAGTTGCATTTTGCTTGTGCGAGACGATGGCGATCTTTTCGTTTAACAAAGCATTTAAAAACGAGCTCTTGCCAGCATTTGTGCGCCCTATGATGCTAACAAAGCCTGATTTCAAAGTATATACCTCGCTAGGTCTTGATCTTCGACAACATCTTTTAGACGCTCTTTTACGAGCTCTTTTGTCACATTTATCTTCTCGCCGCTCTTTTCGCTAGCCTCAAAGCTGATATCTTCTATTACGCGCTCGATCACCGTATGAAGACGTCTAGCACCGATGTCTTCCATCTTTTCATTTGCGGCATGAGCGATCCTAGCTATCTCTTTTATCGCTTCATCGTCAAATTCTAGCTCGACATTCTCGGTTGAGAGCAGGGCGATGTATTGTTTTAAAAGCGAATTTTTTGGCTGAGTTAAAATTTGATAAAGCGCGTCCTCATCAAGGCTATCAAGCTCGACCCTTAGTGGGAAACGGCCTTGAAGCTCTGGGATGAGATCGCTTGGCTTGCTTATATGAAAGGCACCGGCCGCGATAAATAAAATATGATCTGTCTTTAAATTTCCAAATTTTGTATTTACATTTGAGCCCTCAACGATCGGTAATAAGTCTCTTTGCACGCCTTCTTTGCTAGGATCTTGCCTGTTTGAGCTACCTGAGCCAACGGCTACTTTATCGATCTCGTCTATAAAGATGATACCTTCGTTTTCAGCTCTTCTTAAAGCCTCAGTTTTTATGCTCTCAAGGTCTAAAATTTTATCATTTGCTTCACTTTGAAGAGCTTTTTTAGCGTCTTTTACCTTCATCTCTTTTTTGATGTTTTTACCGCCGATGCCAATTATCTTTATAAAGCTCTCTTGCATCTGCGCCATATCAGGTGGCACGTTTGAGCCAGCCTCAAGCGGGTTTTGCTGCACCTCTATCTCGATGCTTAGCTCATCAAGCTCGCCGTTTCTTAGCCTATTTAGCATCTTTTCATAGCTCTTTGCGTACTCTGCTTGCTTCTCCTCGCTTGCTCCTTTTGGCAGTGGTGGCAAAAGTTTTGAGACGATCTTTTCTTCGATGTAGGCGTTGATTTTATCTTGATTTTTCTCACTTTGCTCGTTTTTTACGAGATTATATGATGCCGTAGCAAGGTCTCTTACCATGCTCTCAACATCGCGACCAACAAAGCCAACTTCAGTATATTTGCTAGCCTCGACCTTTATAAATGGCAGTCCCATCATCTTTGAAAGACGCCTTGCGATCTCAGTTTTACCAACGCCAGTTGAGCCGATCATCAAGATATTTTTTGGCATGATGTCATCTTGCAAGCTCTTTTCAAGCTTCATACGGCGGTAGCGGTTGCGAAGTGCGATAGCTATGATCTTTTTGGCATCCTTTTGACCGATCACATAGTCATCTAAAAATTTAACAATTTCTCTTGGTGTTAAGTTCATTCTCTCTCTTATTCTAAAACATAAGTTTTGATGTTTGTATTTGTATAGATGCAAATTTCGCCGGCGATCTTGAGGCTCTCTTTGACTAGCTCCTCTTCGTCGATATCGGCAAATTTATCTAAAGCACGGGCTGCTGAAAGAGCGTAGTTGCCGCCACTTCCGATAGCTGCTATCTTGCCATCTTCAGGTTCTACTACATCTCCAGTGCCACTAAGTAAGAAAATTTTATCCCTATCAAGCACGAGCATCATAGCTTCAAGCTTCCTTAGATACTTGTCTTTACGCCACTCTTTGCTAAATTCTATCACCGCCTTTAGCAAATCGCCCTTTGTATGCTCTAAATTTTTCTCAAACATATCAAAGAGATTAAACGCGTCAGCGGTGCTACCAGCAAAGCCAGCTAGAACTTTGCCATTATGAATTTTACGAATTTTTACGGCATTGCCTTTTAAGACGGTATTTCCAAAGCTCACCTGTCCGTCGCCGCCGATGACTGACTTGTTTTTGCCTTTGTAGGCTAAGATGGTTGTAGCATGAAACATCTACTCTCCTTGCACATCAACCTTTAAGCTCGCATTTATCGAGTGTCCAAGCTTTACATGAACGTCATAAAGACCTACCGCTTTTAGATGCGTATCCATATCGATCGCTTTTTTCTCGACAACTAAATGATGCGTTTTTTCAAGCTCTGCTGCGATCTCCTCTTTTGAGACCGAACCAAAAAGCGAGCCATTTGCGCCAAGAGTTTTTTTGATGACGACTGTCACTTTTGCAAGCTCTTCTTTTAGTTTTTCTAAATTTGCGATCTCATATTTTAGCTCTTCAGCCTTTCTTTTTTGAGCTGCTTCATATTGACGAAGAACATCTGGAGTGGCTGCTTTTGCAAAGCCTTTGCCGATTAAGAAGTTATTACCGTAGCCGTCTTTTACCTCTTTTATCTCGCCAGCTTTTCCAAGTCCTTTTACATCTTTTATTAATAATACTTTCATTTTTATCCTTTTTAAATTTTATTATTAGTCAAATTTTCGCCCATTTTTGCGTGCGATTATAAAGCGAAGTGCATTTAGCTTGATAAATCCCTCTGCATCTTTTTGGTCATAAACGCTGTCCTCTTCAAACGTGCAGTATGCCTCGCTAAATAGATTATCATTTTTGCTGCTTCTGCCAAGGATGATCACATTGCCTTTATAAAGCTCAACTTTTACAGAGCCATTTACGTGCTCTTGGCTCTTGTCGATGAGCGCTTGGAGCATATTTCGCTCAGGTGACCACCAGTAGCCGTTATAGACTAGCTCGGCGTATTTTGGCATGATCTCATCTTTTAAGTGAGCCGCACCGCGGTCAAGCGTGATGCTCTCGATCGCGCGGTGAGCTTTTAGCATTATCGTACCGCCTGGAGTTTCGTAGCAGCCGCGGCTCTTCATACCAACTGAGCGGTTTTCTACTATGTCAAGTCTGCCGATACCGTGTTTTGCGCCAAGGCGGTTTAGCTCGGTTAAAATTTCAGCTGGGCTCATTTTTTTACCATTTATGCTTACTGGATCGCCTTTTTCATAGCCGATCTCAATAATCTCGCTCTTGTCTGGGGCATTTTTAGGGTCAACACTCCATCTCCACATATCATCTTCTGGTGCGTGGCTCGGATCTTCGAGCACTAGACCTTCGTAGCTTATGTGAAGTAAATTTGCGTCCATTGAGTATGGGCTCTTGCCTGGTTTTTTAGTGATATCTATGCCGTTTTTCTCAGCGTATGCTAAAAGTTTTTCACGGCTATTTAGATCCCACTCGCGCCATGGAGCGATGATGGTTAGATTATCGCCAAGTGCGTAGTATCCAAGCTCAAAGCGAACTTGGTCGTTGCCTTTGCCTGTTGCCCCGTGACTCACACCATCAGCGCCAACAAGTCTTGCGATCTCGCTTTGGCGTTTTGCTATTAGCGGGCGCGCTATCGATGTGCCAAGCAGATACTCACCCTCATAGACTGCGTTTGCTCTAAACATTGGAAATACATAATCACGTACAAATTCTTCTCTTAAATCTTCTATAAAAATATTTTCAGGCTTTACACCAAGCGCTAAGGCTTTTTTACGTGCAGGCTCTAGCTCTTCGCCTTGTCCGATGTCAGCTGTAAATGTAACTACTTCGCAGTTATATTCATCTTGAAGCCATTTTAAAATG
Organism: Campylobacter concisus; assembly: GCF_003048535.1. Lineage (NCBI taxonomy): Bacteria > Pseudomonadati > Campylobacterota > Epsilonproteobacteria > Campylobacterales > Campylobacteraceae > Campylobacter > Campylobacter concisus. Next base: position 33,026 of record NZ_PIRQ01000002.1, on the reverse strand, counting down.
ATACTTGTGTCAAGTCCGCCAGAGTATGCTAAAACCACTTTTTTTACGTCTTTTTTCATAGCTCTTCCTTTTGTTAAAATGGTCGTATTTTAGCCTAAATTGATTAATCTTTAATAAATTAATTTAATAAATAATTTAAGATTTTACTAGAAATTTTTACAAAAAAGGTTATTGTTTAAAATTATGATAATTAATATTATTTTTATATACACTTTGTTAAATTTTTTGGTTTTAAAATTTAAAAAAGGAATAGTCATGAGAAAAACAAATTTTATTGCCATTTGCCTTAGTGTTTGTGTGGCAAATTCTCTTTTTGGAGCAGAGCATAAAGACAATAACGAAACAAAACTTGATGGCATTGTAGTAAGTGCTAGTGGTTTTTCACAGGAGATTAAAGAAGCTCCTGCAAGTATCAGCGTAATAAAAGGCGATGAGCTTACAAAAGATAGCTTTACTTCGCTCCACTCTATCGCTCAAAAGGTGCCAGGCGTAAATGTCGTTGGCGGCGAGGACGGAGCAGCTAGTGGTATCTCGATACGTGGCATGGAAAAATCTCAAACTCTAGTTTTAATTGATGGCAAAAGAGTAAACTCAAGCAGCGCAAACCCAAAAGGCGGAGCAGGGGATATGAACTCAAATTTCATCCCACCAGCTGAAGCGATCGAGCGTATAGAGGTTATCCGTGGCCCTATGAGCTCGCTTTATGGTAGCGACGCGGTTGGAGGCGTTATCAACATCATCACCAAAAAAGACTTTTCAAAATTTAGCGGCAACGTCGGCATCTCAACCACGATAAACACACATAAAGGCATAGGAGACGGCAGGCAGGGCGACTTTTATCTAAATTTACCTCTTTATAAAGAGTTTTTAGCGCTTCAGCTTTGGGGATACAAAAAGCTAAGAGACGAGGATAACTATAAAGGCGGTTATCAAAAGAGTGATAAGAGAAATTTAAGTGCAAAGCTTTGGATCACGCCAGATGAACATAATAAATTTTTTATCCTTGGCTCAAACGAAAGGCATGATTATTCAAAAACGGTTGGCAAATCAGCCGATCCAGACCCAAGAAAAAGACCATTAGATAATTATGACTACGAGAAAAAGAGCTATGGCGTGGGCTATCTTGGTGAATTTGATAGCCTAAATGCCGATATCAGCTACATTTATGATGAGACGCAAAGAACGAGCCTTTTTGACAAATTTATACCAGCAAAAGCCAAAAATCACAACTTTAACTCTAAATTTACAACGTTTTTTGGCGCACACACTCTAACTTTTGGCTATGACTTTAGCAAACAAAATGTCGGCACGACCTTCATCGTCTCAAACGCCTCAAGAAACGGCTTAAAAGATCCAAAGACCTACTCGATGAGCGAGCATGCAGGATTTATCGAGGATGAGTGGCAAATTTTAGAAGAGAAGCTATTTTTAACGCTTGGTTCAAGGCTCACGCACAACGAATTTTTTGGTAACCACCTCTCGCCAAGAGCCTACCTAGTCTATAATGCCACAGATACGCTAAGCTTAAAAGGTGGCATAGCGACTGGCTATAAAACGCCAAATGTCAATCAAATCTCCCCAGAAGTAGGCACTATCCAGGGTGGCTGGAGAATAGTTGATTTTGGCAACAAAGATCTAAAACCAGAAAAGAGCACAACATACGAAGTTGGGGCATATTATGACAATCAGGCTGATTTTAGAGGCTCGGTAACGCTTTTTAGAAATGAGTTTAAAGATAAGATCTTAGACACTGATGGCAGTAACGTTAATAAAATTCCTGCCTTTGGCACTTGCGCAGGTGCACCACACGTTAATTGTCCTGGCTGGGGAACTTACTTTAACATAGAAGGTGCGACTGTTTGGGGCGTGGAGCTAAGTGGCGACTACGACATCCTTTCAAATCTAAATCTAAGCTCAAACTACACCTATAATAAGTCAAAGATAAAAACTGGCAACCCAACTATAAATACGCCAAGAGGACCTATGAAATTTAGTGAGACAAATCTAGCCAGACTTGACGGCAAAAGCCTTACGGCAACGCCAGAGCATGCATTTCATGCAACACTTGCTTATAAACCAATTAAGAGTGTAAAAACATTCTTCACCACAAACTATGAGAGTAAGCTAACAAGTGTAAATTTTGGTGCTGGCAACAGCATAAGAGAGAACACAAAGGACCTACTCACCTTCGATACAGGCGTAAGCTGGGACGCAAACAAGCACCTAACACTTAGCCTAAATGCTTATAATATCTTTGATAAAGTAAGATACGATGAGGCGCTCGTGGGAAATACATATTACTTTTATCCGCAAGAGGGCAGGAGATTTTGGTTTAAGGTCGCTGCAAAATGGTAAGAGCGTTTAAATTTTTGCTTTTTACGCTTGGCTTGACACAGACTTTGCACGCAGGGCCTAGTCAAACGCCTGAGCCACTTAGTCAAAAAGCTGCTAGTAAATTTGAAATTTCGACCTTTAAAATAAGCGCGAATGATGAAATTTATAAAATTTTCACAGCCAAGCTAAAGGGGCAAAATGAGTTTAAAAACGTGCTTTTCTTGCTTGATGCAAATGCCCAGTTTAATATGCTTTTAAATGAATTTAATGGCTCATCTGCTCCACTAATAATAGGCATAGGATATGACACAGACAAAAGCTACGAAGTAGAAAAACGCACAAGAGATCTCACGCCAAAGGCAGATGGCGAGGAGTTTAGCAAAGGTGGTGGCGCAGATGCGTTTTACCACTTTTTAACTAAAAATTTAGTGCCGCTAATTGATGAGAAATTTAACGTGCAAAATAGCCAAAAAAGCCTTTATGGCCACTCTTTTGGCGGGCTTTTCACGCTTTATGCCTTGCTTAAAGATGAGGGCATCTTTTCAAATTTCTTTATCGCTTCACCATCTCTTTGGTGGGGCGAGTCTGAAATTTTAAAGCAAAATGTTAGTGAGGGTAAATTTAAAGAGAAATTAAAAGCCAAATTTGTCTTTCTTAGCGTTGGCGAGCTTGAAAAGAGAAAGGGCAAAACGGATAAAGCTGGCATTTTAAAGGCGAGTGATTTGGCTCAAATTTTAAAGCAAAGTGGCGTAAATTCTCACTTTGAGCTTTTTAAAAATGAAACCCATGGCAGCGTCATACCTCTAAATTTAAAAGAGCTTTTAAAATATCTAAAGGATTAAAAATTTAAGGCTATTTTTGTTAAAATCCGCCGCATGAGAGTAGATAAATTTTTAAACGTAGTAAATATCACCAAAAGGCGTGCCGTTAGCGAAGATATGTGTAAAAGTGGCGTTGTGAGCATAAACGGCGTGCAGGCAAAAGCGGCTAAAGATGTCAAGATCGGCGACGTGATCACCATCAAATTTCTAGCTCGTGAGGCGAGATACGAAGTGCTTGCGATCCCAACTACAAAAAGCATACCAAAAAGCGCTCAAAGCGAATATGTAAAAGAGCTTTGATGGTTTTTGAGCTTTTAGAAAATGAGCTTGATGAGCTTGTGCGGGTGCTGCCAAAAAGTGGCGTAGTGCTACTAAGTGGCGATCTAGCAAGTGGCAAAACAACGCTTGTAAAGGCGATCATCAAAGCGCACGGCATAGATGAGAGCGTGACATCGCCGACATTTTCTTTGATGCAAATTTATGGTAAAGATATCTACCACTACGACATTTACCAGATCGGATTTGACGGGATGGTCAAAAATGGTCTTTTTGAAAATCTATTTGAAGATGGGCTTCATCTAGTAGAGTGGGGCGATGAAAATTTAGAGAAGGCTCTAAAGAAAAACGGCGAAAGCTATACATTAGTAAAAATTTTTCCTAGCAAAAATGGTAGAAAATACGAGGTTATAAGTGCATAAACTAGAAGTAAAAGATCTAAAAAAGACGATCAAAAAAACTGAGATCATAAAAGGCATATCTTTAGAGGTAAATAGTGGCGAGGTTGTGGGGCTTCTTGGACCAAATGGTGCTGGAAAGACGACTACTTTTTATATGATCTGTGGGCTCATCTCACCAACTAGCGGAGATGTCTTTTTAAATGATGAAAAGATCACAAACGTCCCGCTTCACAAAAGAGCGCACCTTGGCATTGGCTATTTGCCGCAAGAATCAAGCATATTTAAAGAGCTAAGTGTCGAAGAAAATTTACTTCTTGGAGCTGAAATTTTAAATCAAAGCGAAGAAGAGATATCAAAAAGAGTAAATGAGATGCTAAATATGCTAAATATCGAGCCTATTCGCCTAAGAAAGGGTGTTAGCCTAAGTGGTGGCGAGCGCAGACGCTGTGAGATCGCTAGAAGCCTCATCATAAAGCCAAAATTTTTACTGCTGGATGAGCCATTTGCAGGCGTCGATCCTATCGCGGTTAGCGACATCCAAAGCATCGTTAGAGACCTTAAAAAGCTAGGCATCGGCGTTTTGATAACTGATCACAACGTCCGTGAGACGCTAGCTATTTGCGACAGAGCCTACGTTATCAAGGATGGTTCGCTGCTAGCAAGCGGCAGTGCGAGCGAAGTGGCAAACAACAAGCTCGTTAGAACGCACTATCTTGGCGAAGAATTTAAACTTCTTGAGTAGATGATGCTAAGGCAAAAGCAAACTTTAGCGCCAAAGATAAAACTAAATCAAACACTGCGAAGTTGGCTTCCCATTCTTCAAAGTGGGCTTGATGAGCTAAAAGAGACGCTTGAGCCTTTTATAAAAGAGAACCCATTTGCTACGATCGAACATAAAAATTTAGAAAAAAGCGAAAAAAAGCGAAATTTTTTTGAGCAGGTTAGTAAAAATTCAGTAAGTGAGAGCATCGAAGCTTTAAGCATTTATAAAGAAAGCCTCTATGAAAAGCTCGCCAGCCAGATAAATCCACCACTTTTTCCCACGCAAAAGTCACAAGATATTGCGTATAAGATTATTGAGTGTTTAGACGACGAGGGTTATTTTTCCTATGATAATGAAATTTTTGCTGATTTTTACGAGAGCGAAGTGGAGCGGGTTAGGGCGAGATTTGCCTACCTTGAGCCATGTGGCGTGGGTGCAAAGGATATCAAAGAGAGCTTTTTGTTTCAGCTAAGCGAGGTTGAGGCAAGTGAAGGGATCATAGAGTGCGCGAAAAAGATCATCTTAAATTTTGAAAATATAGAAAAGCTTAGAAAGCTTAAATTTTACGACGAAGCGCTAAAGATCATAAAAAAATTTAAAAATCCCCCAGCTATCGAGTATCTAGAAGAGGCGAGCCAAAAGGTGCCTGACATCTTTGTGTTAAGCACAAGCAGTGGCATAAGCGTGCAGATAAATGACGAGTACTATCCAGAAATTTTGGTTGACACCGAGGGACTAGACGAGAAAGAGGCTTTTGTAAGCTCGCGCATAAAAGAGGCAAGCGAGCTCATAGACGCCCTTGAGATGAGAAAAGCAACGCTTTATAAGATAGGGCTTATGATAGTTGAGTATCAATATGACTACTTTTTGGGTGGCGATATAAAGCCTATGAAGCTAAAAGACCTAGCAGACGAGCTTGGGCGCAACCCATCAACCATATCAAGGGCGATTGCGAATAAATATTTAAGCTGCTCAAGAGGTACGGTCGCACTTAAAAATTTCTTTTCAACTGGCTTTGACGATGAGATCTCAAACGCTGCAATAAAGGAATTTTTACTAGAGCTCATTAAAGGCGAAGACCACAAAAAACCACTTTCTGATCTAAAAATTCAAGAGCTAATCCAAGCTAAATTTAACATCCAAATCGTTCGCCGAACTATCACCAAATACCGCAAAATTCTAAACATCGGCAGCTCAAGCCAGCGAAAAAGAGTCTATCAGATAAACGGCTAACTACCACTCATTTAAAGCAAAAAGTATGGCCTTGCGCATCTGTGCAAAAAGCTCGTTGCTAAGCTCTTCGTACTCTTTGCCACGTTTTTTATATTGTGCCATGCCTGCTGCATCGTCGTTCCAAGAGCCCATACCACCAAAAACATCAGCCAAGCTTGCCGCAGCAAAAAGAGCTAAATTTTTCTTTGGCATAAGCGGTGCATTAAATATCTTTTGATCATCATTGCTTGAAGATCTAAGTGATTTTAATGCCCTGCGAAAACACTCACCAAAATTCTCACACTCTATCTCATCTGCAAAGGCCGCTATCTTGGTAAGTGAGTCCACAAAAGCCTCTGTGTTGTCACTAAAATTTTCTAAATTTACATCTTTTTCAAGACCAAATTCTTTATATATTATGTCCCAGCCTCTTTGGTCTTTGTTGTATTTCCAGTAGGGTACGAAGCAGCTCATGTGCTCTTTGAAAATGCAAATGATCAATTTTGCGGTAGAGTTTGAAAAGCTAAACAATAAACGTTCATCTGATGAGCCAGTTAAATTTGCAGTAAGTCTTACATCGCTTAATCCAAGTTTTAATGCGTGCTCAAACCACTCATTTACGCCATTTGCCCTATGGCCTGAGAGAAAGTGAAAATTTATACTATTTTCGTAGTTAGTGCCATTATATAGGATAGGAGAATTTGACTTTATGACCTGCTTTGCGGCAGCAATAATGGCGCATATATTAAACATTTCACCATTCATTTTTGCTCTCTTTAATAGCTCTATGGTAAGCCGTGCTCTAGCCAACCATTACAAAATTTTCTTGATTTTTAAAGTATGGCTTCAGACTCTCATAAGCAGATTGAATATTTTTAAATTTCTTTGCATATTCTTCTTGTATGAGAGGATTTTTGTTGGCGTGCCTATCTGGGTGATAGATATTTACGAGTGAAAGATAGCTTTGTCTGATAGTTTCAAAGTCATCATCTTTTTTGCAACCCAAAATCCCAAAATTTTCCTCAAGCAAATTTGCAAGCACAGAAAATCTGCTTACAAATTTAGATGAGCTTTTTATTTTTATACCTTGTTTAAAGGCTTTGTAGTCTTTTTCATCATAGATAAAATTTACGCTAAATTTTGGATAGCTTCTTTTGTAAAGCAGTTTGTTTAATGTGTTTATGTCGTTGTCGTTTAAGATGGTGATGTTTAAAAAATCATCATTTTTGCTAAAAGTAACATTGCTTTTTACCAGACTCTCGCTGATGTAGCTAGCAAAATCTCTGCAAAGTGCATCTTTTAGTTCAAATTTGGCTTCATTTTTTACAAAATTTACATTTAGGCTAATGACTGGAGTTAGGGTATTTTTTTGAACAAAGCCAAGTTTTATGGTTTTATAGTTTGCAAAACGAATGTCGAGTTTATCATCACTTTGCTTTTCATAAAGTTTTTTTATAAATTTTAAAAAGCACTTGCGTTGTGGGATCTCGCTCTCTTCGTAAAACGAAATAACCTTATTTTTATTAGATAAAATTTTTGTAAAATTTCTGCTTATCATATCTCTAAGCTCACGAAACAAAGTGTCATTATCAGTTAAAATGCTTAGAGATTCTAATGTTTGCGTAACTTTCATTGCCTACTCCACATAAAATATTACATGTTTTAGCAATAAGCATTCCAAATTTATATTTTTCTTATATCTTGGCCTTTAATGTAATCTGCAAATTCGTTTTTTAGCTTATTTTCTTTATATGAGATCGCCTCTTCTTTTGTATGAGAAACGGCTTCTTTTTGAGTTTTTTTGATCTCACCTTGCTCTTTAGTAAGTTCTTTTTTTATCTCTTTTAAACTATCGAAAAAATCATTCATTTTTACTCCTTTTATTTTTATCGGATTTTACTAAAACAGTTATAAAATTAAAATGAATACAATTTTTCTTTAAGGAAAGTTTGGCTAATATCTCGACTTAACTTTCTTGTGCGCTCGTAGCTCAGCTGGATAGAGCATTTGATTGCGGTTCAAAAGGTCAGAGATTCGAATTCTCTCGGGCGCACCATCTTAATGACAAACTTCATAATTTTTATAGTAAAATAAGCAAAAAAATTAAAAGAGAAAAAATGGATTTTCAAAATATTCAAAAACAAATTTTAGTACTAAAAGAGAGCTTGACAGCATTAGAACAAAATAGTGAGCACGAGATCGGCTTGGCTGTTGGGGTTGTTGAGTTTAATAAAAACGCTGATGAACTTAAAAAAAAGCTTACAAATTTAAAAGGTGAAAGCGATTTTTTTAAAAGTGTCTTCAATACAGAGGACTATTATGAAAACATTAGTACTTATTTGGAGCAGATAAAGAGAAGCTTAAATTATAAAATTGAGAAAAACGGTGTGAGCTTTAAGGCAAATGAAAATTTACAAGAAAGCTATGTCGCCATTTTAAATATAATAGAAATTTTAGTAGCAGAGTATCAAATACAAAACAAAAATAAAGCGAAAAATCTCTTTTCTAGGACAACAGATACTACTCAAATAAAATCACTACTTGCAGAGCTAAATACTCTACAAGAGCGTATACATAATGTTTTACATATTCATTCTAGGATAGTTTCAAATGTTATTTTGCAAAATTTTAAGATAATTTATACGTTCTTTTATAATTGTATTAAGGCTGCGAAGCAACGCAAAGATGAACTTTTACTTGTGGAGATCGCGGGTATAACTGATAAGATAATAACTATGATAAAACCAGTCTTTAGTGCAAAAATTTTAAATACAAATGAGCTTATTTATCACTACTTGATCTTTGAGCTAAAAGAACTAAAAGCTTGTGCGATAGGTGAGGAGCTAGTTTAAAATTTTATCAATTATCTCTTTTGCTCCATTTGGCAAAAGAATCTCTTTTAGAGCTTTGCTGCTTTTATTTAGATCAAAATTTTCTATCATTCTTATAACTTCATCTTTGTCTAAATTTTCTCCATTTTGCAAGCAAATTTCAGCAATGCCTTTATCTTTTAAAAATTTAGCGTTATAAAACTGATGATTACCAGCGGCATAAGGAAATGGCACAAAGATAGATGGCAAAGCATTTGCGCAAAGCTCCCAAAGCGAGCTAGCTCCTGCTCTTGATATGGCAAGGTCAGCCTTGCTCATCTTATTTTCTATCTCTTTACTAAATTCAAAAATTTCTAAATTCGTTTCATTAAAGCCAAGTTCATCATATCTTTTTTTAAGTTCATCAAAGCCGTTTTTACCACATTGATGAATTATATTTATGCCTTTTTCTTTAAGATATGGAGCTAAATTTATAGCTAGTTTATTTATCGCTTTTGCGCCTTGCGAGCCGCCCAAAAACAAAATAGTTTTTAGCTCCTCTCTCACTCTTGCACTATCGAAAAATTTCTTTGCTACGGGATAAGGGTAGGGCGAAACTTCATCATAAGAGCTAAAAAAGCCTTTCGCATAAGGCCTTAAAATTTTATTTAGTTTGCCCATTACAGCATTTTGTTCGTGGATAAAAAGCGGCACTTTTGAGATAATGGCTGCAATGGCTGCTGGAGCTGCTGAATAGCCACCAACGCTAATGACTACCTTAACGTCATTTTGCTTAAAAATTTTTCTACATTTTAAAGCAAGATTTACGATATTTGTTAGTGATTTTAGTTTAGCAAAGCCTCTCTTATTTACCACGCCACTGCTTGGTAAGAAAAATTTTTGTAAAAAATTCTCGTCACTTTCAAACCAAAATTTATCTTGACCGCTAGTTGAACCAATAAAAATGGGCTTAATATCTCGTCTATTTAGCTCTTCGCAAAAGCTTCTTGCGATCGCTAAATGCCCACCAGTGCCTCCACCGCAAATAACTATCATAGTTTTGCCCTTTTACTAACCATCAAAACCATGCCGATACCGATACAAATCGCAAGCACGGAGCTACCGCCGTAACTAAGAAATGGCACAGCAATACCTTTAATAGGCGTGATCGATGTGATGCCATAGCTATTCATTAAAAATGAAAACGATAAGATAAGCCCGACACCAAGCGTAAACAGATGATAGACCTTATTTTCGCTTCTAGCTGAAATTCTAAAAATTCTATAAAGTAGCGTTATAAATATAGCTACGATACACAAAATACCAAATACACCAACCTCTTCAGCGATACCAGCTAATACAAAGTCAGTATGGACCTCACTTAAAAAGCCGAGCTTAAAGATACCAGCGCCAAGCCCTTCGCCGAAAAATTCGCCATGCTTTATAGCGTTTAATGAGTGAGAAATTTGATATGGCTCTGGCGCATCAGCTACTCTTAATACATCTGCAACGCTGTCAGGTAAGAAAGAAAGCACCATGTTTTGTATCGTGCCCCACCATGACTTTATACGTAAAATTCTATGCTCAGAGCTGATTATCGCTACTGTCATAACAAAAGCAGCTCCTAAGATACCGATACTAAAAAGTCTCGCGCTTGCTCCTGCAAAAAGCGCCATCGTCACAAATGTAAGCGCCAGCACAACCACTTGACCAAGGTCATTTTGCATAACAGCGATAAGAAAGATGGCAACACCAAAAAGAATAATATAAGGCATAAGTATCTTAATCTCATCTAGCAAGGTCCTTTTGCCTTCACTAAATTTTCTAGTAAAACTCCAAGCCAAGAAGTAGACAAAACCGATTTTAAAAAACTCAACTGGAGCTAGTGAAAAACCAGGTAGCCTGATCCAACGCCTAGCACCACCAGCGTCAGTCACCATTGAAGCTGGCAATGCATGCATTAGCCCCATGGCGATACCGCAAGATATAAGAAGGCCAAACCCTATCCAAACAAGCGTTTTTTCAGGATTGAGCCTAGAAAGCCACCACATAATGAAAATTCCGATACAACCAACAATAAATTGGCGGATAAAAAAGTGAAACTCGTCGTAATTAAAAAATAAAACCGTAAAAACTGGCAAAGATAGTGAAAAAATAATGCTTATAGCGATCAAAGTCGAACAAAGATAGAAAATGATCTTATCAACTGCCAAAATTTAACTCCAAGTTTAAAAAGTGCCAAAGTATAATAAAAAACGGCTTACAAAGATATTATTTGCTATAATTGCAGGCTTTAAGGAAGGGCATGAAGATAGGTATATTTGACTCAGGACTTGGCGGGCTGAGCGTCTTAAATGAAGCTTTAAGCAAGCTTAGTGAGTATGAATTTTTATATTATGCAGACGTAAAAAATGTCCCGTATGGACAAAAGAGCAGGGTTGAGATCTTAAAATTTAGCTTTGATGCGGTGAAATTTCTCATAGAAAATGGCGCAAAAGCTGTCGTAGTGGCTTGCAACACGGCAACAAGCGTAGCGATAAAAGAGCTTAGAGCAAATTTAAATGTACCTATAATCGGCATGGAGCCAGCCGTAAAAAAGGCTCATGACTTAAGCCATAATGACGCTCTAAAAACGCTTGTCATAGCCACTCCAGTCACCGTAAATGGCGCAAAACTAAAAGAGCTGATCGCAAATTTACACGCAAAAGATAAGACTGAGCTACTTGCACTGCCTCGCCTTGTAAATTTTGCTGAAAATGGGGAATTTGACACCGAGAATGTGAAATCATATCTAAAAGAAGAGTTAGCCAAATTTGATCTAAGTAAATTTGGCTTTTTGGTGCTTGGCTGCACGCACTTTAACTATTTTAAAGATAGCCTAAGAGAAATTTTGCCGTCAAATATAAGCATAATTGATGGCAATGAAGGGACAATAAATCGCCTTATAAGTGAGCTTGGACTAAAAATTTCTACTTTAGATCAAGCCCCAAAAATTAGATTTTTCTATTCTGGTGATGAAGTATTCAGTAAATTTGAGCTAGATAAAATTTCAAGAAATTTAACTCATCTAGAAAAGATGAGGGCGATTTGCTAGGTTAAATCTAACTAAATACCACGAATAAAAATTTTATAAAATACACTAAATTTTACATAATTTTATATGTATTTAGCCTTTTCTTTGCTTTATTATATAGATAGCACTTATTACTGCAACAACAGCTAAAAGAGAGATCGTGATTATTAAAAGTGTCTGTTTGTCAGGGTTTGAGCCTATAAAATAGCCAACTCCAAGCAAAACAGCACACCAAATCCCAGCTCCAAGCGTGGTAAATAGGCAAAATCTAAAAATGTTCATCTTAGCAAGTCCGGCTGGTAGGCTGATGTATTGACGAATGCCAGGAATCAGACGTGAGTTAAATGTAGAAATTTCGCCGTGTTTATTGAAAAATGCTTCAAATTTATCCATTTTTTCGTGAGTGATTCCCACAAATTTGCCGTATTTTAAAACGATATCACGCCCAAAAAAATAGCAAAGATAATAGTTAAAAATAGCTCCAAGCAGGCTTCCAAGCGTGCCTGCAAGAAAGGCCAAAATTAAACTCATTTCACCTTTATGCACCAAATAGCCAGCAGGTATCATCGCTACCTCGCTTGGAAATGGAAAAAATGAGCTTTCTAAAAACATCATGATAAATATGCCAGCATATCCCCAGCTACTTACGCTCGCAACTATAAAATCAATAACATCATGTAGCATTTAAATTCCTGAAAAATTTTAAAGTTAGCCATTTTAGCAAAGCATAGCTTAAGCTTTTTGACAAAAAATAAAGAGAGTTTATAGCTTATTAAAACAAGATGAAAGTAGAAACAAAATAGGGCGAAAGCTCGCCCTATTTTTAAAATGCAGGTATAACTTCGCCTTTATAGCGAGTGATGATGAAATTTTTAGTATCAGGGCTAAGCACCGCATCAATCAAAGCTTTGATCTTAGGGTTATTTTCGTTGCCAGCCTTTGTGACGATGATGTTAGCATAAGGACTGTTGGCGTCTTCAAGCAAAAGTGCGTCTTTTGCCACACTCATACCAAGATCAAGGACGAAATTTGTACTAATGGCGGCGATATCGACATCATCAAGCGTTCTTGGTATCTGAGCACCTTCAAGCTCTACAAATTGTAAATTTTTAGAATTTTTAGTTATGTCATTTATAGTTGCAACTTTTACGTTTTTATTGATCTCAATAAGGCCAGCTTTTTCTAAAATTCTAAGCGCTCTGTTGCCATTTGATGGATCGTAAGCAATCGCAACTTTTGCACCATCTTTTAACTCTTTTATGTTTTTTATCTTTTTAGAGTAAAAGCCAAGTGGCTCGACATGGACATTTGCAACACTTACAAGATGCAAGCCTCTAGCCTTGTTTTGCTCCTCAAGATATGGTAAATGCTGAAAGAAATTTGCATCCAAGCTACCATCTTCTGTGGCGACATTTGGGATAGAGTAGTCTGAAATTTCAGAGATAACAAGGTCGTAGCCTTTATCTTTTAGCTTTGGCTTTACAAATTCTAAAATTTCAGCGTGTGGTACTGGCGAGACGCCGACTACGATAGTGTGGTCCTTGTCGGCTGCGTGAAGGCTTAGAGCAACTAAAGATGCGGTTAAAAGTTTGATAAATTTCATTGTTTTTCCTTTTTTATTGGGTTTAAGCGACGCTAAAAAGGTAAAAGCTTTCACGTCGCTTATTTAAAATTTTAATTAAAATGCTGGAAGAATCGCACCGTTGTATTTGATCTCGATAAATTTTTTAACTTCTGATGAGTTTATAGCTTTATCAAGAGCCTCTATTTTAGAGCTATTTTCGTTGCCAGCTTTAACAACTACGTAGTTTACATATGGGCTATTTTTGCTTTCAAGCACAAGTGCGTCTTTTACCGGATTGAGATTAGCATTTAGAGCATAGTTTGTGTTGATAACCGCGATAGTAACGTCATCAAGCGTTCTTGGCACTTGAGCAGTCTCGATCTCTTCAAATTTAAGCTTTTTAGGGTTATCAACTATATCAAGCGGAGTTTTTAGTGGATTATCGTTTAGCTTAATAAGTCCGGCATTTGCAAGGATATCCAAAGCACGGCTTTCATTTGTCGGATCATTTGGGATAGATACGGTCGAACCATCTTTTAGATCTTTGATGTCTTTTATCTTTTTAGAATAAACTCCCATTGGCTCAAGATGAACGCCAACTGTTTTTATAAGATGAGTGCCTTTGTTTTTGTTAAATTCTTCAAGATATGGAAGGTGCTGAAAGAAATTTGCATCTAAATCGCCATCTTCTGTTGCAAGGTTTGGCGTAGTGTAGTCGTTAAATTCTTTGATCTCAAGCGTATATCCATCTTTTGCCAAAATAGGTTTTACAACCTCTAAAATTTCAGCATGTGGGATAGGTGTAGCACCAACGATTATTGTTTTTGATTTATCAGCTGCATTTGCACTTACACTAAGGCCTAGGGCAACTAAAGAAGTGAGAAGTAGTTTTTTCATTTATTATCCTTTTTTAAAATTTGCCAAGCACCAAAAAAGGATAAATTTAAGCTAGAGGATTAAATTTCTTTTTAAGCGCTTAAGCTAGTTCTAAGCACTTAAAAAGAAATTTTGTGCTTAGAGATTAGTCTTTCGACGACGCGTTTTTTAATAGGCGGCACATGTGGCACATATCTGATTTCATCTTTTATCCTTTCAGCTAAAAATTAATTCGGGCAATTTTAAGGAAAAAAGCTTAAAATCAGATAAAAACAAAGGCCTATTTTTTAGAAATTTTATATAAGTAGTTACCTAAAACTTGAAAAATTTGAACCATAATGATAAGAATAACCACGGTGTAGAGCATGATATCTGGGCGAAATCTTTGATAGCCGTAGTTTATAGCGACAGATCCTAGTCCGCCACCGCCAACTGCACCAGCCATCGCTGAAAAGCCGATATTTACGATAAGCGTTAGTGTAAATGCCGAGATAATGCCAGGAAGTGCCTCTACAAACATGACACGAAAGATGATCTGAAATTTCGAGCTACCAAAGCTTTGAGCGGCTTCAATTATGCCTTTATCAACCTCTTTTAGAGCGTTTTCGATTAGCCTTGCCACAAATGGAGCCGCTCCAATAGTTAGCGGGACGATCGCAGCTGTGGTGCCAATACTTGTGCCTACGATCATTTTTGTGACCGGAAATAGCACGATGATCAAAATGATAAATGGAAAGCTTCTAAGCACGTTTATAACGATATCTAGCACAAAATAAAGCTGCTTGTTTGGCTTTAATCCATCTTTATCTGAAAGTATGAGCAAAACCGCGGGTATGAGGCCTATAGCAAAGGCGAGCAGGGTAGAGACGATGCTCATATATAGCGTCTCGCCGATAGCTGGCAACAGTATCCTAGAAAATACATCTGGAAATTTAGAAAAATCAATACCAAACATCAAGCAACCTCCCATAAAACGCCACTTTGCTTGATGTAGTTAAGCACGTTTTCTTTATCTTTTTCATCTATGTTTATGACAAGCGAGCCAAGAACATTTTCGTTTAGCTTTTCAAGCTTGCCCCAAACTATGTTAAAGTCGATATTTAGACTTCTAGCCATATGCGTGATCACGCTATTTTGGGCCACTTCTTTTGGGAAAAATAGCCTAATATTTGTGCCAGTGCTTGGCAGAATTTCTACTTCGCCTAAAAATTCTTTCATCTTCTCATCTGGCTTTAAAAATAGCTCTTCGATGCTTCCAGAGCCTATGATCTTGCCGCCTTCTAGCAAGATCGCGCGTTTTGCGATAGATTTTACAACCTCCATCTCGTGCGTGACGATGACGACGCTGATATCTAGCTCTTTGTTTATCTTTTCAAGCAGCTCTAAAATTTGATTTGTCGTGTTTGGATCAAGAGCCGAAGTTGCCTCGTCGCTTAGTAAAATTTTAGGATTTAAAGCAAGCGCTCTAGCGATGGCGACACGCTGTTTTTGCCCGCCACTTAGCTCGCTTGGATAGCTTTTTGCCTTGCTTTCAAGACCGACTAAATTTAAAAGCTCTCTCACTCTTTTTTCGGTTTCATCGCTTTTATAGCCCCAAAATTTAAGCGGAGTAGCGACATTTTCAAAGACATTTTTTCTAGCCATCAAGGCAAAATGCTGAAATATCATCCCAACATCCCGCCTTAAATGTCTCTGCTGCGTCTCATCTAAATTTTTTATCTCTTTATCAAAGACTTTTAAGCTGCCACCTTGATAGCTTTCAAGTCCGTTTATGCACCTTAAAAGTGTTGACTTGCCAGCACCACTGTGTCCTACGATAGCAAAAATTTCACCCTTTTTAACCTCTAAATTTATATCAAAAAGGATCTGCGTATCACCATAAAATTTACTTAAATTTTCTATCTTTATCACTATTTTTCTCCAAGAGCTTCTAATTCTTCACATACTTTTTTAAATTTAGCCTCAGCACTCTCTAGCGCCTCTTTGTTTGTCTCTATGACCTCTTTTGGTGCGTTTGCAACGAAATTTTGGTTATTTAGCATGCCTGAGAGTTTGGCTATTTCTTTTTCAAGCTTTGTCTTTTGAGACTTGAGCCTTGTGATGATACCGCTCATATCAAGCCCTTCAAGTGGGACAAATGCTTCTAAATTTTCGCTCACATCTCTTATTGAGTTTTCGATCTTTTCATTTACAAAGCCTATCTCTTCGCATTTTGCAAGCAGCTTGATATACTCTTTAACCTCGTCAAGATCTATTTTTTCATTAAATTTAACAAAGGCTTTTGCGATCTTTGAGTTGCCAAGATCGATAGTCGCTTTTGCACGGCGAATCGCAACGATCGCTTCGATAACTAGCTCGAATTTCTTCTCAACATCTAAATTTTGCTCTTTTACCTCTGGGTAGCTCATCACCATTATCGATTTTGCATTCTCAAGCTGTGTGCCGCTAAGCTCTTGAAATAGATACTCTGAAAGAAACGGCATGAAAGGGTTTAGCAGCTTCATCGCCTCTTTAAATATACTTCCAAGCTCTTTTACGCTCGCTTTATCAGCCTTACTAAGCTCGATACCCCAGTCACAAAACTCATCCCAAAGGAATTTATAAAGTGTGTTTGCAGCGTCATTGAAGCGGTAGGCGTCGATATTTTCGCGCACCTCTCTTACGCACTCGTTAAAGCGGCTATTCATATAAATTCCAAGCTTTGTTTGAAGCTTGATATCCTCTAAATTTGCAAATTTGCTCTCATTTAGCATGAGGTATTTACTCGCGTTATAAAGCTTGTTAGTGAAATTTCTTACCTGCTTCATCTTGGCGTCACTTAGCTTGATGTCGCGTCCTTGAACTGCTAGAAGCGTTAGCGTAAAGCGCAAGATATCGGCGCTATACTCATTTATACTATCAAGCGGGTCGATGACGTTGCCAAGGCTTTTACTCATCTTTCTGCCAAACTCATCTTTTACAAGCGCGTGTAGGTAGATGTCGTCAAATGGCAACTTACCAAGGGCATTTTCACCCTGAAACATCATCCTAGCAACCCAGAAAAATAATATATCAAAGCCAGTGATTAGTAGGTTGTTTGGATAAAACTCGGCGAGGTCTCCCTCAAACCATTTTTCATTTTTAAGCTCATTTTCATTGCCCCAGCCAAGTGTGCTAAATGGCCAAAGACCGGAGCTAAACCATGTATCTAGCACGTCTGGATCTTGGTGGAAATTTTTACTTTTACACTTTTTACACTCGCACGGCTCTCCCTCATCAGCCCACATATAACCGCAATCATCGCAGTAAAATACTGGAATTTGGTGTCCCCACCAAAGCTGGCGTGAGATACACCAGTCTCTTAGCTCTCTCATCCATGCGTTAAAGCTGTTTATCCAGTGCGGTGGGTAAAATTTAGCAAGACCCTCTGAGACCTTTTCGATCGCCTCGTCTGCGATCTTTTTTTTGACAAACCACTGCTTTGAGATGTATGGCTCGACGACGTTTTTGCAGCGGTAGCAGTAGCCTACTTGGTTTTCGTAGTCTTCTATCTTCTCAACATTGCCAAGTTTTTCAAGCTCAGCTACTACGATATCTCTAGCCTCAAGCCTCTCAAGACCTGCAAATTTATCGCACTTGTCGTTTAAAATGCCTTTTTCATCAAAGACAGTGATAAACTCAAGGTTGTGCCTTTTACCAACCTCGTAGTCGTTTTGATCGTGTGCAGGTGTGACCTTAACAAGGCCTGTTCCAAACTCCATATCGACATGCTCATCTGCGATGATCTCGATCTCTCTATTTATGATAGGTAGAACAACCTTTTTGCCGATTAAATTTTTATAGCGCTCGTCGTTTGGATTTACCATTACGGCGGTGTCGCCAAAGTAGGTCTCCGGGCGAGTTGTTGCAACAACAACAAATTCGCTTGGCTTATCTGCAAAATAATATCTCAAATGATAAAGCTTGCCTTTATTTTCCTTATGCTCGACTTCGATGTCAGAAAGAGCGCCATCATGCGTACACCAGTTTATCATGTAGTTTTTCTGAACGATCAGCCCTTTGTCGTACAAATTTACAAATGCTTTTTTAACAGCTTTTCTTAGGCCCTCATCCATGGTAAATCTCTGGCGTGACCAAGCTGGAGTGATGCCAAGCTTGCGCATCTGATGAACGATCATGCCACCACTTTTTTCTTTCCACTCCCACACTTTTTCTACAAATTTCTCGCGTCCAAGCTCTTCTTTCTTGATGCCTTGAGCTAAAAGCTGCTTTTCAACGACGTTTTGAGTAGCGATACCAGCGTGGTCAAGTCCTGGCTGCCAAAGTGTCTTGTAGCCATCCATCCTCTTGTAACGAGTCATGATATCTTGAAGTGTGAAGGTTAGGGCGTGTCCGATGTGAAGCGAGCCAGTCACGTTTGGAGGTGGCATCATAATGCAAAATTTACGTCCATCTTTTTGGATATCTTTGTTCGCGTCTATCTCGAAGTATCCGCGTTCTTCCCAAATTTTATAAAATTTATCTTCTATCTCTTTTGCATTGTAAAATTCTGCCACTTTTGTATCCTCTTTCGTTTAAAAAATGCTTAATGTTATCTAAAATTTGTTTAAAAAAATCTTTGCAAAAGTGGGGAAATATGGGCTTGGGGCGGTTAAACGCCCCAAAATTTATATAGCTTATTTGACAGTAAAGCTTCGCTGAGCTAGGTCGTAGTCGTTTTGTCTTTCGTTATACATATTTTCAGTTGTGACCGCGCCAAGCGAGCATTTGCCGCCAAGTCTTACACGATAAGGTGTGTAAAGCACAGCCTCTCTCTTGTCACTATCTAATGCATAAAAACTTAAAACGCGATCATCTTTTATGCTCTGATATTCAAGCTCAATGCTATCTTTAAGGCTCTTACTAAAACCACTTAAATTTTCATTTATTGGCTCAAAGCAGCTGCTTACGATCTCGTTTATTGCACCATTTTTAACCATAGCTTTAGAATTTATCACTATTTTTGAATAGACAACATCATTTACTCTTAGGCTATTTAGATCGATCTCTTTTCCTTTTTCGTCCACAAATGTTCGGTAGATATCAAGCTCTTTTGGCTCTATTTTATGCTTAATCTCAAGCGGCACATAAGCGTAGCTTAAAATAGTGGCATATAGCTTGTTTTCACCAAGTGGTGTGATGGTAAAATTTCCATCTTTTGCTGTAAATGATACGCTTAAAAGGCCATCAAATTCTTTACTTTCGCCATTATAGCTAAGCTTAAATTTATTATTTTTCTCACCAACATCTTTGCCAAAATAGGTATTTAGCGCTCTAAGGGTAAAAGCGCGCTCCTGCGTTGAGCTAAGCTCATTTAAATTTGTGATCAAGAAATTTGCAAGATCATCTGAGTAGTCGTTTTTCTCAAAATATTTTGCGTGCAGATACAAGATAAATGCATTATCTCTCATCTTTGAGCCAAAGCTAGAATAATCCCTGCTGTAATCAGCCGCTTGAGCTTTTTTAATATCTTTTAGCGCCACCTTTGCTTCGTCATTTAAGCCGTTTAGCTTTAGAGCTGCTGCCATTAGATATTTATTAAGTGCAGTCGTATTGTAAGCCTTGTGGTCATAAATTTTATTTAGCACTGATTTATCAGCAACATTTGCGCGGGAGCTTACATAAATAGCATATAGGGCTTCAATATCTGTATTTGTATATTTTAAGAGCGAATTTAATGCTCTTTGCTTTACATTTTTATTTAGCTCATATCCAGCCTCTTCAAGATCAAGCAGCACATCAGTTGCATAGATCGAAGCAAATGCATTGGTACTACTTAGATCACTCCAGTAACCAAAGCTACCATCTGGTTTTTGCATCTTAATTAGCTCGCTCATTCCGCTTGTAATAAACCTCTTTTGATCATTTTTTTCAAGCTCATCTTTTGGCTTTAAATTTAAAAGTGCAAGCAGTCTTGAGCTCCTTTGCTCCGCACATCCGTAAGGATACTCGACTAAATTTTTAGAAGCTGCTAATAGCACGCTTGAGACCGAGCTTGACGCATCTATACTAACATTATGAAAGCCTTTTGGAAGAGAGATCGTGCTCTCTTTGTCAAAGACGCTACTTTTTGCATAGGTGCTAATCGTATAAGGATTAACTACATCAAGTAAATTTTGAGCTGTTTTTGAGCTGTTTTTGTCGCTTATTGTTATATTGTATTCGCCAGCTCCAGCTTCAAGAGCTGAAATTTTAAATGTAAAGGCTTTATTTTCAAGCGGCTTTAAATTCGCATTTTCTTTTGTTTTGATGCTTAAATTTTTACTGCTAGCCACTTTTATGGTTAAATTTTTATCCTCATTTGTTGTATTTATGAGCCTTAAGTTTGCATTTAGCTCATCGCCTTTTAACAGATAAACTAACGCACTTGGCTTAATAATCACATCATCTTTTACTAGAATTTCTTTATTTACCGCATTCATGCTGTTTTCATTATTTGCCACGACATCTACTCTAATGGCAGAGTTAAAGCCATTTGGTGTTTTAAACTCGTATGAAATTTCACCATTATCGTCAGCTTGAAGGCTTACTAAATTTGCATATGTTTTTACTTTTTTACTATCGACCGGGCTAGCATGTTTTGCCATTTTTGCCTCCATGGCAAGTGCTGCCATATCGCCACCAAAGCTTAAAGTCTTGCCCTCGACTTTATAGTTTGTGAGCATATTATAAATGTCATAGTCAAAAACGCCATCTGGTAAAATTTTGTCAAAAAATTTAAGTGGGTCGGCTGGCTTTTGTGACGTTATATCAAGCACACCAACATCTGTGATAAATAAATTCACATAAGCTTTTGGCTTTGTTTTTATTGAAATTTTTATATTTTCATCGCTTTTTGCAGTATTTGGTGCATCAAGACCTAGGTCAAGTATCCTTGATGACTTATCGGCCTTAGCATAGACCTTACCGTAAGTTCTAAACGGAGTTAATCCGCCATCTGTCATGCGGTAGATATTTGCACTCACGTAAAGTCCACTAAAATCAAAATCAAGTTTAAATTTAACATTTGCTGAGTTATTTTTTATCTTAACAACCTTGTAAGCTTTCACGCCACCATCTTCAAGTGTAACAAGGGCGATACCTTCTTTTATAGCTGAGCTTATATCAGCACTTAGTTCATCGCCTTTTTTGTAGATATTTTTATTTAGTTTGATTTGAGATTTGCTAAGCTCTTTTGTAGGTGCTAGAGTTGAGTAGTTGTAGCCACTTACGTCCATATCAAGGCTTGTGCTTGCTCCACTTACTAGATTTGTAGCGATGATCACATATGAGCCACTTTGTGTAAATTTGTAGCTAAACTCGCCATTGTCTTTATAAAAATTATCCACATCTTCTAGTGTTTGAAACCACTTTATATAGCCATTTGCATCTCTTTGGTATTGCCAAGTGACACGTTTTATATCAAATTTTAAATTTGATTTTACGGCCTTTTGACTTGACATATCTACTACAACCGTTCTTATTTTTACATCTTCGTTTGGCTCAGCAAATGTCGTGCTTGCTGCGATACCGACCATATCCTTGTAAGGATAGAGCGTAAAGCTTTTTGTATCGCTTACGTTTTTGCCATCATCATTTACATTAAAATTTATCACGCCTGTTATGATAGAAGAGGCATTTTTAGTGCTAAAGCTAAGATCTATCATTTGGCTTGATTTGCCATCTTTTGAAAGAGTGAGATCGTTTTCAAAAGATGGATAAGCGCTTGGTTTTAGCGTATTGTTTTTAAATTTATACTCTTTAAACTCGCTATTTTTATATTCATCATCAAAAAAGCTAACCTGCATGCTGCCATCAAGCTCGCTAGCAGCGCCACCAAAGAGATAGTTACTAGCTAGATTGGCTCTAATAAGCTCATTTGCGAAAAATTTATCCCTCTCAAGCGTTATCTCATTTTTTATCCTATTTGGCATAAAACTCTCAACAAAAAATGGCACATTTGAGATCACTTTGCTTGCGTAAATTACTTGCATATTAAATCTACCGCTTAGATCGCTTAGTATCTCTTTTTCAAAATTTACCATGCCAACGTCATTTGTATTTTTTGAAATTTCAGCGCTACTTTTGCCTTGTGGATCGAAAAATTTTATCTTTATAGGCATATTTTTTAAAGGATTAAAATCTCTATCCCTTAGATAGATTACACCCTTCAAGCTCTCATTTGGTCTTATGATATTTGAAGCAAAATGAACATACGCATCGATACTCTCACTGGCATTTTGGCTCATAAATTTCGCTTCATTTAGCGCTTCGTCTTCTTTTAAAATAAGAAAATTTTGCTCTTTTCCAAGAGAGACAACCACTGAGGAGATATCTTTGTAAATATCTTTTTTGTTAAATTTAAAAACGCCTATATCATTTGTCGCGCCAACTGCGATCTCTTCGTTTTTCTTGCCATAAATTTTCACATTTGCGTTTGGCAGCATTGTATTTTCGCCAAGACGGTTTGCAAATACAAAAATTTCATCCTTACCAAGCTTTGCATTTACGGCGATATCACTTAGATAGACTACTTTTGAGACACTCTTATCCTTGCCGTAGTTTAAATTTATCTTATAAACGCCGTCTCCAGCTCCAGCAAAGTCAAGTTTGATTTTATTTAGAGAAATTTCATTTAATGCGCCATCAAGTTTATAGCTTTTGCTTGCCACTTTTGTGCTGAAGTTGCTTAACTCTTCGTTATTGTCATTAAAATTTAAGAAATATCTAAAATTTTGATCGCTTAGCTTTTCAATGCTTACATTTAGCTCAGGTAAATTTGCACTTTTGATACCGATCTCACCGACGCTTGAGATATATGGTTCATTATTTATAAAATTTGCAAATGGAGTGAAATTGCCAGCTACTACTTCATAGCTACTTTCTTCTCTTACTACATTTCTATCATCGCCAAAACCGGGCTTAATGGTGATTTCATAACTATTTTGTGGCTTAAAATCGTCACTTGTAATATCAATGTAGTAATAATACTCGCTAAGCTCTGAGTTTTCTTCATAGTTTTCACTATATTTAACGTCACTGATGCTAAAGTTTTTTACACCTTTAATGTTTATAAATTTTTTTAAGTTAATGTCGTCATCAAGCCAATTTTTTAGATAAATTCTAAAGCCCAAGATGCCATTATCAAGGCTCACTGGATAAATTTCAGGTATCTCAAGACTCTTTGCATTATCATTTATATTTACGCTTTCTTCGCTTATTTCATCAGCAAAATTTACTACCGTTTCACCTGAAAGAGTTGCGCCAAATTTGCTCTCAAATTTTTCACCAAAATCAAAAACTGGATTGCTTAAATTTTTATCAAGATTAAGCTCAAAGCTATTGTTAGAAAGCTCAATTGCTTTAAATTTCGCATCTTTTACGGCAATATTTTTGATAGCTTCAATATTTACTTCATCATTAAATTTAAGTATATATTTACTATCGCTTATTTTTTCTATCTTTGTTAGCTCAAATTCTTTCGTGGCAAAACTAGCAGTGCTTCCATTTTCAAGCTTGCAGCTATAATCCAAACCAGCATGCATATCTTTTGTAAAAAGCAGCAAGCTTTGACTATTAAATCTAACCGTACCATTTAATGCTGGTTGGCACAAAAGTAGCTTTTTATCACTTAGCATACCAACAAAATTTTTATCGACTTTATCTTCTAGTCCAAACTCTACGCTTAGGGGCGATTTTATCTGCGCAGTGCCATTTAGGCTCAAAGCATATAAATTTGCCATTCCCAAAAGTGCTAGAAGCGCTACTTTTTGCCACATTTTATCTCCTTATTTTTATTGTTATTTCACTTTGATTTGAGTTTTGATCAAGGCATTTTATACTGTGCTCGCCAAGAGTTAGATCAAACTTTTTTTCGCTTGCATTTTCTATCTTAGAAAAGTTCAAATCATCTATTTTTAGGTAAATTTCATCGCCTAAAAACGCGTAGCATTTTACCATAACTTGTGTAATATTTTCATCTGTCACTATCTCTTCATTGTCATACGGATAGGCAAAAACTGGCTTTTTATCTTTAAAAATTTCAGCACAAGGACTTTTTTGTATCTCTTCTTTATCCAAAAGCTCATTCTTAACCAAAAAATCAAGCTCTTCACCTCTTAAACTTTCGCATTTATCTTTTAAATCTACACCCTTTATCCTATCATCAAGCGCCATTTTCTTACACTTTTCATAGTTAAAGGCATCGAGGCAGGTTGGTAGCTTTTCTATGCCATCTGGCTCACTCATAAATCTTAACTTCTCTTTTTGAGCGATTATCTTAAACATATCAAAAAGGCTCTTTGATACGTCATTTAGTCCTGTTAATTTATCAGTTTTACTGGCATTAAAATTTCCAATCCAAATAGCAATTGTGTAATTTTCATCAACGCCTATGGCATAAAGATCACGTGAGTTTGCGCTTGTGCCAGTTTTAAAAGCGATCTTTGGCGTATTTTGGGCGTACTGCCAAGCATTTTTTAGATATGATCTTGAGGCTTCGCCCATCATTTTAGCGGTTAAATAAGCACTTTGAGGCGAGATTAGAGTTACATTTTTCTCTTCATTTTTGTAGTTTTTTCCTGCAAACTCAAGTGGCCTATAAATGCCGTCATTTGCATAAATAGTATAAAGATGAGCAAGATCAAGCAGGCTCATTTCAGCACTTCCAAGCGTTATAGAAGCTCCATAATACTCCTTATTTTCATCTACTAAATTTACTTTTTCAAGTAGTTCGTAAAGCGAATTGTCTTTTAGTTTTAAGTTTAAATTTATAACCGGAATATTTAGACTAAAATTTAGGGCATCTTTCGCGCTTACGATACCTAAAAAATCATTACTAAAATTCTTTGGAGCATACTCTTTTATATAAATTTGCGTGTCAATTAACTGAGAATTTGGTGTGATAAGCCCGCTATCAAGGGCTAGCGAGTAGATAAAAGGCTTTAGCGTGCTGCCGGTGTTTCGCTTCATATTTAGAGCTGAGTTTTTACCGTCACGCGCATGCTCATCGTGCGAGCCGATGAAGGCAACAACACTCATTTTTTTATTGTCAATGACTACGGCTGCTGCGTTGTTTGCATTTTTAGCCTTTAGCGAAAACATCGTATCTTTTAAAATTTTAAGCATATCTTTTTGTAAATTTAGATCCAAGCTCGCCTTTGAAATTTGGTTTTTAAAAGCGACATTTGCATAATCTTCCGCAGTTACGATAGCTTTTGCTCTTACATTTTTAAATGGCTCAGCCTGCGCTCTTTTAAAAGCACTAAGATCTATTAGCTTTGCTTTGTAAAGCATCTTTATGACCCTGTTTTTTAGGGCGTTTATGTTTGAAACGCGGTCTAGTCTATTTTTGTTTGGATTTTTAGGGATCGTGCTTAAAAGTGCAGCCTGAGCGTAGCTTAGCTCATTTAGCTCCTTGCCAAAGTAAAAGAAACTTGCCGCCTTTGCACCCTCGATATTGCCACCATACGGTGCTAAATTTAGATAAAAATTTAAAATTTCTTCCTTACTAAAGTGAAGCTCAAGCTGAAATGCTCTAAAAATTTCTCTTATCTTATTTTTATAGCTCCTATCACTTGGCTCAAGCATCCTTGCTACTTGCATCGTGATAGTGCTGGCCCCTATGCGGTTGTCGCTTCTTAGATTGTGGAAAAATGCTCTAAAAATGGAGGCAAAATTTACGCCAAAATGGTAGTAAAAGTATCTATCCTCAAAGAGAACGACGCTTTGTTTTAGCGAGCTTGGAAAATTTTGCTCGTGAAATCTCCAAATTCCATCGCTGCTAAGCTTCATATTTATAATGTTTCCATTTTTGTCAAGCAAAATTTTGGCCTCGTCTTTTTTTAATGCATCTAAATTTAGTGGGTAAATTTGATCCAGTATCAAAAAAATAGCGACCATTAGAGCCAAAAATAGGGCAAGAAATTTTAGAAATTTAAGCTTTTTCATTTGCATGATTATAGCTGTTAAAGTTTAAGTAGCTATAATTAGGCCTTTTTAAAAAAGAGGAAAACATGCCCTTATCTAGGTTAAACAAAGAACAATACACCGCAGCAACTGCGCCATTTGGACACAATCTTATCATCGCCTCAGCTGGTACTGGCAAGACTAGCACCATCGTCGCACGCATAGCTCATCTTTTAAATTTAGGCGTTGCGCCAGAAAAAATTTTGCTGCTAACTTTCACTAATAAAGCGGCCAGCGAGATGATCGAGCGCTTAAATAGATATTTTGACAAGGCCATAACCTCTAAAATCACCGCAGGCACCTTCCACTCGGTCTCATTTTCACTTTTAAAAAGTCTTGATAAAGGCGTCACGCTAAAGCAACCAAGCGAGCTAAAGACGCTTTTAAAAAGTCTTGTTGAGAGACGAAAATTTTACCATTTAAGTGACGTCAAACCTTATGGCGGGGCTTATCTATATGATCTTTACTCGCTATTTCAAAACAGCGAGCAGGGCACTACATTTGGCAAATGGATAAGTGAGAAAAGTGAAGAGCAGGGCGTTTATGCCGAAATTTATGAAGATGTTTTAGAGGAATTTGAGGCTGAAAAGGCTAAATTTTCCTACGCTGACTTTAACGATCTGCTCATAAAAATGCGCGACGAGCTAAAAAAAGGGGCAAATTTAGCTTATGATGAAATTTTGATCGATGAGTATCAAGATACAAACACACTTCAAGGTAGCCTCATAGACGCATTTGCGACAAAGAGCCTCTTTTGCGTGGGCGATTTTGATCAAAGCATTTACGCATTTAACGGCGCAAATATCGAGATCATTGGCTCATTTAAAGATCGCTTCCCAAACGCAAATATCTATGCTTTAAATGTAAACTACCGCTCAAGCTCTAGCATACTTGCCCTTGCAAATAAGGTCATCAACAATAACCCAAGGCTTTATGAAAAGCACCTAACAGTTAGCCGCGAGGGAAATTTTAAGCCTCCAAGGTTGCTTGTCTATAACGAGCTTTTTGATCAGTATCAAAATATCGCCGACATCATCTCGCTTTCGCCATTTAATAGAGAAGATATCGCCATAATTTTTAGAAATAACTCATCAGCTGATGGCATCGAGGTTGCGCTAAAAGAGCGAGGTATTGGCTCGAAGCGAAAGGGTGGGGTGAGCTTCTTTGAGAGCCGCGAGATCAAAGCGCTCATCGACATCATGGGAATTTATGTCAATCCAAAAGATATAATGGCATTTATCCACATTTGCGAATACGCAAAGGGCGTTGGCAGCGCAGTTAGCAAAGAAATTTTTGACGCACTACTGAAGCTTGGGCATGGAAATTTGATAAAAGGCATCCTTGATCCAGACGAGAGCGTAAATATCTCATCAAATAAAAGGCGAAACTACCAGCTAGGCCTTTTTGACGATCTTGATGAATTTGCCGAAGTTTCAAGGTTTTCTAAGCTTGGCTTTAGCGATAAATTTCTAGGTCATCCGATACTAAAACTACAAAAGCTAAGCGAGAGCGGGGCGCAGTTTTTATATGAAATTTACAACTTTTTAAGAGCCATGAGAAATATCTCAAAGCCAGCTACAATGATAAATGAGATAAAAACTAGCAAAATTTACTCACTAATCGTCGAAAACATCAGCACAAAAAGGGCAACTCTAAAAAACGGCAATGTTGATCTAGCACTCAAAGAAGAGGTCAAAGAGCGTATAATGGCAAAGAGTGTGGTGCTAAGCGAGCTAGCTAAAAAGTATCAAGATATCAGTAAATTTTATAACTTCCTAGCCCTTGGAAGCAACGAGATGAGCGAAGGGCAGGGCGTTAGCTTACTTAGCGTGCATGCGAGCAAGGGGCTTGAGTTTGACCAAGTTTTTATCGTCGATCTCGCGCAAAACCGCTTTCCAAATTTAAAGCTAATGAGCATGGGCGGCAGCCTAGAAGAAGAGAGGCGGCTCTTTTACGTAGCGGTAACCAGAGCAAAAGACGAACTCTATCTAAGTTACGCAAAATACGACAAGATAAAGAAGATCAACTACCAACCGAGTAGGTTTTTGATAGAGGCTGGCATGGCAAAAGAGGAAGTTTAAAGAGAATTTTAATCTTATTAAGTAAAATTGACCAATTTTTTACAAAGAGAAGCAATGAAAAAATCTAAAATTTTAATAATCCTGCTTATTTTAGGCGTCGGTGGATATTTTATCTATGATAATTTTTTTAAGATAAAAGATGAAAAGGTGGAATTTATCACCAAAAAGGCAAAAAGGGGCTCATTTAGCAAAAAAGTCGATGCGACTGGAGAAATTTTCGCTACCGAGCTAGTTGATGTGGGTGCTCAGGTGAGTGGCCAGATAAAAAAACTCTACGTTAAGCTTGGAGATCAGGTCAAAAAAGGCGATATGATCGCAAGTATCGATAGCTCGACCCAGCAAAATAGCATAGATAATAAAGAGGCTCAGCTAGCCATCTACAAAGCTCAGCTTGAAAGTGCAAAAGTGGCTCTAAACATTGCAAAAACGCAGTTTGATAGAGAAAATGCACTTTTTGCCAAAAACGCCACTTCAAAACAAGAATTTGAAAGTGCAAAAAATACTTATAGCACAAATAGCGCCAAGATAAAGGAGCTTGAAGCTCAGATAAAACAGACAAATATTGAGCTAAGCACAGCTAAGATAAATTTAGGCTACACAAAGATCACCGCGCCAAGAGATGGCATAATAGTAAGCGTACAGGTCGAAGAGGGACAGACTGTAAATGCTAATCAAACTACGCCAACTATCGTAAAGATCGCAGATCTTAGCTATGTCAAGATGAAGATGCAAATAGCCGAGGGCGACATCACCAAGATTAAAGTCGGCACACCAGTTGAGTACTCGATCCTCTCTGAACCAACGAAAAAATTTCAAACGACGGTTAGCTCAATCGACCCTGGCTTAACGACATTAAGCGATGGTAGCTATGGTTCTAGCAGTAGTAGCAAATCCACAAGCTCAAGCACTTCAAGCAACTCAGCTGTTTATTATTATGCTCAAAGCATAGTTGAAAATAAAGATAAAATTTTAAGAATAGGCATGACAACACAAAATGAGCTTTTAATAGCAAATGTAAAGGACGCTATCATCGTACCAAGTATCGGCATCAAAAGAGATGAAAACGGTACTTTTGTCTATATTTTAAAAGACGGCAAAACGGTAAAAACAGCGGTCAAAACTGGCATAAAAGACAACCTCGATACGCAAATAATTAGTGGCGTAAACGAGGGTGATGAGATCATCACATCACAAGGCTCGGCAAGCGAAATAGCCAAGATGATCGAAAAAGAAAATAAGAAGTTTTAAGTGATAAGTCTAAAAAATATCACAAAAAGCTTTAAGCTTGGCGATAATGAGATAGAAATTCTTCATGGCATAAATTTAGAGATAAAAAAGGGCGAATTTATAGCTATCATCGGTCAGTCTGGCTCTGGTAAATCAACTCTGATGAACATCCTTGGCTGCTTAGACAGCCCAAGTGGCGGGCAGTACCTGCTAGATGGCAAAGATATATCAAAATTTGATAGCGACTCGCTTGCCAAGCTTAGACGAGATAAATTTGGCTTTATATTTCAAAGATACAACCTTCTTAGCACGATGAACGCCCTTGAAAATGTCGCACTTCCTAGCATTTACGCAGGGGCAAATAAGAGCGACCGAGAAAAAAGAGGAATGGAGATTTTAGACTCCCTTGGCCTTAGCGAAAAGGCTAAAAATTTACCAAATAAACTCTCAGGCGGACAGCAGCAAAGGGTATCCATAGCAAGGGCGCTGATGAATGGTGGCGAGATCATCTTGGCTGATGAGCCAACTGGCGCGCTTGATAGCAAAAGTGGGCTAAGAGTGATGGAAATTTTAGTTGATCTTTACAAAAAAGGCCACACCATCATCATCGTCACGCACGATCCAAAGATCGCCGAGTACGCGAGTCGTGTGATTGAAATAAAAGATGGCAACATCGTAAGCGACAATGTAAAAAATAGCGAAATTTACGAGGCCACAAAGCAGAGCCAGCCAGAAAAGAGCAAATTTACTTATTATAAAGATCAGCTAATTGAAAGCTTTAAAATGTCGGTAAGCGCGATGCTAGCTCACAAACTAAGATCGCTTTTAACCATGCTTGGCATTATCATTGGTATCACAGCGGTCATTAGCGTCGTGGCTCTTGGCAAAGGCTCGCAGGAGCAAATTTTAGCTGGTATCAGAAAGATCGGCACTAACACGATCGATATCATGCCAGGAAAAGGCTTTGGTGATATGCTCTCAGGTAGGGTAAAAACACTCTCTATAAGTGACGCAAATATGCTCTCAAAGCAGTCGTTTCTTGACTCAGTCACTCCAAACACAAGTACTTCAGGCGTACTAACATATGAAAATATCTCCTTAACAGCGACACTAAAAGGCGGTGGAGTAGGGAGCTTTGACGTAAATGGACTAAAGCTAGAAAAGGGAAGAATTTACGATGAAGACGAGGTTTTAAACTCAGATTCTGTCACACTAATAGATCAAAACACTAAAAATAGTATATTTAAAAACGAAGATCCGATCGGCAAGATTATTCTTTTTAATAAAAAGCCACTTCGCATTATAGGCGTTTTGCAAAAAGATGAGTTTAAAATCGGCGATGCTAGCTCACTTAAAATTTATGCTCCATACACGACTGTGATAAACAAGATAACGGGCGATAAATTTATTAGCTCAATAACCGTAAAAGTAAATGAAAGCGTAAATGCTCAAATCGCAGAAAAGAGCCTGACTGATCTTTTAACGATAAAACACGGCAAAAAAGACTTCTTTACTAGAAATTCTGATAGCATCAAGCAAACTATCGAAGAGACAATCTCAACCATGCGCCTTCTCATCTCAAGTATCGCCGTAGTTTCACTAGTAGTTGGTGGTATAGGCGTGATGAATATCATGCTAGTCTCAGTCACTGAGCGCACCAAAGAGATAGGCATTAAAATGGCGATCGGAGCTAGGCAGAGCAACATTTTACAGCAGTTTTTGATAGAGGCGGTATTGCTTTGCCTAATAGGCGGTGCTATTGGCATAGGATTTTCTTATGCTATTGGCTACATCTTTAACAACTTTTTAGATGGTTTTAGCATGATCTTTTCAAATGGCTCGATCGTGCTTGCGCTTGTTACGTCGATGGCTATTGGCATCATTTTTGGCTACATGCCAGCTAAAAATGCCTCAAAACTAAATCCAATAGATGCGCTTTCAAGGGAGTAATATGAAATTTCTAAGCTTAGCTTTAGTACTTGTTTTAAGCGGCTGCGCTGTTAAAAATATAGATGAAAACTACAAACAAATTTTACTTGAAGATAATGCCAGCAGGGAGCTAAATTTAAACACTTCTTGGTGGAAAGAGTATCACCAAAGCTACCTTGATGAGCTTGTAGAGCTAGCACTTAAAAACAACACCGACCTTGCAAAAGCAGCAATAAACGTAAATAAAGCACTCGCTCAAGCTGGCGTTTTGGAAGCAAATTTGATCCCAAGCTTTAACGCTGGCATCGAGGCTGGAAGTAGCAAAAATATAAAAGAGGGCGGTGCTTCTAGTAGAAGTTTTGGCTCAAGCATAGGGCTTAGCTACGAGATTGATCTTTGGCAAAAGCTAGCAAATAGCAAAGACGCAGCGATGTTTGAGGCAGAGGCTACTAAATTTGACCTAGAAGCTAGCAAGCTAAGTGTGATAAATTCTGTCTCAGATGCCTATTTTCAGATCTTATATCTAAACGAGAGCATAAAAACTTATGAGCAAATTTTAGAAATTTATAATGAGCTAAATAAGATAGTTGGGCTTAAATTTGAGCTTGGCAAAGAGGAGGCGCTAAGTCTAAAACATATAAACTCACAGCAACTAAACGCTCAAAATAAGATAGAAAGTGCCAAAAAAGAGCTTGTGACAGCTAAAAAAACTCTTAGAATTTTATTAAATGAGAGTCCAGAATTTGAGCTTAAATTTGAAGACCTCACGCTAAGTCCGGTAAAAAGAGTGGGTGTTGATCTAGAAGTGCCAACAAATGCCATAGCAAACCGGCCTGATCTAAGAGTGGCCATTTACCGCATAGAAGAGGGCATTTTAAACTATAAAGCTAGCCAAAAAGAGTTTTATCCAAGCATCACGCTAGGAGCCAGCCTCAAAAGCAGCGCCAACAAAAAAGAAGAAGTATTTAGCCTTAAATTTCTTAATGGAAACATCGCTTTAAATTTGCCATTTTTAAACTACCACAAACTAAAGTCAAATTTAAAGGTTAGCGAGGCAAATTTCGAGCTTGCAAAGCTAAACTACATAAGCACTCTAAATAGCGCTCTAAACGAAATAGACGCATTTTACAAAAGTTACCTAAACGACGAAGTGCTGCTTGTTAATTACCAAGAGCAGATAAAAAACTACGAGGAAATTTCAAAAATTTACGAGCTAAAATACTCCTACGGCAAGGTCGAGCTAAAGCAATTTTTAGAGGCTAAAAATAGCGAGCTAGAAGCCAAAATAGGGCTACTAAAAGCAAAATATACACTTTTACAAGATGAGTTAAATATCTACAAAGCCATGGCAGGTAAATTTAATAGGTAAATTATGGGCTTAGCTTGGAGTTATTAGACTAACGAGTGTAGCGCAGATCGTTATATGAGCATAAAACTAAAACAAGCAAAAAAGATAGGTTAGCTAAATTTTCTACCACAATCGCTTAAATTTTTAAACTACAACGAAATATGTTATTGTTGAAAATTATAAAATGCTAACTGATGGTGGACAAATGATTATACATCAAATTGAATGGATAAATGAAAAGGATACAAAAGATAAAAGGCAAAAGAAGCCGAGAAAGGAAGAGTTAAATTCAGAGAAAAGAAAAAATAAGAAAATGAAAAAAACAATGCGAAAATTATAGATGTAAA